>PLGF01000050.1 GCA_003138485.1 Verrucomicrobiales bacterium | reverse complement strand
GGCTCAGCTTTTTTCGTTAGGCTAGGCGACAGTGTTTTCGAAGCAAATGAAAAGGCATATGTCATCACGTTCCTGTGGTTCATGGGTAGTCGCGGGAACACTACTGGCGCTTATCATGGTGGCGGCGCTGCATCTCTTGCGAACCGATTACAACCCTTTGCGCAATTTCACGAGTGAGTATCTACTCGGTCCATTCGGTATCCTTGCGGCGGCTGCAGCCTTCATACTAGCTGCGACGTTTCTCATACTTCTGGTCGGACTTCGGCTTACTGTCCGTCCCTCCGTTTTTCTTACGGCATCGTGCGTTCTATTGGGTGTGATGGTTGTTTCGGTGTGTGTGTGTGCTGTCTTCCCATTTGACCCATTGCCGCCAGATGACAGCCACCCGACTTTCATTTCAAGTGGAGCCATCATCCATGTTGTTTCCTCGGCTTTGTTATACGTATCACTCATCGCACTCCTTTTGACGCTGCCCAGCGCCTATAAACGCGACGATAACTGGCGGCCATTTTCACACGTGACACTGTCGCTTGGATTCCTGAATCTCGCGTCTTTTGCGGCGCTGGTCTTTGCCCCCTTCTATTTGAGGGGCCTGGCTCAACGGGGAGGGTGGCTGGCGGTTCTAGTATGGCTGCTTCTCACCGGCTTGCGCCTTCGACAGGCTATACCAGAATCTTTCATCAGGGCGGCATTGCTGTTTGTCATGGCAATCACATTTATCATCTTTCTGGCGGCGGGCGTTTTTCGGATTTCATCGTCATTCTTCACACCTCCCAGGACCCCTTACCTTTATTGGGGCTTGGTCGTGCTCTGCATTGCGATGGGGACGTTCAGTTTCTGGCGTGGTATCGTCGAGTTGTTTTCGTATCTTCGTGAGCGGAAGATGGAGTCGAGTTTGAGATGAAAAAGTTGTGGCCTGGCAAATCGGTGCACGCAACAGCCGTGAGCGTCACAGTTTTGTTTGGGGATCCTCCTTCGCTCCGCAGACGGAGCTGCGACGGACTGACAATGACGACACCATCAAGCATCTTTAGGGGCGGCTTGTCCCGCCGACTTGTCCGCCGTAGCCAGGCGAAGGCGGAAGCGTTCCGCCTCCGTCAGCACTCCGGCGCGACGAGTCGCGTGTTGGCATTCCTCCTCCGCCAAGGCTATGGAGGACAGGTCCTCCCTCGCCGGGCCCACGGAGGACAGGTCCGCCGTCGCGAGCACTATGGCGGACAAGGCGGGGAATGGAATTTTGAACAAGAGGAAACGAAGCGAAGAGGAAAAGGCATCCCTGAAAAACGCGCCTGAGACGCGCGATTTTTTCTTTGTGATCTTCGTTGCCTTTTGTTGAAAATCCGTTTGCCTGGACGGCTTTGCAGTGCAATTCAAAGTCTTCATTTTAAGCGCGTTCCGGGCCTGACCGTCCTTCACCCGGGCAACGTATAACGAGCAGCTCGCCCTTGCGCGGAGCGCCGGCCCGAAGGCAAGACCTGCTCACGCAACGCCGCCAAGACGCCAATATGAGGGAGGAGAGTTTTTTCAGAAGTGAACTGATTATTGGGCGGATGCGTGGGCAGAACACGCAGAAGGACGCAGAAAGGGAAGTCTGGCGCTTGTTCTCCTCTTTCCGTGTTCCGCGGGAAAAACTCTTGCGGTTTATTTCGGTTGTGTTACATTTCATAAGTAGGCTTGTTCTTTGAAAGGCTGTAGGCGCGGCCCGTGCCTGCACCGTGCGGCATGTGTGGCGTGAACCGTCACACTCGCTTTGCGCCGCAAGCCATTTTTCCCGCCTGGCGGGCGGTGGCGTTGTTTTTTTCACTAAATCGCACCAAATCGCGGCGGTTTTCGCCGGGTTTCTGAACCGAGGTCTGGATAAAAAAGGGACTTAACCACGTCCGCCGTCGCCTGGCTATGGAGGACAAGGATTTCACTGATTTCACGGAGAAAGAACTCCCCATCCGTGCTGTCAGATGGAACAACAGATCGGCTGCCGGCTTGCGCCGGACGGGAAATCCGTGGTTAAATGTCTTCCTCTGCGCCCGGCGGCGCGGAGTGTGCGCTGCGAAATGCAGGGCTTATGCAGGCTTGTGCACCCTCGTGCATCATAAAAAGCGCAGGATATGGAGTTCTCCCGCGGCGCAAGCGAGCTTGAGGGCATTGATAATCAAGGAGATGCAACCTGGCTCTTGGAAGTTTCCGGCAAACCGGCGCGTACGGAGGCGACAGGCTGAAAATGACTGGTGATTCGGGTGTTGCTGTTGCGCTCGGTCGAGAGAACGGTTACAAATGCCGCATGACACAATCCAGCCACGGGCCGGTGTGGACGACGCGCCGCACGCTCTTTGTCCTGTTTTTCCTCTCCGGCTTTTGCGGCTTGGTGTATCAAATGGTCTGGACACGCCTGGCTTTTGCGTCCTTTGGCATCATCACCCCGGTGCTGTCAGTCGTCATCTCTGTATTCATGCTCGGTCTTTCTCTCGGGGCTTGGGCGGGCGGCCGGGTCGTTGCCGGGTTGGTCCGCCGCACGGGCTTCTCGGCGATTTTCTTCTATGCCGCCGCGGAGTTTGCCATTGGCCTGGGGGCGTTTGTTGTTCCGAAATTATTCGGGATCGGCGAGCATGTATTGCTGGCCGCCGGGCAGACCGATTCCTTCCGGTATCTGTTCCTCTCGGCAGCCGTGCTGGCCGCGGCGATTCTTCCGTGGTGCGTGTTCATGGGGGCGACGTTTCCGCTGATGATGGCCTACGTGCGCGAGCAGGAACCGGCCAGCACGGAAAGCTTCAGCTATCTCTATCTGGCCAACGTCCTGGGAGCCATGTTCGGCACGATCATCGCGGCCGTCGTGCTCGTCGAAGTGCTGGGATTCCGCCACACCCTGGCCTTTGCCGCCGCCGGCAACTTCATCATTACAGCTTTGGCCGTCGATCTGGGCCGGCGCTGTCCCCGGCCCGCCCCCGCCCAACCGGCAGGTGCCGTTGCCGCGGCTGCCGTTGCGGTAACTGCGTCCGGCAACCGGCTGCTGCTGTGGATTTTGTTCTCGACAGGATTCAGCGCGATGGCGATGGAAGTGGTGTGGACGCGGGCGTTCACGCCGGTGCTCAAGACCCAGGTCTATTCGTTCGCCCTGATTGTGTTCACCTACCTGGGAGCGACTTTTTTCGGCTCGTGGATATACCGGCATGAACTGGCGGGAAAGACGCGGCGCTCATTGGCCGGTGTGCTGGTGGCGCTGGCGGTGGCGGCGTTTCTTCCGATTGTGACTGTCGATCCCAGGTTCGTCCCGGCGGTCCCGGACCTGATCTCCGGCAATTACTACGACGGCGAGAAAGCGGCGATCCTGGTCGTTCTGGCAGGCATTTGCCCGCTGTGCGCCATCCTCGGCTACCTCACTCCCAGTTTGATCGACCAATACGCCTGCGGCAACCCCGCCGCCGCGGGGAAGGCTTACAGCGTGAATGTCGTTGGTTGCATCCTGGGGCCGCTGTTTGCCTCTTATGTGTTGCTGCCCCTTTTGAGCGAGCGAATGGCGATGATCCTTTTGGGGCTTCCCTTGCTGGCACTGTGCCTGGTCTGCGGCCAGACGCTCACGGGGCGGCAGCGGGCCGCCTCAGCGCTGGCGGCCGTCGGCGCATTGGCCTGGTGCCTCTTTGGCGCGGGCGATTTTGCCGGGCTGCTGGCCAAACGGTCCCAGGGCACCCGCGTGCGCCGTGATTACGCCGCCGAAGTCATCTCCTACGGCCAAAGCCGCAACCGCCGCCTTCTGGTCAACGGCGTCGGCATGACTACGCTGAGTCCCGAAACGAAATTCATGGCGCATTTGCCCATGGCCTTTCACCAGCCCCGGCCGCAATCGGTACTCATCATCTGTTTCGGCATGGGCACCAGCTTTCGCTCGGCCCTCAGTTGGGACGTGCCGACGACGGCGGTCGAGCTGGTGCCCAGCGTGCGCGATGCCTTCGACTATTATCACGATGACGCCGCGCTGTGCCTGGCCAATCCCAAGGGCCGGATTATCATCGACGATGGCCGGCGCTTTCTGAAGCGGACGCGGGAAAAGTACGACGTGATGGTTATTGATCCGCCGCCGCCGGTCGAGGCCGCCGGATCGAGCCTGCTCTATTCGAAGGAATTCTACGCCGTGGTCAAGGAACACCTCAACCCCGGCGGCATTCTGCAAATCTGGTTTCCCGGAGGAAGTCTGCCGACGTTGGAGGCGGTCTTGCATTCCCTCTACGAATCCTTTCCCCATGTCCGCTGTTTTGACGGCGTCAACAATTTTGGCATTCACTTCCTTGCCTCGTCCGACCCCATCCCGCCGGCCACAGGTCAGGAATTGGCCGCCCGCATGCCCCCCAAGGCGCAAGCCGACCTCTTGGAATGGCCCCATCCCCTGGACTTGCCGGGCTACCTCAACCTCGTCCTGTCGAATGAAACGCGCATCACCGACGTCCTCATGCCCGGCCTTGATTACCGGATCACCGATGACCGCCCTTTCAACGAATACTTCCTCTTGCGCCAGTGGCGTCTCTATTCCCCATGATCGCGGCGGCAAGCAAGCGGGGGCGTTCGAGCAAACTGTTTGTCAGACAGCCCCGTTTGGAATACCCTGGCCCGGTGCGGAAATTCGCCTTCAATTACCCTCTGCTTTGGCTGGCTCTTTGGACGGCCTTGATTCTATCCGGGGATTTTGTCGTGCTCAACACCTCGGCGCGCCAGCTTCGCTCAACGCATTTCGCGTCCACCACGGGAAGAATCATCCAAAGCTCCATCGGCCGCGGAGCGATGATGCGCCGGGGTTTCGATGTCAATTATGAGTTTTCCGTCAACGGCGTCGTTTATGTCGGACGCCGCTACCGATACGACGACCGCAATGCTTCGTTCAGGTACGCCGACGCGACCAACGCCTTCCCGGCCCGGACGGCGCACACCGTGTATTACAATTCCGCCGATCCCGGGGATTGTTTGCTGGACCCTGGCCTGGATGGTTGCGATCTGTTGCTGCTGCTCTTCGCCCTCCCACTCAACGTCGTCACCATCGCCATCTGGGCGGCGGTCTTCCAGGCCAGGAGGGAAAGGCGCCCGCCGGGCCTGGCCGGGGGCATTCGGATTCTGCAACGCCCCGAAGAAATCAGGGCGCGACTGGCGGGTTATTCGCCGCTGGCGGCCGGCAGTTATGGCCTTGCGGCGGCTGCCTTCGTGGCCGTGTTTCCCGTCGTGACAATGGGCGGCTTCGCGCCCTCCCTGCGGCTGATGGGCGCCGTATGGATTCTGGTTCTGGCGACTGGGGGTGCGGCCTTTGCCTGGGCCGCCAGAGGCCATTATGCGGGCCGGTTCGATCTGCGCATCCATTCTTCCGCTCAAACCGTGACCGTGCCCCAGACCGACGGACGGGCCGCGCCGCTGACTGTTCCGCGCCGCGAAATCGTGGGCGTCTCCATGCTGCGGCGGGTGACCAGAAGCCCCAGCGGCGACCATTTCACCTACGTGCCCGCCCTGAATCGCGCCGCCAATTCCGGGCCGCAGCCGCTGAAGCTGGTGACCTGGGGCTGGAGTGAAAAGCGGGCGCGGGTATTCAGCCAATGGCTCAGCGATCAGTTGCAGGTCGAGTTCAAAGGCATCGAATCCGAACCGCCGTCCGGCGCGAGCCGGTAGAGTCCGGCGGTTATTGGAGGAAATTCAGGAGGGACAGACTCATCACCATGGTGCCGCTTTCCAACGCTGCCTGATACGCCGTTTGCGTCTGGCTCAACTGCGTGAGCGTTTGTGCCAGGTCGGCGTTGGTGTCGTCGGACATCTGCGTATCAAGGCTGGTCGATTTCTGTGTGGCGACATCGCCGGCCGAGGTGAGGGCGGATTGCAAGACGCCGTTGGCGCTGACCTGCGTGACCACGTTGTCTTCGTCATTGTTCAAATTCGGAGTGTCGGTGGAGGCGATGGCGCTGGTGTTGCCCGAACTCAGATCCTGCTGGAGCGAGATCAAATGGCTGAATAAATCAGCGCCCGTCCGGCTGTCGGCGAAGACGCCGCCGGCTCCCGATCCGGTATTGTTCTCTCCGGGGCTTTGCGCCGAGACGGTGAGGCCGGGGGCGATTTCGCTTTTGGCGACCGAGGTGTTGCCGTTGTAAGTGATGCCGGTGACATCGCCGCTGGCATTGGTAGCCGCGGTGAACGGGGGGGCGCCGGTGGCGGTGCCGCCAAAAATATAATTGCCGTTGGCATCCTTGGTGTTGCCCAATTGCAGCGCTTCCTGGATCAAATTGCCGACCTGCGTCGCGTAGGTGGACATCTGCGTGGAAGAAGTGACGCCGCCGGCTTCGGTGGCGATTTCACTGGCGTCTTCGACAATGGTTTGCAGGCTGTTCAAAGCGTCGGAGGCGGTCGTGGCGGTGGTTTGAAGCGCGGTGATGTTGCTTTGGTATTGGGTGTTGGCGCTGGACTCAGTCTGGAGGTTGAGCACCTGATCCATCACAGAGGGGTTGTCCTCGGGCAGCGAGACCTTGAGGCCGGTGGTGGATTCGTTCTGCAAGGTGCTTTGCTGACTTTCCAACTGGTCTATTTGGTTGAGAAAACCGCTGGTGAAGGAGGTGGTGGTGATTTGCATGGGTTTTGCCTCTCAGCTAACTCGTTTTCATGGACACGACAGTTTGCAGCATCTGATTCAAAGTGGTGATCAATTCGGCGGAAGCCTCATAAGCCTTCTGGTATTGGATCATGTTGGTCATCTCAGTATCGGTGGACACGCCGCTGGCCTCGCTGCGCTGGGTGGTGAGCATCTGGCTGACGGCGTTGCTGGTGTCGAGCTGATCATTGACCGACGAAATGGCGCTGCCCAGGTCCGACACGGTTTGGGCGTAATTGGCGCTGAAGGTCTGATTCCCCAGGCCCGCCACGTTCTGGCCGCCCAATTGGGCCAGCGCCAGCGCCACGCTGTTGTCTCCGGGCGCTCCGGCGGTTCCGGCCGCCTGAAATTGCGACGGGTCGGCCGCCACATTGCTGTTGACTCCGATGCTGGAGGCGTCCGTCCCGGTGAAGAGGTCCTGGCCCGTCTTGCCGTTGAGATCGTATCCGGCGGAATAGACGGAGTTGACTTGGGTGATGAGCTGCGAGGCAAGTGTGTTGAGGCCGCTTTGCAAACTGGCCAGGGCGCCGTCGCGCGCGGTAATCTCCCCGGCGATGCTGCCGCCGGTCAAAGTCAGCGGCGTGCCGGCCTGTTGGGCCTTGACTTGCAATTGCCCATTGCCGGGATCGTAAGCTTCCAGGCTGTCGGTGACGTTTCCACCGGAAACCATCGTTACGCTGCCGATGCTGACATTGACGGCGCCGTTGGCCTGGGTGGTGGTGGAGTAATTGGCCAGGCCGGCCAGATTCTCCAAAGTCTTTTCGCGCTGATCGACCAACTGGTCCGCGCTGCCCCCGGAAGCCTGGGCCTGGACGATCTGCTGGTTCAAGGTGGCGATGGCGTTGAGGTCCTGGTTGGCGCTGGCAACGTCGTTTGTGACCGACGTGTTCAGGTCGCCCTGCACTACGGAAAGCTGTGAGGAAACCTGGTTGAACTGCGAGGCCACCTGCTGCGCGCTTTGCACCGCGGTCTGGCGCAACGAAAGTTCGCTGGGATCGGTGGAAAGGCTTTCAAAGGAGTCGAACAGGTTTGACAAATCGGACGCCAGCCCGTTGGGGCTGTCCGGCGTGGCGGAGGAGGATGTGGAACTGATCTGTTCATCCAGGTAGGCCTCGGCGTTCTGCAGGCTGCCTTGCTGCGCGGTGAGCGAACCGGTGGTGCTGGCCTCAGTCTGGATTTGGCCGTCGAGCAGCGCATTGCGGGTTTCGGTGATGCCCGTCGATTGGACGCCCGTGCCTTCCTCGCCGATGGGAGTTTCCAGCCCGTCGGACTCGGAGACGACGAGCTGCTCGTCGGCGTAAGAGGTATTATTGACGTTGGCAAGGTTCTGGCCGGAAATATCCATTTCCTGCTGCTGCACCGAGAGCGAGCGGGCGCCCATGTCCAATGTTCCGAGGAGTCCAATCATAAAATCAGCCAAAGGCCTCGTAAAACCGGCGCGGGGCGGCGGCGCAGGCCGGGCGGTGTCCGTTGCCGTCATAGACGGAGGACTGGCGCGCGGGCAGCAGGGAGTTGAGCAAGTCCTGCATCAATTCCACGGAGCGGCGCAACATGAGATGATTCTGGCGGGCGCGCCGGCGCACGCGCGCGAGCAATTCGTTGTTCTCCTCCACCAGGGCTTTGAGGAGGGGTTGGTAATCCGCCGGCAGCAACGGGATCAGCCCGGAAAAGCAGGCGTCGCCCGCCTGGCCGCACTCCTGGGCCACGGCGCTGCGGCACTCCTCCCGGCGCTCCCGGGCCTTCAGAATGGCCGAGCCTTGCGCCTTGAGCAGGCTGATGGATTGGAAAATCTCGTCCGTGGCGCGGGCGACCAGGCACTCCTGTTGTCGATCCAGCAGGGCGAGCATCTCGCCGTAGTTCTGCAATTCGTCGCGCAGAGAGTCAATAAGAAGTTGGATGCTTTGGATCATGGCTTATTTCTTGGTTGGGGCAATCGGTTGGGCCGGGGCATGGTGCAATACCTGGTGTCCCAACTGGCTTTGCAAGCTGCGGGCCAGCCCGAAGGCGCCCGAGCGGCTGATGCTGTCGGCCAGTTGATTGTTGATCATGTCGGAATAAATCCCGTTGACAGTCGCATCGCCTTCCTCCGAAGCCAGCACCGGTTTGCGAATGTCTTGAAATATCTGGCGCAGCAGGACCGCCTCAAATTGGCGGGACACCTCGTCCACCTTGTCGTTGTCCGACAGGTTCGCGTTGCCCGCCAGCGATTCCAACGGAAGTTGGGAGGCATCGACGCGGGGATGGGTGCCGTCAATTGTCATGTTACCTCATGATTAATTCCGCCTGCAAAGCCCCCGCCTCTTTCATCGCCTCGAACATCGACATCATGTCGCGCGGCGTCACCCCCAGCGCGTTGAGGGCGGAGGCGACTTTTTCGACGGTGGGCAATTCGGGCAGGGCGACCATGGTCCCTTTGTCTTCCTTGATCTTGGCGTCGGTGTGCGCCGTGACTTGCGTCGTGCCGCCCTGGCTGAGGGCGGTGGGCTGCGAGACATCTTGCGTCGAGGCGATGCTGATCGTCACGTTGCCGTGAGAAACGGCGCAGTTGGAGATGTGGATGCGGGCCGTGGCCACGATGGTGCCCGTGCGCTCATTGATGATGACGCGCGCCGGAATGTCCGGGCTGACTTCCAGCGTCTCGACCTGGGAAATGAAATCGACCGGCGAGCCGGCCCAATCCTGCGGCATGCGCACGCGCACGGTGGTGGAGTCAACGGCAAGGGCCGAGGAGGGGAATTTGACATTGACGGCCGCGGCCATGCGGGAGGAGGAGGTGAAATCGGGGTCGCGCAGGAGTAATTCCAGGTGGTTGTCGCTCACTACTGTCGCGGGAATCTCGCGCTCCACCAATGCCCCGTTGACAATCGTCCCGACCGTCGGATGGTTCTTCTGCACGCTGGCTCCCCCGGCGCCGTCGGCCCCGGCTGAAAGTCCGCCGATGGACAGCGCGCCTTGGGCGATGGCGTACACCTTGCCGTCGGCTCCCAGCAAGGGCGTTTGCACCAGCACGCCCCCCTGCAAACTCTTGGCGTCGCCGAGCGAGGAGACCGTCACATCCAGACGCGCGCCCGTTTTAACGAAAGCCTGAATGTCGGCGGTCACCATCACGACCGCGACGTTCTTGGATGAGAGCGTCGTAATGGGAACCGTCAGACCGTAACGCTGCAACATGTTGGCGATGGTTTGGATGGTTTCAATCGGGTTCTTGTCGCCGTCACCGGCCAGGCCGGCGACCAGGCCGTAGCCGGCCAGTTGATTGTCGCGGGCGCCGGCGATCATGGCGAGGTCCTTGATGCGCGAGGCTGCGGCCAGCAGGGCCGGCCCTCCGGCCAGGAACCCGCCCAAAATCAGCAGAAGCAAGAATCGGCGCATGTCAAACCTCAGAAGGGGGACACCTTGTCCCAGATGGTGGTGAACCAGCCGCGTTTCTGGCTGTCGGTCACGCTCCCGCGCGAGCTGAATTGAATGGAGACGTCGGCAATGTTGAAGCTATAGACGGTGTTGGTGGAGGAGATGTCATCCACCCGCACCGTGCCGCGCAGGATGGCGTCCTGTTTCTCGCCGGAAAACGCCGTCTGTTTGCGCCCTTCCACGACGAGGTTGCCGTTGGGCAGGACATCGATGACTTTGACGGCCAGTTGGGCGGTGATGGTCTCCACGTTGTTAATCTGGCCGCCGCCGTTGAAGCTGTTCTTGCCGCTGAGGCTCATTGCGGGCATCTGGCCGTTCTTGGTCAGCAGTCCGCTGGCGCCCGGCGAGTATAGGAACGTGCTGATCGAGCTGTCCACCGACGAGGTGCGGGCGGTGGTGGTGTTGTTGTTGCGGCTGGCGCCGTTGTTTTCCTGGATGATGACCGTCACGATGTCCCCCACCTGGTGCGCCTTTTTGTCCGCGAAGATGGAGACCGACGAGGCGTCGTCCTTCCAAAGCGAATCCGCGCCGAGATTTGTCAACTGCAATATAAACAGGAGCACGCCCAAATGGGTGGCGTCACAAAGCGATAAGCACGAGGTCTTCATTTTGCACCTTTCCTAATAGTTCACGGCGGGTTTTGGGGTTGCGCACACGGACGGTCTGGCCCAAGGCCCCGTCTTCGAGCGTTTCGACTTTAAGCGAAATAATCAGCGATCCGTCCTGAAAGAGGGCCTCCACCAACTGGCCGCGATGCACCAGCGGGTGGGCGCGGGCGTAACGGCTCCAGACCGGCGTGCCCGCCGAAATGTTGGCGTTCAATTCCAGGGAGTCGTCGGTCACGGGAAAACGGACACAGGCCTCGTGCTGCTCCAAAACATCCCGCCGCTCCAGGATGATGTCGGCTCCCCTCAGCAACTGGCCGCGCGCCAGCGAGGAGTGCGCCACCGGGATGTCGTTCCAGATTCGGATCGCCAGTTGGACTTGCCACGCGCCGATCCGCTCCTTCCCGCACCACAGTTCAAATCCGGCAACCTCGTTGGGCATCACGCCCGCGGGCGGCAGGTCGATGATTTGCAGCGCCAGCGGCTCGTCGGGCACGGTGGGAGCCTCCCAGGCGCGCGTCAGGTGCAGCTCCAGATCGCCGCGGGCGCCGACGTAGTCGCGCTGCAAAGCGGCGCGGAGCAGGTCAGCCACTTCCGCCTCGCCCAGGAGGCGGGTGCGGCGGGTGACGCGGACGGAAGCCGGGCCGGCCCAATTGGTGGTGTTCAATTCCGGCGCGGCGTCTTTGGCCAGGCCGATGATTTGCTGGCGGGAAAGGGAGGTCGTTTGGCCCAGGCCGGGAGCCGGGGCCAAACGAAGCAGGGGGAGTGTCGCGGAAGGAGACGGACTAACCAGTTGATTCAAGAAAATGCCGGAGCCATCCACTTTGGCTTCGGAGACGAGCGTGAAAGCGGCCGGCTCGCCGCCGCGAACGGGGCGGGCCGGGAGCACCAAGACCAGAGCTAGAACTAAAGCTGAAAAATATTTGACTTGGCAGTTCATTAGCGGCGCAGGTTATCGCTCTGTTGCATCATTTCGTCGGCCGCCTGCACGGCCTTGGAGTTGACCTCGTAGGCGCGCTGGGCGACAATCATGTTGACCATTTCCTCGACGACTTTGACGTTGGACTTTTCCAGGTAGCCCTGTTGCAGGCTGCCGAATCCGGTCTGGTTGGGGGTGCCGGTTTCAGGGGTGCCGGAGGCGGCGGTTTCGGCATACAAATTGCGGCCGATGGGCTGCAAACCCGCCGGGTTGGCAAAGCGGACGAGCGTAACCTGGAAATTCGATGAGTTGGAGCCGGTCGTGGAGACGTCGCCATCGGGCGAAATCGTGATGCCGGTCGTCCCGACAGGGATGGGTTGAAAGCCGCCCTGGACGGGCAAACCGTCGCTGGTGGTGATCTGGCCGGTGGAGGATGTTTTCAAGGCGCCATCGCGCGTGTAGGCCAGCGTGCCGTCGGTCATCTGCACTTGAAAGAATCCGTCGCCTTGGATGGCCACGTCCAGGCGCTCGCCCGTCTGGGTCAGTTCGCCTTCCGTGAAAACCTTGGGGGTGGCGACGGCGCGGGAGCCGTGGCCAATTTGCAAGCCTGTGGGCAGAATGTTGCCGTTGCCCTGCTCGGCGCCGGGCGTGCGCGTCGTTTCGTAGAGCAGGTCTTGAAATTCGATTTTGCTTTTCTTGTAGCCCGTCGTGTTGACGTTGGCCAGGTTGTTGGAGATGACATCCAGGTTCAACTGCTGTGCCTCCATCCCGGCTGCGGCTGAGTATAATGATCTTAACATAGCTTAGGTGGTGCCTCCCAACTCGGTGATGGTGCGGTTCAGGCGGTCGTCCTGGATTTGAATGACATGCTGGTTGGCCTCGAACCCGCGCATGGCCGTCATCAAATTGGCCATCTCACCCACCGCCGACGTGTTGGACCCTTCCAAATAGCCCTCGCGCAATTGCGCCGTGCTGGGCGTTGTGTGCAAGTTCGGGTCCTTGGCAATGAAATAGCCGCCGCTGATCTGCGTCAGCAACTTCGGCTGGTCCACGTCCGTGACTTTAAGTTTGCCGTGAGCCTGGCTTCCCTGGCTGATGCTGCCGTCGGATGCGATGGCAAGGGGATCGGCACTGTTGCGGTTGATCTGGATTGGGCCGTTGGAGCCCAGGACCGGGTAGGATTCCTTGGTCACCAGCCCGCCCTGCGCATTGATTCGAAACTCGCCGTCGCGCGTCAGGCCCGTGGCGCCGTTGGGCAACTGCACCTCGAAGAACCCCTTGCCTTCAATGGCCACGTCTTTGTTGTCTCCGGTGTATTTGATTTCTCCCGGGGCGAAATTGGTCGTGGTGGTCGCTTTGGGGATGGTGAAATACTGGGGCGCGCCCTTCTCTCCGGGGGCGGGCATCAAGCCGGCCTGCACCGCCGCCAGCGACAGTTGCTGTTGCTTGAAACCCGGCACCGAACTGGACGCCAGGTTGTCCGCAATCACCTCCTGCCACCGGCTGTTGGCATCCAGTGCGGAAGCGGCTTGAGAGAGACTCACATTCACGTCAGACCCTTCCAGCAACGACTGTGCCACAGCCAAAAGACCCTGTTTCGCAACGGTTTACGCATGGCCCGCTTCCGAATGGGGAAAAACTTGCCGCAAAATCGGGGAGGAAACTGCCGCCTGGAGAGTCACATCTTCCGGCAAAAAGCGGCGGGGGCGGAACCGGGGAAACTTCAAAGAGAAACAGCGCGGCATTCATGGAGTTATGTCCTGGATTAACCCACCTTATCCATCAACGGCTTGGATTGGCGCCCTTCGGCGTCAATAAACACACTTCAATTCAATCACCTGGCCGCAGCCGCATTCGACTCGAATCCCGCTGACCACGTCCCCCTGGCGTTGCAGCGTCAGGACAGGCCGGCCGCACGGCTGCGAAACGGCGTTTCCCGTCCCGGCTCCCGGAAGCGGCGTGAAGACCGGTTTGGTTTCCGCGTGCGGCAGTACTTTCATTTGAAACGACGCGCCTCCAACGGAGGAGCCGGTCGCGGCGGTCAGCGGAACAAATGTGTCAGACATGGCGTGGGCCTTGATCAGGTGCTTTTGTTGGCCGGATGGATATTCAGCAAGACCGTCACCCGGCGGTTGATCTCGTTGGTCGGTTCCGTCGTCGGCATCGGCACCGTGTCTCCAAAACCGGCCACCTTGATGATTTGCGAATGGGGAACGCCATGCTCGATGAGCGTGCGGCGAACCGCCGCGGCCCGGTCTGCGGAGATTTCCCAATCCCCGTAGTCCGGGCGGATGGGAGGGTTGCCGGTTTCGGTGTGGCCTTCCAACTCCACGTAGAAACCGTGGTAGCGGGAAATCTCCCAGGCCAGCGTTGAGAAAACCCATTCGCCATAGGAGGTGAATTTGATGGATTGCGGCTCAAAGACCGGTTTGTGCGAACGGTCAAACACATTGATGCACAGCCCCTCGGGCGTCAGATCCAATTTGACCGAGCTGTTATCTTCGCCCTCCGATTGGAGCGATTTCAAGAGGTCCTCGTTCAGGCGGCGCAGCATGGTTAACTCCATAACCGAGGCGGAGTCGAAATTGCCTGTTGAGGAACGAACCGCCGTCGCGTCCTTGTTGGGAATAAGGCCGACGGAATCCTTGGTGACAGACGTAAAGGGATTGCGGAAGGCGCGCTCGACGGCGTCTTTGATGCGCTGGTCCTGGGAGGTCAGCCACAGGACGATGAACAGCGCCATCATCGCGGTGGTGAAGTCCGCGTAAGCGACCTTCCAGGCGCCACCATGATGATTTTTCTTGCTCATGTCTTGGCCGCCGCCTGGTTAAGCCCCTTGAGCATCGTTTCCAAGGCGTCAGCGCTGGGCTTGACCTCGCTGGACAACCCGCGGCGGGCCACTTCGACCGCCATGATCGGCGACATGCCGCTGGCGAAGCTGATGACCGACGCGGCAATGCAACGGACGTAGGCCAATTGGGCGATATTGACGAATTCCATGTTCACAGCCAGCGGGTTCATGAAACCGTAGGAAAGGAAAATGCCCAGGAACGTTCCGACCAGGGCGGCGGCCACCTTTTCGCCAATGCTCTCAATCGGGCCGGCAATCGACGCCATGGTGATGACGATGCCCAGAACCGCCGCCACAATTCCGAACCCAGGCATGGCGTCGGCCGCCTTGACCAGGACGCTGACGGGCCGGTCATGCTCGGCTTCCATGGCTTCGAGTTCGATTTCCAGCAGCAGTTTCAGATGGTCGGGCTTGATCTTGCCGTCGATGATCGGGCGCAGGCCGTTGCAGAGAAACTCCATGGCGTGCTTGTTCTTCTGGAAGGCGGGATATTTGCTGAAGATGGTGCTGGTTTCGGGGTTCATGATGTGCTCTTCCAGAGCCACCATGCCGCCGCGCCGGCCGAGCATGAACAATTCATAGAGCGCCTTGAACAATTCGTCGTAGGCCCGGCGCGTGTAGGGCGAGCCTTTCAGCGCCCCAAACATCTGCTTGAAAAGATCGATGAGAACCCTCTTGGGGGACATGAGCACCAGAGCGCCGGTGGCGGCGCCGCCAATGATGACCAACTCAGACACGTGCATCAGCGCCAAGGTGTTGCCGCCGGCCATCATGAAGCCGCCGACCACCGACAAAATGACTATAGCCGCGCCGAGTAATACTATCATGGTCCGCTCACAATCAACTAACTACCGGCAGTTAAAGACCTCCGGGTCTTCCTTGTGCAACAGCGCCTTGATCGCCAGGATCGCCTGCGCGTGTATCTGGCAAATGCGGGATTCCGTCACGCCGAAGGCCTCGGCGATTTCCCGCAGCCGCATGTCCTCAAAATAGTAAAGGGCCAGCACCTTGCGCTGCATCTCCGGCAACTGGCGCAGCCTTCCCTCGATCAGCCCGGCCAATTCCCGCAGCGACGTCCATTCCTCCGGGCTGGCCTGCGATTCGTCGGCAATGACGTCATAGGCCGATCCCCCGTGTTCCCCATCGCCGTTCTGGACGGAATCCAGGCAGATAAAGGTGGCGGGCCGGATTTCCTCCAGCAATTCCAGGTAATCATCCAGCGACATCCGCATGGCCCTGGCCATTCGCGCGTCGGTCGGCACGGTGCCGTGGCGCTGGGTCAATTCCTGCATCGTCTGCTCGATCTTTTTGGCTTTCTCATGCACCGAACGCGGCACCCAATCCAGCCGCCGCAACTCATCGAACACCGCCCCGCGGATTCGCACCCTTGCGTAAGTTTCAAATGACGTGCCGTTTTCAGGATTGAAACGCCGCATCGCGTTGAGCAATCCCACCAGCCCGGCGCTGTATAAATCATCACTGTTGACGTGCGATGGCAACGTCATCGCCAGCCGGCCCACGACGGTCCTGACCAGGGGCAGATACTCCTCCACAAGGGTGTTCTCGGTCTGGCTGCCCGGTCCGGAACGGGAGTAACGGCGCCACAGTTCCTTCTGCGTGGTACGTCGCTGTTCGGTGGTTGGGGGAGGTGTCTCAAAGTCACACAGGGTGGCGGTGGCGCTCATGATCTAGCTTTGGGTGAGGTTGTGGATGGGAGAAGCGGGGTGGGTGTGTCTTCGCGCTCTTGCAGCGCCTGCTCGAGGTTGCGGCGCCAGGCCCGCCCCCACCAGCGCATCAGTATGGCGCTCACATAGGCCGCCACACTGCCGTGCCAGAGAGACGTTGCCCACGAATCCGCCTGATTGAGACTGACGGCAATGCCGACGCCAAATCCCAAGAGTCCTCCAACGAGCAGTAATGATTTCATAACACTTCACAGTTAATTGAGCCTTAGCAGGTCTGCTGCCATGTTTGGCCGCATGGCGAACAACGCGCGTAAACCCTTTGTTTTCAGTGGTTTTTTAATTTGTGCCCGGCCGGAGGGCGGCGCCTCCAAGGGATCAGGGAACATTTTGCCGTGTCCCAAGACCCGCAAACAGGCAAATTATTCCTGTTGCCCCTGCCGCGACGCCGCGCGCAAAGAGGTTGCGCCTTCGCTGGCGTCTGTTACGTTGGTTTGTGGAGAAGATTATGAAGCATCTGATCCCGATACTCATCGCGGCGGCCCTCTGCGTGCCGGTGCCGGCGCTTCCAGCGGCCAACGTCAGCCTGATTCAAATCAAAGGCCCCATCGGCCCAGCCACCGCCAGTTACATCTCCCGCGCCATTGGCATAGCCGCAAACCGCGGCGATGCCTGCCTCATCGTTCAACTCGACACCCCTGGCGGATTGCTCGATTCCACCAAGGAAATCGTGCAGACCTTTTACACCTCCAAAGTGCCCACCGTCGTCTATGTCGCCCCATCGGGCGCCTGCGCCGCCAGCGCCGGCACTTTCATCACCATGGCCGCCGATTTGGCCGCCATGGCCCCGAACACCAGCATCGGCGCCGCGCACCCCGTTGAAATCGGCGCCGCCGGCGCGGAAAAGCTCGACGACACCATGAAGCAGAAGCTGGAGAACTACGCCAGCAGCGAAATCCAGGCCATCGCCGAAAAACGCGGCCGCAACGCCGATTGGGCCACTACGTCCGTCCGCGAAAGCGCCTCCATCACTGCGGAAAAAGCCCTCAATCTCCAGGTCATCGACCTCATTGCCACGAACCTTGCCGACCTCCTCCAACAACTGGACAGCCGGAAAGTGGGCACTGTCACATTGCACACCAGCGGGGCGTCCGTTGCGGCCATTCCCATGGTCCCCAGCGAGGAACTCTTTCAACTGCTCTGGCGCCCCGAAGTCATGATGATCCTCATGCTCGCCGCCATTTACGGCCTCATCGGCGAACTCAGCACCCCAGGCGCCATTCTGCCCGGCGTCGTCGGCGCCATCGCGCTCCTTCTGGTTCTCTACATGTCCGCCATCCTCCCGGTCAATCTGGCGGGAATGGCCCTCATTGGCCTGGCGCTGGCTTTATTCATGATAGACCTCTTCGCGCCAACCCACGGCATCCTCACCTTCGGCGGCATTGTCTCCTTCTTTCTTGGCGCCCTCATGTTATTCGACCACGCCGGGCCGGGCTTCCAACTTCCTCTGCCCACCGTCATCTCAGCAACCCTGCTCACAGCCGCTTTCTTCATTTTCGTTGTCGGCGCCGGCCTGCGCGCCCAATTCCTGCCCGTTCGCGCCGGCCGCGAAACCATGCTTGGCAAGACCGTCCCCGTCTTGCTGCGAGTTGACGCCAAAGGCGGTCGCGTCTTCATCGAAGGGGAACTTTGGAACGCCGTGTCGGAAACTCCCGTTGAGCCGGGCCAACCCGTGCAAATCGTCGCCATCGACGGCCTCACATTGAAAGTAAAGAGCCTGCCCGCAAAACCATGTTCTGGCTAAAGCCAGTCACGCATCCTGCCGATTAAAAGGCGGTGCCGATGACGATCAGCTAAAAATGGAATTTAATCCTCAGTTTAATCGCCGGATTCTGCTCATTGACGACAACAGAGCGATTCATGCGGATTTCCGCAAAATCCTGCTTCCCAACGGCAGCACCCCGGATCGTTTGCGCGCCAGCGAAGCGGCCTTGTTCGGCGGCACGGAAACGCGGTCCCAGTTGCCGCTCTTTGAAATTGATTCCGCCTATCAAGGGCAGGAAGGTTTCCAACTCATCGAAAAAAGCCTCGCCGAAAACCGTCCTTATTCCATGGCTTTCGTCGATGTCCGCATGCCTCCGGGATGGGACGGCATCAAAACCACCGCCGCCATCTGGGAGAAGTACTCCGATCTGCAAGTGGTCATCTGCACGGCCTACTCTGATTATTCCTGGGAACAAATCCTGCAGAAACTGGGTTACTCGGACCGGTTGGTGATCCTCAAGAAACCATTCGACCCCATCGAAGTGCTGCAATTGGCCATCTTGATGACCGAGAAGTGGCGCCTCTACCAGCAGGCCCAACTTCGATTGAGCGATCTGGAGAGAATGGTCCAGGAACGAACCGCAGCCCTGGAAGCCACCAACTCCAAACTGGGAGAGGCCAATCGCCAGCTCATTGTGGCCACCGAAAAAACCCAAAAACTGGCCGAGGCCGCCCTCATGGCCAGCAAAGCCAAGGGCGACTTCCTGGTCAACATGAGCCACGAAATCCGCACTCCCATGAACGGCGTTTTGGGCATGGTCGATTTGCTTCTCCAGACCAACCTCAACCCCGATCAGCAGCAGTCCTGCCAGATCATCAAAACCAGCGCCGATTCCCTGCTGCGCATCATCAACGACATCCTGGATTTCTCCAAGATCGAAGCCGGCAAGATGAGTGTTGAAAGTGTGGATTTCGACCTGCACGACGTTGTCACCGGCGCCGTCCAACTTCTGGCCCCTCAAGCTCAAGCCAAGGGCCTTGAACTGGCCTGGTCCATCGACCCGGGCCTTGACCCCATCCTGATTGGCGATCCCATACGAATCCGCCAAATCCTCCTCAACCTCCTCAACAACGCCGTCAAATTCACCGCCAAGGGCAAAGTCTCTTTTGAAATCAGACGCCTCGCCCAGACCGACAACGATGTCCAACTCGGCTTCGCCGTCACCGATTCAGGCATTGGCCTCTCCGAAGACGACCAGAAAAAGCTCTTTCAATCCTTCAGCCAGGCCGACACGTCCACCACTCGCCGCTTCGGTGGGAGCGGCCTGGGATTAGCCATCTGCCGCAGGCTTGTGGAAATGATGGGCGGTTCCATCCAGGTTGTCAGCAGCCCGGGAAAAGGCTCCACCTTCTCCTTCTCAATCAAACTTGCCAAGTCCAGCGCCGCCCGCCTCCCGGCCGGCCAGACCACCGTCCCTGCCAGCGCATTGGCGTCCGTTCCCGAATCGTCCTGCGACCTTGCGGAACCACCGCCAAATCCTGACAACGGCTCTCCCGTTCTGTTGGTGGAAGACAACACCATCAACCAGATCGTGGCCGTGAAACAACTTGAAAAGCTCGGCTACAAGGTGGAACTCGCCGGCAACGGAATCGAGGCCGTCCAGGCCTTCCGGCGGGCCAATTATCAATTCATCCTTATGGATTGCCAGATGCCGGAGTTGGACGGCTACGAGGCCACCAAAAAAATCCGGCAGTTGGAATCCGAGCAGAACCTCAAACCGGTGCGCATTATCGCCATGACAGCCAATGCGATGGAAGGCGATGCCGAACTGTGCATGGCCACCGGGATGGACGATTACATCTCCAAGCCGGTGGACCACAACAAACTGATCACGGTCCTCAAAAGAGCGGCAACCGCCGCCAAGGTTCAAGCCCGGCCCGCCCCCTCCCCCGTTCACGCGTAACCAGCGCCCTCAACCCCCGCCTCCCGCGCGGGATTGGACTTGCCGCCACGTCAACCCCGTTGCTAACGTTCGCCCTGGATGCCAGCAAATTTCGACGATGCCTTCGCACGGGTTAAGCAGTTGCGCGCTGGAAACCGGGCCATGTTCAGGACACTCGGCGAGTTGACCAAATCCACACAGGGTTTGGCGGCCAGTTTCTTTCAGACATCTTCCGTCCAGAGGAGCGGTGAGTGGTATCCATTCGCGGGCGCCGCGCGGGCATACCGCTACGAATTTGTCGCCGGAGAAAAGTCCTTTGCTTATCTCGGCGATCGTCCATCTTTAAAGAAGTTTTGCGAAGCCGGCCCGAAGATTTTGATTCGCCGCGTGGTCAGCCGCCAGGATCGTCTCGACGCGGTTTACTTCGACAAGAAAATGGTTTTCAAAAAGGACCTGAATCCATTTGTTTTTGTTGACGATTCATTGGATCCAAAATTTGTCCTTGGGATTCTCAACAGCCGTCTCATTTCGTATTTGTACGTGAACACTTCGTCAATCGCGACAAAAGATGATTTTCGCCAGACGACACTGGCGGAGTTGCGACGCCTGCCAATCAGGACGGTGAATTTAAGCGACGCCGACGGGAAAGCACGGCACGAGCGGATGATTGCGCTGGTGGAGCAAATGATGTTGGCCAGGAAGCAGCTTGGCGGGACGCAGACTGACAGGGACAAGGATTATTACCACAAGAAGTGCGCAGCGCTGGACCGCCAAATCGACGCCCTCGTTTATGAGCTTTACGGGCTGACCGCCGAAGAAATCAGCATCGTGGAAGGCCCCGCGAATGCCGGCTGACCGCCGCCAGGATTCAAGCCCCGCGACTCCCTTCCCCCGTTCACGCATAGCCGGGAGGCCTCAGTCTGGCGCCAGTTGGATACGTTCGTTTTTGCGATAGACTCTGCCTTGGCGTTCGAGTTCTGCGCCGAGTGTGGCGCTTCGCAGCCTTCCGTTTTCATAGAGCTCTATTCCTGGTTGGAACAAGCTCGTTTTACACGAGATGCCATCAATCCGCACGGGCTTCCGGGTATAAAATTGTTTCAACGCCCCGTCCGGATAGAACGCCGTTTGCACCCCCTCCGAGCCGAGAGAGCTTCCGCGGCAGACATACCCTTGCACCTCGGTGTCACGCGGAAAGGCGCACTTGGTTACGATGCCATCTCTATTCTGGAACACCCAGGTGTTGGAGGGGATGACAAAACGGCTGAGCACGATGTCTCTTGCCGCGGTAAATCCCGAAAGGTCTCCGTTCGGATAAACATGGACCCACCCTTTCTTGCAAGGCCGGCCGGCGATGGTGGTGTCCGAATCCAAATAACCTATGACGAACCCTAGCTCGTCAATTTTGGCCTTTTGAAACTTAACCCCATGCACCTCGATATTCTTCTTCATTTGAGCGCAGCCGGAGGTGAGCGCGCAGAGAGCGGCACAAAGCGCGGCCAAGCCGAGCATCCTCCCTCTGCGTTTCTTCGGATGCGTGAAGCCGGACCCGAACATGAGCATCTTCATATCAACACTGGCAGCATCATTTTGAAGAAGTCAGCCTTAGACCGCCAGCGGCGAGCCAGGGTCCTTCTCCATTCTTCCCATCAAAGCCTTCAAAACCTGAGCCGCTTGTGTTGACTCCGCCCGTAAACGTGTCACCGCTGAAGTTGAGCGGCATCTTTACGTTGGAGCGCGTGATGCCCTCCGCGGCTACGATGGCGCCGCCAAGACCCCCCGTGACAATATAGTCGCTCCAAAGATTCAACTCGCGGCCCAACCAACCGCGATTCTTCTGGAAACGCCCCTCCGTGAGTTTGGCGTCGCCAACCGTGCCGGTCACACTCCCGTCTGCATGGATGTCCATTTTTACGGGCAGATTGGTTTGATGGCACCAAGAAACGACAATCCGGGCGTTTCCTTCCCAATGACCAACCATGGCTGGTGTGACGACGCTCTCGGCTGCCCGTGAGCTGGTGAAGGCGAGCGTAAGCGCGGATGCTATCCATAATCCAAGTATTCGTTTCTTCATTGTTTGGAATGTAAAAATCATGCCCGGAAGATACACCCGCTCGCGGCCGGGGTGTTAATTGAAAAAACATGCGAAGGTATTGATAAAAGCGATGGCGCGGGACTATCGTTCCCCCATGAATATCCACCACCTGGAGCTGTTTTATTACGTGGCCAAACACGGCGGCATCAGCGACGCCATCCGGCACATGCCCTATGGCATTCAACAACCCGCCATGAGCGCCCAAATCCTCCGCCTGGAGGACGACCTGGGGGTGAAGCTCTTCACCCGCCGCCCCTTTTCGCTCACGCCGCCCGGAGAGAAGCTCCACCAGTTCATTCAACCGTTTTTTGCCAACCTGGAGACGATGGCCGCCGAACTGCATCCGGCGGCGGCGGCCCATCTGCGCATTGGCGCGCCGGAATTGGTGTTTCGGGATCATTTGCCTGATTTGCTCAAGGGTCTGCGCCCGCGATTCCCCGGCTTGAAACTCACTCTCCGCTCCGGCTATCAACCCCAATTGGAATCCTGGCTCGAACAGCGGGATATTGATGTCGCCTTGACTCCCTTGGAAACCAATCCGCCCGCCAGCTTGAAGATGGTTTCGCTCCTTCACCTGCCGCTGGTGCTGCTGGTTCCCCGGCCAAGCCCGATCAAAGACGCCGCCGAATTATGGGCGCGCGACAAGATCGAAGAGCCGCTCATCTGCCTGCCGCCGACGGAAACCGTCTCCAAACACTTCCAGCAAGGCTTGGCGCGGCTCGGCGTGGATTGGCCGCCCGGCGTGGAGGCCAGTTCGCTCGAAATCATCAACACCTACGTGCTCGATGGTTACGGGATCGGACTTTCGGTGGCTGTTCCCAGGCAGCCTTTCCCGCGCGGCCTGCGAACGCTTCCGCTGGAAGGCTTCAAGCCCGTCGAGCTTGGGGCCTTGTGGTATGGCGAGCCAAACCCGGTCGAAAAGGCCTTCTTGGAAGAAATCCAACGCCGCGCCGCGGACCTCGCGCGTTAGCCGGTATTTACCATGTCGAGAGCGGCGGATGGTTGGTCATGTAACCCGAAGGCGGCGGACCATCGCGCTCATAGTTTATGATACTTCCGCCCGGGCCGAAGATATAGGACACGTTTGACCCGCTAAAGTTGTAATAGATCGGGTTATCGTGTCCCCCGAAGTCAACCCGTGCCCCGCCTTGTATAGCAGACCCGGACCCTGTCGGCCAGATATAGACCTGGTTTGGAGGAAACTGGTTGCCAGTGTCGGCTACTTCCATTGCCATGACCTCGTCCCTGGTGACAGGAACATTCAGGTTCGGAACTGTGCCAGGCGGCGGCGGCGAACTGGTATCTTTGGCCGCCTGCCCGGTCATCATCTGAAAGACAAACGCATTTCCGTCTCGTTCTCCAAAAGTGATGGTCGTGTCGCCAACGACGAAGGAGTAGGAGATGGTTTGTAGAGGACTCGTCCGCACGCCAAGCTGGCCGCGGAAGTTTTCCAACTTCAAGTCTTCGGGTCGAATCGAGATGTGGCCTCTGTAGGCGCTGCACCACTTTTGCAGGGCTGGCTTGAACTCATTGGTGAACATCCTGCCTAGCTGTGCCCAATCCTGCTCGGTGTAGTCTTCGGACCGCAGCATGTTGAAGGGCTTGGGAGACTGGTGGACCGCCACGGATTGACTCGGAGGCGGTGCCACCACTGGCGATGGTGCTTCTTCTGGTGTGATTGCAGGCGGGGCCTGCCGGCGTGATCGCACAAGCACCACAACCGCAAGCCCCGCAACCAGCAATACCGCTATTCCAACACGAGTAGTCTTCACAACTTTAATTGTCAAGCACTCCTGAGTAGTTCCCGACGCGCAATTGCTCGTCCTGACCTGCGTTATAAACGCACATGGGGTCCCCGGCGACCACCGCGCCGGCGGTCCCCGTCTCGGTGTAAACGCCCAAGCATGCCCGCACCGCGAAGCTGTAGCTGTAGTTTGGGTTACAACCGCCGGGATACTGGTTTTGGCCGTAAACCCACGTCTGATCCACGAACTCGGCCGCATCAGCCGTGGTAGCGCTTGGTCCCGCCGACGGCATAAACTGAGGCAGCTTGCCCAGAAAAAAGGATTCTTCTAGGTTCATAATGGGTAGAGATCTAGCTTTCCGCAGAAGAAAAGGATGCGAATGCGGTAGTT
>PLGF01000137.1:20978-26401 GCA_003138485.1 Verrucomicrobiales bacterium | reverse complement strand
CCTGCTTATGAAATGTAACACAGAAGATGGAGATTGCAAGAACTTTTTGCCCGCTGAACACGCCGAAATCAATGCCAGGATCGGGCTTTCAAAGAAGGACGCGGGATTGGTTTTTCACGAGTTTTCCGGTCGCGCGTCGTGAAAGCTGTTTTCAGCAGTCGCATCGGCAGTTGGTCTGTGTTTTTTTGCACATTACGATGATGGGGAGTGGCCAAGTGCAAAAGTATGATATGAGAAAGCTCGGAAGCGAGTGGAAGTTAGCCGGCCCAAAAAAGGATTGAATTATATGCAAAGCCAAAGGTCAGTCCTAGAAGCTGGACATAGACACCGGGAGGACCGGCATTTTTCCATGAGCTTTTTGTCGGATTTGCCGTTGATTGGCGCTTTACTGATGAGAAATGACGGATTGTCGGACATTGCTTGCAGAGTACGCCGCCAACGGTTCGGAAGAGGCGTTTCGCGAATTGGTGGCGCGCTACATGGACCTGGTTTATTCGACGGCCGTGCGGCTGGTCAACGGCGACACTCACCGGGCCGAAGATGTTGCTCAGATCGTGTTCGCGGATCTGGCGCGACTGGCCGGGACATTTTCCAAGGAGGTCATGCTCGGCGGCTGGCTGCACCGGCGCACCTGGCACGCGGCCACCACGCTCATGCGCAATGAGCGCCGGCGTCAAAATCGAGAAAGACAGGCAATCGAAATGAACGAGTTGCAAGACCATCCCGAGGGCCAGTTCGAGCGGATTGCGCCCCTGCTGGATGAAGCCATCAATCAGTTGGGCGCCCGTGACCGGGCGGCGATAGTGTTGCGCTTTTTCGAGCATCGTGACCTGCGCGCCATCGGTCTGGCGCTGGGCAGCAACGAGGACGCGGCGCAAAAGCGCGTCAGCCGCGCCGTGGACAAGCTGCGCTGCCATTTCGCCCGCCGGGGTATTGTTGCCTCCTCCGCCGTGATTGCATCGGTCATCGCCGCCCACGCCGTTCATGCGGCGCCCGCCGGTCTGGCTTCAGTCGTGACCACCGCGTCGCTGGCCGGCGCGGCGGGTTCAAGCTCTTTCAGCCTCGCATCCATGTTAACCCAAACCATGCTTATGAAAAAAAACACGCTTATCGCAGCCGCCGTCCTCCTCGCCGCCGCCGCCGTTTCCATCTCCGTTTTACACACCCAACACGCCCGCGCCGATGCGCCCGCCACCACGGCCAGCCTCCGCGAGGGGCTGGTGCTCGACCTGAACTTCAACCAGGACGACACCGGCAGCGGTAAAATCACAGACAGCAGCGCCAAGGGGAATATCGGCCGGGTTTCGGGCGCACATTGGAGGGCCGAAGGCCGGAAAGGCGGAGCGTATGAATTCACCGCCGATGGCGACGAGATTGTGGTGAGCAACAACGAGTCGTTGAATCCCGATTATTTGACCCTTTCGGCCTGGATCAAGACCAAGACGGGCGACCACTACTGGAGGCGCATTTTTGACAAGGCTTACAGCAAGGGTTACGCCCTGAGCATTGCCGGCGACTGGAATCAAGAGAAATGGTACGGCCAAATAAGCATGGAAATCGGGCCGGGTTCGCACTTCGTGGTGACGAAGAGCCGGGTGGATGACGGACAATGGCATCATGTAGCGATGACCTTTGACGGAAGCGACGAGTTGCTTTACGTGGATGGCCAGGTTCAGGGCAGATTCCACTGGAGTCAACCCGGCCAGGTGGGCGACACCGACTTCAACCTTGTGATCGGCTGCAACCGCTCCAATTTGGACAAGAAGGAGGATGATTTGGGAGTGTCCTTCCGCGGCCTGATTGCCAGGCCCATGATGTGGAATCGCGCGCTATCAACCAATGAAATCGCGTTCCTTTACCAGTCGCAACAATAGTTCGCCGGTTCCAAATCGCCCAATCTGTCAACACTATTTCTTTCACTGGCAGTTGGCCAGGATGTCGTCGGCCATTTTGGCGGAGACGCCTTCGTAGAAATCTTCGTTGACCATGACCACCGGGGCGGTGCCGCAACTGGCCAGGCATTCCACAAACTCGACGGTGTATTTGCCGTCCGGGGTTGTTTGGGGGCCTGGCCGGGAGGCGTCCAAGCCGAGTTTTTTGCAGAAATACTCGCGCAATTGCCGGCTGCCGCCCAGGGCGCAACTGAGCGTCCGGCAGATTTTGATCTGGAACCTGCCCACCTTCTCCTTTTCCTGGCGGAACATCGGGTAGAAGGTGACCAACTCGTAAATGTTGATCGGTTCCAGGTCCAGTTTCCGGGCCGTCCACTCAATGGCTTCGGGCGGGATGCAGCCGAAGCGCTCTTGAATGGCGTGCAGGAACATGAGGGAGGCGCTCCGCTTTTGCGGGTAATGCGCGGTCAATTCGTCCAACTCCGCCTCAAGTTCCTTGGTAATGGTGAAGTTCATCGGTCGCATTCCCCCATGACAAAATCGAGCGAGCCAAAGATGGCCACGGTGTCGCTGACCATGTGGCCGGGCAGCAGTTGCGGCAGGATGCTTAGGTTGACAAATGAGGGCGCGCGGATTTTCAGGCGGTTGGGCGTGCCCCCGCCTTTGCTGTGGATGTAAAAGCCCAGCTCGCCCTTGGGATTTTCGGCGCTGAAATAAACCTCGCCCGGCGGCGCGTTGACTCCCTCGGTGACGAGGATGAACTGGTGGATCAACTCCTCCATGCTCGTGAGCACCTTGAATTTGGAGGGCAAAACCACCTTGCCGTCCGCGATGTTGATCGGTTCCTTGGCCTCGTTGGCGGCTCCGCCCGGGATCTTGTCCAGGCATTGGCTCAAGAGGCGGACGCTTTGGCGCATTTCCTCGATGCGCACCAGGTAGCGGTCATAACAATCGCCCACTGAGCCGATGGGCACGTCAAATTCCAACTCGTCATAGACCAGGTAGGGATGGGCTTTGCGCAGATCGAAATCGACGCCGCTCCCGCGGAGGTTCGGGCCGCTGAGGCCGTAGTCAATGGCCGTTTCCCGCGCGATCAACCCCACGTCCCGCGTCCGGTCCACGAAGATTTTGTTGCGCGAGAGGAGTTTCTCGGTTTCGTCGATGTTGACGACCACTTCGTCGAGGAATTTGCGGCACTGGCCGATCCAGCCCGGCGGCAGGTCGCGCGCCAGCCCGCCGATGCGCGTGTAACTGGTGGTAAAACGCGCGCCCGTCAGCGCCTCGATCAAGTTGTAGATCGTTTCGCGCTGGGTGAACGTGTGCAGGAAAACTGTCAGCGCCCCCACGTCCATCGCGAAAGACCCCAGCCCGAGCAAATGAGCGGAAACGCGGGCCAATTCGCAGCAAATCACGCGAATATACTGGCAGCGCCGAGGCAGGGCCTTGCCGATGCCCAGCAGCTTCTCCACCGCCAGCGCGTAGGCGACGTTGTTGGCCAGCGGCGCCAGATAGTCCAGCCGATCCGTATAAGGGATGAACTGGTTATAGGTCATGTTCTCCGCGATTTTCTCGTCGCCCCGATGGAGGTAGCCGATCTCCGGCGTCGCCTTGGTGATGATTTCCCCGTCCAGTTCAAGCACGATGCGCAGCACGCCGTGCGTGGCCGGGTGGGACGGTCCCATGTTCAGCACCATTTTCTCGCCGTGCATCTCCGGCAGATCGTCCTGGGAGGACGTCCGCGCCGCCGTGACCTGGACCTCTGTTTTAGATATGGATGTGGCCATGTTTTACGAGCGCATCCTGTCGGTCTTGAGGGGGTGGTGGACGGCGAGCGGGCTTGTCATTTCCCCTCCTTCGCGGCCTGCGGAATTTCCGGGTGGTCGTCGGTTTCCGCCGGGCGGACGCGCGGTTCGCGGGCGGTGGCACTTTTGCCGCCAGCCGCGGTCACAAAGGGACCGCCTTCCAGCGGCGCGGAATTGGTGAAGGCCACTTCGGGAACATTCGACGGCTTGCCCGCCAGCGGAAAATCCTTCCGCAATGGAAAGAAGGGGTAGCCCTCCCACATCAGGATGCGCCTCAAATCGGGATGATTCCGAAAGCGAATGCCCATCATGTCGAAAATCTCGCGCTCATGCCAGTCCGCCGTCTTCCAGACGGTCGTGACCGTCGGCAATTCCGAGACCTCCTCGGAGACCCTGGTCTTGAGGCGCAGCGCGCAACGATGCCCGTAGCCATAAAGATGATACGCGACTGTCCAGCGCGGGTCGGCGCCATAATTGTCAATGCTGGTGATGTCCACCAGGTAATCGAAGCCGAGCTGTTTCTTTGCGAAGTCGCAGACTTCGGCGACGCACTCGGCGTCGGACAATTCCACCGTGAATTCGCCCCGGAATTCGACCGGCGCGGAGATCAGGTCTCCGAACCGTGCTTTCAACTGTTGCGCAAGTTCGCCGGCAGTCATGGGTTTTAATGGGCGGGCGTTTTCAAGCCACCCGCTTTTGCAGGGACAGGAAGGGTTCCCTGCCCACTTTGCCTTGCAGTTTAATCAAGGCGTCCAGCAATGCCTCCGGGCGCGGCGGGCAGCCGGCCACATAGACATCGACGGGGATAATCCGGTCCACCCCTTGCAGAACCGCGTAGCTGCGATACATGCCCCCGGTCGAGGCGCAGGCGCCCATGGCGATCACCCATTTAGGCTCGGCCATCTGGTCGTAGATGCGGCGCACCGCCGTTGCCATCTTATACGTGACTGTCCCCGCCACGATCATCACGTCGGATTGCCGCGGGGAAAAGCGCATCACCTCGGAGCCAAACCGGGCGATGTCAAAGCGGCTGGCGCCCGCCGCCATCAACTCGATGGCGCAGCAAGCCAGCCCCATGGGCATGGGCCAGAGGGAATTCTTGCGGAACCAATTGATGGCCGCATCCAGGCGGGTGTGAACCACGTCGCCTTCCACCTTCGAGTTGTAACCGATTTCAGTTTGAGTTTGCATGGCCTGCCGGACGCCCGGCCAATCACCTCCTCACTAAACATCCGAAACGCCCCGCGGGCAAGTGATTTATGGCCCGACAGTGAATTATGCCCCTTTTCCGCCCACCCCCGATCATTGAGAATCGGCAATGGTTCTTGCCTTGGGAGAACTCCGGCCCGCCTTTTTTAGGTGCACAAGGGTGCATAAGCCTGCATAAGAGCCGGGATCTCCGCGCCGCGGGGCGCAAGAACACAACCGGAAGCGCATACGACTGCAATCAGGGATTGGCGTCGGGATTGCCGGGCGCGCCGCCTTTCCATCCCGTTCTCGCGGCCTTTCAAGGACCAACTTTCGCGAAGCCAAGGGGGCGACTCCGCGCCCTCAAGCTCGCTTGCGCCGCAACAAAACCACCGTAATTTGGCGTAATTTACCNNTCCGTGTCCATCCGTGGTTAAAACTTGTTTGTCCAGCGCTCCGGCAGGCCGGGAACGGGTCCGGCGCTCCGCGCACGAAACCGGGAACCGCCCGGCGCGCCCGCAAAAACCACCGCAATTTGGTG
>PLGF01000137.1:0-20935 GCA_003138485.1 Verrucomicrobiales bacterium | reverse complement strand
ACAGAAGATGGAGATTGCAAGAGTTTTTTTCCCGCGGATTACGCAGATCACGCGGAAGAAAACGAACGCAAAGCCGCATCGGGTCGCAACCAAAATCCCCTTGCCCCGGGGATTCGCGCAGAGAAGAATATCTCCTGGGGGAGCGGATCAAGGCCTGACCGCCATAGCGTGGCGACGGCGGATGAGGGCGAGCCGTCTCAATTGTGACAGGCTCAATGTCTCCCCGCCTGTCAGGCCGGCGCCAAGGCGCGGGCGTGAGTGATTTCACGTTTCCCGACGGGGCGGATTTGGGAAGCCTCCACCGTCACAACCGCCGCCGTCTTCCCATCCAGGGTGGTGAACTCGACTTCGTAGGCAAGGCCATTAAACCGTCTGGCCTGGGTTAGGAGGCGTAAATAAATTAAGGTAGCAACTTGACTGGTTCTTTTGGCGGCTGGCGGCGTTGCTCCTCAGTCGAAGATCCGCGGGGGATATTCTTCCGCCGTCGCCGGGCTATGGCGGGACAAGCCTTCGTCGGGTCAGAACAAATTAAGAACTGCCCGCTTCGCGGGCTGCCTTGCCATCCGCCAAAATCCCCGCGTCATCTTGCTACCTTAATTTATTTACGCCTCCTTATCGACGAGGATGGGTTCTTTGACGCCGGCGACGGAATGGAAGTTGTGGATTCTTTCAAGCATCATGTCGTTGAGCTGGTTGCCCGCCGAGAGGATGAGGGTGCCTTCAATGGTTTCGACGTTGGAGCGCAGGACCATGCCTCTGCGAAGGTCATGGACGGGAACCTCGGCGCTGAGATGGATGGCCTGGACTGGGCTGGCGGCGGGGCCGGCAAAGACCTTGCGCACCAGGGCCAGCAGGGCAGTGTCATATAAACCGTTGCGGCGGCTCATCTGGTCAAAGGCGGCGGATTGGTCGGCGCCGCGGCGCTGGGCCTCGGTGAGAGCAAAAAGGATTTTCAAAAGCCGCGCCCCCAGCGGGATGGAATCGCCGGCGACGGCGTCGAGGGGAAAGCCCGATCCGTCAAAGCATTTGTCCTGGTAGCGCACAATGCGGGCGACGCCTTCGAGGCGGGGTATGTTGGCCAGGAGGCGGGCGGCGGTTTCGGGGACGTGGGCGAGCATTTGTTGCTCGACCTCGGAGAGGGGTTGGCCGGAGCGGGAGCGGACGAGGGTTTCCGGGGGTATGGTGACATAACCGATCGGGGCGAGCATGACGGCGAGGTGAATTTCCCAGGCGTTGTCCATGCCGAGGCGCTCCGTGGCGGTGGCAATGGCGTCGCGCAAGTGCTGGCCGCGGCCAAAGGACTGGGTTTCGACCATGGAGAGGATGTCTGTCAGTACTTTAATGCTGCCGCTCAGGGTCTTGTTGAGGAGTTCCTTCTCGGCCACGGCCAACTGGTAGATGGCCTGCGCGTCGCGCAACGCGCCGGTCAGGACATCGACCGGGCAGGGCTTGGTGAGGAAGCGGAAGATGTTGCCGGCGTTGACGACGCGGATGATCGCCTCCATGTCGGCTACTCCGGTAAGCATGATGCGCACGGTGTCCGGGGCCTTTTCGCGGCAGCGGGAGAGCAATTCGATGCCATCCATGCCCGGCATGTGGCGGTCGGCGACGACAACGGAATAGGGGCCGTGCGCGGCCAGTTTGGCAAGGGCCTCGGCGCCGCCGGGAGCGGTGTCAACTTCAAAATGGCGGCGCAAGTTCCGCTCGCAGGCGGCGAGCAGGTTGGGGTCGTCATCCACCATGAGAATTTTAGCGCTCATAAGAAAACGTCAATGCGCGGCAATGGTTTCCTTCCAGAAATCCAAACGCCCCTCCAAACCGAGGGCGATCAGGCAGGCGCGGTCCGGCTGCGGCCCCACGCTGGCGGTGACGTCGGCGTCTTGCTCATGGGCCAGGGCGTCGGCCACATGGACGATGATGGCCGGGCAAAGGCCGCGGTCCAGACACTCCGCGGGTCGATGATGGAGTGCGACGGCCTCGACGACGGGGTTGGGCAGGCCCCAGAGGCCGAGCAAGTAGGCGCCGACTTCGGCATGGGTGGCGCCAAATTCGGAGCGTTCGGCTTCCCAGACGGGCAGGCCCTCTGAGCGCGCCTTCCGCAAAACAGATTCGTAAAGGCCGGGCAGACCCGCGGCCAGAACCAACTGCCCGATATCGTGCAACAAACCGGCCAGGAAACACTGGTCGCCCATTTTGGCTTCGGAATGTTCCAGCGCGGCGATTTTTTTGGCGGCCATGGCGGTGCGCCAGCCGTGACGGGCGAGCCGCTCGGCGGAAAACGCATTGATTGAATTGGAATCGAATTGGGAGAAGATGTGGATGGACAAGACCAGCGAGCGAATGGTTGAGAGGCCCAGGAAAGAGGCGGCCTCAAAGGGGGTCGCAGCCGGTTCGGGCAAACCGAAGAAGGCGGAGTTGACCAATTGGAGGATTTTGGAAGTCATGGCGACATCATGGGAGATCAAATCCGCCACGCGCTCCAGGGACGGCTCCTCCTTGCCCAACTCGGCGGTGAGCTGGCGGTGGAGGGCGGGCAAGGCCGGGAGCGACTTGACTTTGGAGGCCAGTTGTTTGAGGTGTTCGTTGGCCAGCAGATCGCGCAAAGCCAGCGCGCGGGAAATGGCGCCGCGAAGTTCACCGGGGTCGCACGGTTTGGAAAGGTATTGGTGGGCGGGGCCGACCAGGCGCAGGACGGCATCGCGATCAGCATGGCCGGAGAGCACCAGGCGCACGGTATGGGGATGGCGGGCGAGCACCTCGCCCAGCAGTTGGGCGCCGTCCATGCCCGGCATGGACATATCGGAGACGATCACTTCGATCGGGACGCGCTCCATAAGGGTCAGCGCCGCCTGGCCGCCTTCGGCGAAGTGCATGTCCCAGTCCTTGCGCAGGTCGCGAAACTGCCGCTCCAAGCCTTGCAGCAGGAGTGGTTCATCATCAACAAAAAGGATACTCTTCATGGATTGGGCGAGATTGGAAGGCGGAGGATGAAGGTTGTGCCCCGGCCCATTTCCGTTTGAAAATCGACGGCGCCGCCGTGTCTTTTGACAATGCTGCCATAGACAATGGACAGGCCCTGGCCGCTGCCTTTGCCGACGCCTTTTGTGGTGAAAAATGGCTCAAAGATGTGAGGGCGGACTTGTTCCGGGATGCCGGTGCCGGTGTCGGAGACCCGGATTTCCACGGTGTCGCCGTCGCGCCGGGTGGAAATGGTGATGAGTCCCCTGGTGTTGGACTGGCCCTTGACGACATCGGCGATGGCATGGGAGGCATTGACAATCAAATTGAGAACAGCCTGATTGAATTCTCCGAGATAGCACGGGATGAATGGCAAATCGGGGGCGAGGTCCAGTTTCAGTTCGGCCACGTATTTCCATTCGTTGCGCGCCACGGTGGCCGTGCTCTCAATGGCCTTGTTGATGTCGGCGGCGGTTTTTTCCTTGCCACCGGGATGAGAGAATTCCTTCATCGCCCGCACGATTTTGGTGACGCGGCCGATGCCTTCGAGGGTTTCGTTGATGGCGGCGGGAATCTGGGCGAAGAGGTAATCCAGATCGCAGTCGCGCAGGGTCTCTTCGGCGCGGGCCAGGAGGTCCGGGGTCAGCGAGCCGGCCTTGGCGGCGCGAACCAATTCGGCGTGGCTCTTGAGGAGCGGCTCCAATTGTTTGAAGGAATCTTGCAGGAAGCGCGTGTTGTCGCCCACGTACTGCGTGGGGGTGTTGATTTCGTGGGCGATGCCCGCCGCCAGTTGGCCGATGGATTCAAGCTTCTGCGACTGGCGCAATTGCAGTTCGATCGTCTGCCGCTCCAGTTCGGCCTGCTTCTCAGCGGTGATGTCGCGGGAAATGCCCACCAAACCGGTGACCTTGCCGTCCGCGCCGTAAATCGGAACCTTGGTCGAGGAAAACCAGTGGACTCCATCAGCCTTCTCCACTTTCTCGATCAGACCGAGAACAGGCTTGCCTGTGGCCATCAGGACCTGTTCATCGGTAAGCTTCTGCCTGGCTTCGAGCGGGGTGAAGTAATCCGCGTCGCTCTTGCCAATCGCCTCCTCGGGATTGCGCAGGTTGAAGTGTTGCGCGTGCGCCCGGTTGATGCGGATGAAACGGCTGCTGACGTCCTTGAAATAAATGTAGTCCGGCAGATTATCCATGAGGGATTGCAACAGATCGCGGTCATGGGCCAGCGCCTCCTCGTCGCGCTTGTGACCGGAAATATCGGTAAGGGAACCGATGACTTCCGGCTCCGCGCCGAGCGGGTCGTGAATCACGCGGGCGCTGTCGTAAATCCAGCGATACGAACCGTCCTTGTGCAGAAAGCGGTACTCCACGCACTGATGGCCGGACTTGAGAAGCTTCTCGAAGCGGTCCGCCATTTTGAGAGCGTCATCGGGATGCAAATGGCGCTGCCAGAAATCGGGGTCTCCGACCAGTTCTTTGGCTTGATGGCCGAAGATGGCTTTAAAGTTTTCGCTTGCGAATGTGCAGCGCGCGGGGGCGGCAGGCTTGAGCGAGTAAATAACCGTCGGGCTGAAGCGAAGCAAATGTTCCAGGCGGCGTCGCGCTTCGGCCAGGGCGGCGGCGCGCTCCGGCGCGCCCGTTTTCAGTTCGTCGGCCTCCAACCGATCGGCCTGCCCGGCTTCCCGGACGTGATGGATGGAATCGCGCATTTTAAGGCTGCTGGCCGGCGACCTCTTCCTGCGCCGCCTTCAATTCGTCCTCCCCTTGCGGCGCAAAACGCACTTCCCAGGACAAGCCGCCTCGCGAAGAGGGCCGCGCGGCCGGAATCCTGACTCGCCGCATTATTCTGCGGTACAACTCACGGACTTCCGCGTCATCGTCCTGGAAGACGCGGCCGCTGGCGGCCGCCAGACCCGGTAAGGACTCCTGTTCAGGAGGGGCGATGTCGCAATTTATTGTCATTGTCATCATGGCGCATCGGCAGCCCGGCGCGGGCCGTGAAACGCCTCTGATATATCGGCACATTCCGGGCCGGACTGAATGGATCACTCCGGCGAAGTCCAGCGGGCCGCTCCCACCGACGCGCGCATAAGCAGATATAATCCGGCGGCAAGAACCACTTCAGCCGGCAACAGCCACTTAAACCAGCCAAAATTCCATGACAGCGTCGCGACCAACGCCAGAAGTCCCGAAAGCAGCATCACCGCGACCATCGTGGCGCCCCTGCCGACGGGTTTGGCCTCTTCGGTGGGCAGGGACAGCGGCACCGCGCGGCCGCCAATACAGGCGAGCATGGCATAGACGGGCAGGGCGATGATCCCCGGAAGGAGCAGGGGAAGCAGCGAGTTGGCGCTTCCGATCTGCCAAGCCAGCAATGCCAGCGCCCCGGCGACAGGGAGGGTTAAGACGCACAATACAGCCCGCCTGGCGCCATCACACAACGGCCCCGGCCCATTCATCGGAACCACTCGAAACAGGTCCGCCGCCTGCCATTGTTGCGAGTAACGGAGCAAATCCAGCGCAAGCATGGGTATGATCCCAATATAAATCCCACTGAACGCGATACTAAATCCTGAGAGACCAGAGAAGCCATCCGTCTTGCCGGGGCCATGCGTCTGGAACAACAGGATAACCGGCCACACCAACATCGGCGCCAAGCCTGGATACACCCGCAGTTTCACATCGCGATCGCGGAACAAATAAGCGGCGACAAGCAGAAATGACGCCCGCGCCACCGGATCGCGCAACCACCACCGCAACGGCGGCCGGCCGGCCAGCGTGGCAAGCCAGCGGCGGCGTTCGCCCCGTGGACGTTTGGGCGCGGCGGCTTCGCCCAATGATTGAAGGCCCGATTCGTAATCGCGCGCCAGTTTCTCAAAGGCCAGCCAAAGAATGGCGGCGGTGGCGGTGATTCCCGCGACCGCCAAAATCGCCGACGGGCCGGACCTGCTTCCCGCTATCAGGTCATCCAAACCGGCAAACCAGGCCGGAGGCAGCAGGCAAACCCACCAGGAATGGAAGTTGAAATTCAAATGTCCGTTGAAGCGCCCGATCAGTTGCGGTATCTGCCCGGCGAGCACCGCGACGATTGCCACGATGACTTGGGCCATGGTCATCAGGCCATCGAGTCGTTCGCGCCCGAACCAGCGCAGGCAAAGTTGATAAACCACCACGACGCTCCCGGCGCAAAACAACGCCTCCAGAACGGTGGAAATGACGTGGGCCGGGGGAAAAAGCCAGCCGCCATCGCTGGCTCCGATGCCGGCGAAGAAACCGGCCAGATTGAACGCGCCCGCCAGCCACAGCGACACCCTCACCAGCACGCCAATCTTGGCCCATAACAGCACGCGAGGGGTCACGGGGCGGTGCAGCAGGATGTCGGATTCCTCTTTGTTGAAGAGCACTTCCCCGCAGGAGGCCGGCCATGAACATTCCCAGAAAAACCAGTGTCATCGCGTGCAAATAAAGCGACATGGCAAACACCGGCTGGCCGACAAAGGCAAGCGCGACCAACCCCACACCCGCATAGATGAGCAGGACCAGTCCAAGCTTGGACCCCACTGACTGCGGCGCGCCTTGCTTGCGCAGCCCGCGAGATGAGCGGCCCCGCAAAAACAATGTCAGAAAGAGCTTGTGCAACGCCTTTTGCGGCGAAGCCAGGGGCGGCAGAGGCGGGGAAGCGGGAATGGGAGGAGGCCCGTTCATGGCCGGAAAGTTTTGGCGAAGTCCTGCGCGCGCTGTTCCAATTCCGTCCCGCCGGTCAACTGCGTGAACAACTTTTCCAATGTGCCGCTGGCATGCGACGCCACCAGTTCATCAGGCCGGCCATCCAGAAGCAGACGGCCTTTGTCAATTATTACCACGCGGTCGCACACCCGTTCCACCACATCCAGGATGTGGGAGCTATAGACAATGGTTTTGCCCTCGCGGGCCAGCGTCTGGATGAGCGCCTTGAATCCCACCGCCGCGTTGGCGTCCAGGCCGTCCAGAGGCTCGTCGAAAAACACCACCGGCGGATTGTGCAGCAGCGCGGCCGTGATCACCACCTTGCGCCGCATCCCCTTGGAGTAGGCGCCCAGGAGCTTGTCCGTCAGCGTCTCGAAGCTCAAATCGAAAAAGGCGATGAACTGCCGGATGCGCGCGCGCGCCGCCTCCGACGGGATGGCGTAAAGGGCCGCCACCATTTCCAGGTATTCCAGGCCCGTCAGCGATTCAAAGACCGCGCCCGATTCCGGCACGAAACCGACCCGCCGTTTGACTTCAATGGTGTCCTTCAGCAAATCAAATCCGCAAATCGTCGCCGTTCCGCTGGTGGGGGCGAGGATGCCGGTCAGCATTTTCAAGGTGGTTGATTTTCCAGCGCCATTGGGGCCGAGAAACCCGACGATCTGTCCCGCCGGAATTTCCAGCGAGAGCGCATCCACCGCCGTCTGGCTTCCGAAGCGCTTGGTCAGATTTTGCAGGGAGATCATAATGTCCCTGCTCTTTATCCATTAAGGGCTGTGTTTTGGCGATTCAAAAGAAGCGGGTGGCGGGATCATTTTTAACGGCCGCCGATTTGGACTGGTTATCGCCCCCGAATCTGTTATTTCTACAGTTGTCATGTGACCTGGCTGCAAGGAAACGTTACGGAACTCGACCCACTGATACTTGCGGCGCTGGAGTTGAAAATCCCAAATCCGCGCGTATTCATCAAGAGGGACTGAAACAAGAGTGCTTTTCAAGCCCGCACCCCAAAGATCCATGTCTCTCACGACGGTCAGCGGGATCAGCCCCAAGTGCGTGTCACAACCCACCAGTCTTGTCTCCCAATCCTTTTTGGCGGAATATTGGAACGAGAGCCTAACCTCATTGCGGTTGCTTTGGCTGGTCTGGGGCGTCATGGGACCGCTGGCATTTGTCTTCGAAAGCATTGCCACCGGCTTTTCCTGCTGGCGCGGCACCAGTTGCACGGCTGCGATCCATTTGGTCCCATCGGGTGCGGTTGCGGAGAAACTACCCTCCTCCATTCCCGGCACACCTGACGACAACTCGACCGCCTTCTCCCAAGGCCCGTCCGCCACCCCAACCTCGATATTCAGTTGACTCGTGCCGGCGGGAAGCTCAAGACGGTCGCTAAACGTGGCAACAGGTGATTTCATATCCCGTCTGGGAAACGGCGCCCAATGCGTCCAACTTTCAGGTTCATGGATGAAGTTGATGGTTAAATCCGTCACGGACGGTTTTACATGAACGCGAAAGGCAAGTTTGACTATCTCCATCCCTGACCTTGCACCGAAACTACCCCCGTCGTCAGGAAAACGCTCGCTTGACATCGAGCCGTCCGGATACCAGCAGAGCGCGTTGGTGGAAGCTTCTGGCGCCAGGCCGACAAGTTCCATCGCGGCATCCCCTGCTTGCGCCACAAACGGCGGGCGGATCACCACGCGCTCCATCCCTTGCCCTTGTTTTCCGTTCTTTGTTATCAGCTTGTAGCGAATCTTCACGCCGCGCGGGTTCTCGGTGAAGCCGGTGATTTGCAGAAGGCCCAGCTTGGTCAGAGCAGTTTTGAAATGGATGGTGAATGGCAGCGTATTTGGGAAATCGCAAGTTTGATATGATCCAGGAATCGTGAGGAGAGGTTGCGATAAAAACCCGATCCCACCAAGCCCGGCGAGGGAATCCATATCAACGAGTTTTTCCCACTGGTCGCCCTCGCCAACGCCATAGCGAATCACCATACCGGACACGGCGGTAACATGGGTCTGACCGTCATAGTGGATGGCCACGCCAGGCGTCTTAAGTTGTCCAAGATGTTGCGCCATGTTGAACGTGTTGACCATGCTGTCGCCCGGCTTCGGGTCGGGCACGGTTTGGTTGTGGTCCAGGTCGAAGAGTGGCGTCCAGCCGTTTTCATCCATTGGCAAAGTGCATTCGGTGACCGGGCCAAAGGCGGCTTGAATCCGGGCCTGCTTTGCCGGGACATCCACGAAGGAGAGGACGGCAGCCTCTACAATCAACGCCACACACGCAGCGCTCAGGACGATGACGACAAGCTTGCCCTTGCGCTCGCGCCAGCGCTTCAACCCCCAAAATAGCGGCAGCGCCAGCGCCACGCTGCACAGGGCTCCCAGCACACCCCCTGGCAATCCCTCCTGCCAAGGACCGACCGTCAATACCATGGAAGGGCCTATCGTGCCCGCGACCAACGGCCCGCAGGCCCATTTGCCGAAGGTGTCCTCCTCGACGCCCACTGCTGGAGAGTTCGGACGCCTCTTGTTGACCGCGCGCCAGACGCCCCAACCAATCAGCGTGTTGGCAACGGTGCAAACAATTACAGTGGCGATCCCGGCCTGCCATTCAAACCGCTCGCTAGAGCCCGGCGGCGCGCCGTTTTGAACCAGCACGGTGAACACGGCATCTACGCTGCTGAAGGTGTCAACGAGAATCGCGGCCAGGTAAACGAGGAGTCCATTCAGCGCCAGCAGCGGGAACAGCAGCCCGTCGAACACTGCCAGCCACATTCCACGAAGGTTCTCCGCCGGCCGGCGGATTTGAGCCACCGCCACCCATCCAAGAATGGTGGAAACCAACAGGCACAATAACCAAAATGCCTCCAATAAATCGGATGGCCCCTCGTCCAACAAATTGCTGTCACCTATGGCTGCATACAACACCAGAGCCACCATTCCAAGGGTTCCAAAGCCGACTCCGACGATCGCCGGACGGGAGAAACGCGAGACGATTTCCAATTTCCGATTTTCAGGATGGCGCTTGTCACCTTCTGCCATTCGCCTGCGCACCCAAAGCGGAACACCAACAATGATTCCGATCACCACCATAATAAAGATCGCGCCGAACCACTGCATGTTTGCCATGTGCGTCTTTGCCCACGAAAGAATGAGTTGCCTAGCAGCCGGATCCTGCGGCGAGGGGTCCAACACGCGTGCTCCCATGGCCTGTCCGCCGAAGGCCGGATAACCCATCATGTGCATCTCGGCGACTTGGTTTCGAGCCGCTCGTTTTGGCGATGCAAAAGAAGCGGGTGGCGGAACTTGGGTTGCAGTCTTCGCGTCCAACATGAAACTGCCGAAGATGTCTTCATAAACGGGTTTTCCGCCGGCATCTTTCCCCAAACCGCGGCGCAGTGCGAACAGAGGCAAAGAGTTGTGGGGTTTGGTCAGCCCGGTTGGCTTGGCGAGATAAAACCGGCGGACTTCTTCCACCGCCCTGGCTGCCGCCCGTTCATCGGGCAAGACAAAGCCGATCAAATAATCCGGCTCGCCGGAGAATCCGTTTGAACCCGCCATCGTTTTTCCAACGCTGTGCCTGGAGTCGGGAGCCACCAGGCAATCCACGCGCGGCAATCCGTTGGTGATGCCATCCGGGAGGTCAAATCCCGGCCCGGTATCGGTTGCCAGCACCTGGTATTTGGCCAGCGCCGGCTCGCAGGCGATGCGCACCAGGACGATTTGTTTGCGCTGCGAAACTTCGGTGACGCGGAACAACATTTCGCCGTCCTGTTCTGGAATTGAATTCTGCGAAAGAGAGGGCAGCCAAACGCCCTCCGGCTTGTAGGTGCCCCACCAAAGAACGCTCAATATCAGCAACATCACCACGGACATCAACAGCATTCCGGTCATGCCCAAGGGGAAAATGCGAATGGCCTCCGGCTTGCAGTCGCGTCCCTTTGCCCACGCCGTGCCGCATAAAATATCGGCGCATCTCCTCCACCAAAGCGGATAGAAAGCCAGACTGGCCAGCATCACGACTGAAGCGATAATCCAATTTGCCGGCACGGGTATTGGAAAAAACCAGATGCAGGCGAGCGGCAAAAAGAAAGTCGCCGCGTTCCAGGTGCCAAACGCCGCGCCGAACATCTTCAGGCGCGCTTTTTCGGCCTCTGTCATGTGCGCGTAAATCTCCCGCATTTCCGGCGATGTCCAAGGCGAAATGCCCCCCGGCGTGAACGAACCACACGTGCCGCCCGGCTCGGCAGGCGCAAGGCAGGCGCCCTCCATTTTTGCCGTTAGCCCGCACGCCAAAGGTGAAGCCGGTGACGCTGTTTGGAATTGTCCCCGGTTCCAAAGCCAGAGCGGCACGCCAAGACCAATTCCGAACACCAACGCAATAAGGATCCCGAGGAACCACGGCATGTTTGCCATCAGCATCTTTGCCCACGAAAGAAAGAATTGCCTGGCAGCCGGGTCCTGCGTCGCGGCGTCCAACACGTGTGCTCCGATGGCCTGTCCGCCGCATGCCAGAAATCCCATCGCCTCGCCACCGATTGCGATGGGCGCGATGGCCCCGCCTCCGAGCGCCGCAAGCAACGCAACGGCCACTCCACCAAAGGCGATCAGGCCCAGCCCGAAACCGCCAAACGCAAACACGCCTATTGCCACCCCGCCAAAGGCGAATCCACCGGTTGCCACGCCGCCGAAAGCAATGACGCCTTGCGCCCTGCCCCCAATGGCAATGATCCCCTTCGCGACGCGCGCCCGGCCGGTTTGGGGGTCAATGCCGGAGGTCACATGCAACAAGGGCAGCCCGAAGAGCGTTGCCTTGGATCGGTAATCCACTCCCTCCGTGGCGCGGCAAGCGCGAACGGCGGACTCATCTTTGTTCGCCGACGTTCCAACAATCGTTTCCACCATCGTCTTGACTTCGCTGACTTGCTGGTAGCGGAGGTCCGGGTTCTTTTCCAAGGCGCGCAGCACCACCTCGTCAAGACGCGCGTCAATTTGAACTTTCCGCGAGGGCGCCTCCAGACGCTTGCCGGGCAGCTCGCCGGTGAGCATTTCGTAGAAAACGACGCCGAGCGAATAAATGTCGGCGCGGCTGTCCACCCGTTGCGGATCGGTCTTCTGCTCCGGCGCGCTGTAACCGGGGGTGCCCAGAGTGGTTTGCGTGGCATTTTCCGGCGCGACAGGTTCGCCGGCGTTGGCGCCGCCGTTCGGCTCGCCCAGCATTTTGGCGATGCCAAAATCGGCGACCTTCACCCGGCCGTCTTTGTCGAGAAGAAGATTCTCCGGTTTGATGTCGCGGTGGACAATGCCCCGGTTGTGGGCGAATTGCAGCGCGTCACACAGCGGAGGCACGATGGCCAGAGCTTCCTCCGGCGTGAATTTTCGCGCGCGCAAAAGCTGGCGAAGATTCGCGCCGTCCACAAATTCCATGAGCAGAAAATAAAATCCGCCCGCCTGTCCGAAGTCGTGAATGGTGACAATGTTGGGATGGTTCAAGGCCGCCAGCGCCTGCGCCTCGCGCGTGAAGCGTTCGGCGAATTTCCCGTCGCCCACGCGCTCCGGCGCCAGGAGTTTGAGCGCGACGAAGCGGTTCAACGACCTTTGCCGCGCCTTGTAAACCACCCCCATGCCGCCGCGCCCGAGACATTCGAGAATCTCAAGCTGCGGAAAGTGGGGCGCCAGTTCCTCCGGCGCGAGCGTTTTCCGCGCCTCGGCCGCCTCCGCGTCAGGCTGCGTCGGCGCCATGGCCTCGGCCATCAGACAGCGCGGACACAGGCCGGCCGTCGCCGCCGAAGGCAGGGCCGCGCCGCACTTCGGGCAGGAATTGAATTTTGCACTTGATTCACTCATACCTCTGTCCTGACGCTCTGAAATCGTTCGGTTACCAAGTTTCTTGGATGTGAGACAGAATTCTTCGGGGCTCGACCTCACCCCGGCCCTCTCCTCCAGGAGAGGGAGAATCATTCACCGTCCCACCGCAAAAGCAAGCGACTGGATTTGCCGGAAGCTCATTCGCAAAACCAGAACCGTGCGCCTGCTNNGGGGAGAAGGTTAGGATGAGGGCGTTCCCCGAAGAATTCTTTCCCACGCCCAAGTTTCTTTCCTCAACTTCCCAAGGCCGCGAACAGATCGCGCATCTCCGCCTCGACCAGGGCGGGATCGTCAAGGGTGCCAGCCACTTCCGCCTTGAGCAACTGGCGGAAACGCCGCTTCAACCGATGCACCGCGACCTTCAGGGCGTTGGCGTTCATGCCGCAGCGGGCGGCCAGCGCCGCCTGATCGCCCCGCGCGGAATCCCCCGTAAGCCACGGTTTGACTTGCTCGAAAAAACCCGCCCGTCCCTCGGCAGCGCATTCGACCCTGAGCGCTTCCAGCGCGCGCGCCACCACCGTCAGCGCCCATTGGCGGTCGAAGGCCGCGTCCGGCGACAAAACGCTGGCATCAGCCACCGAGCGAGCTTCGCCGGCGTCGGTGTCATTGAGCGAAATGTCCTTCGCGCCGCCGCCGCGTTTGAGCCGGCGCTCCGCTTCACGGTGATGCGAAAGAAAGTGCTTCACCGCGCCGAGCAGATACGAACGGAACCGCCCGCGTTCCTGGCTTGCATGGGTGATGGCCCCGCCCGCCAGCACGTTTGCGAAGAAGGTGTGCGCGAGTTCGCGCGCGGCGTCCCCCTCGCGCAATTCGCAACGGAGGAAGGTGGCGACCGGTTCATAGTAGGCGTCGCACAGTTCGGCCAGGGCGCGGCGGCCTTCTGGAGAGTCGGCTTTCGCCCGGCTGACCTGTGTCCACCGTGTCGTGCGAAACTCCGCGCCCGACGCTTCCCGCGGGGTCGTGCCCGGCGTCGGTTCTGTCGGCTCAGCGGTCATCAGATTATGGCCAGATCATGCCATCAAAGCCTGACGTGTTGGAAGGGAAAGGTTACGCGCTTTTCAGTTGCTCCCGGCACATCGAAACAGAATCCAGGAGATTGTCAGACATGCTTTTTGCGTGTTAAACTGTCCGCATGATTATGGCACATGGTCCCCGGCGACGCCGTGTCGGGCCGGCGGGTTCAAAGCGGACCGCCGCCGTGGGTAACCGCCTCAACCGTTAGTTTTCGTAAAGATGCGCACGCTCAGGAAATTGACGATCAAGAACTTCAAGTCCATCCGAGAGCAAACGCTTTTGCTGGGTCGGTTGAATGTGTTCATTGGTGGAAACGGCGCGGGGAAATCGAATCTGATCGGAGCGTTCCGTTTCCTGCGCGAAATTGTGAATCAGAATCTGGCGGAGTACAGCGGGATCAAGGGAGCCAACACGCTGCTCTATTTCGGCAGAAAACGCTCTCCGGAAATGGGATTTGATCTTTATTTCGATGAGGGTGATGACGGAAACTCGTACGCCGTGACGTTGAAACCGACCGACGATGACCGCTTGATGATTGCGGATGAATCCGCTTATCATCACATACCTTTAGAACGATCGATGTCACTCTATTCCAAAGTGCCGATTTCAACTTCCTCCAAGGAGTCGAAGCTGAAAACAGACACTGGTGCCATTGCCCAACAGGCGGTGAGTGATATGGACAGTTACCGGGTTTATCATTTTCACGACACCAGCGACACGGCGGCAGTGAAGGGCGCGGCTGATGTGGAAGACAATCGCGTTCTGCGGCCGCAAGCGGAAAATCTGGCGGCGTTCCTGTACTGGATGAAGCAGAAAGAGCCTGACCATTTTGCCAACATTCAAGACACGCTGCGACAAATCGCGCCGTTTTTTGAAAGGTTCCTCCTTGAGCCGTCGAAGTTGAACGAGGGGAGAATCCGGCTGGAGTGGAAGGAAAAGGGCAGCGACGGCTATTTCAACGCTTTTTCGCTCTCTGACGGAACGCTGCGCTTCATATGTCTGGCCACCTTGCTGCTTCAACCCCAATTGCCAAGGATGGTGTTGCTGGACGAACCGGAACTTGGGTTGCACCCGGCGGCCATCACCTTGCTGGCCGATTTGCTGTCTTCCGCGGCGACGCGCACGCAAGTGATCGTGGCCACGCAATCCGTAACACTGGTCAACCAGTTCGAACCGGATGCGGTTTGGGCGGTGGACCGGCAGGACAATCAGAGCGTCTTCCGGCATCTGAAGCAAGCGGATATGACGACTTGGCTGGATGACTATAGTCTGGGCGAATTGTGGGAAAAGAACGTTCTGGGCGCGCGGCCATGAGGGCATTGATACTCGTCGAGGGGCAAACGGAAGAGGGGTTCGTCAACGAAGTGGGAAAGCAAAAGAAGTTCGAGGCGATTCGCGCGAGTGTTGCCACGCCGGAGGAAATCAACGAGCGCCCGGGGTGCGCGCCCTCAAAACGCATTGCCGATTTGTGTCCGGCTTACAGGAAGGCGTTGCACGGACCAACGACTGCGAAGCGCATCGGGCTGGAGCAGATTCGAATCGAGTGCCCGAATTTCAACGACTGGCTGAAAAGACTCGAAGCGTTTTCCGCCCGTTCCGCCCAGTAAGCCGGCCATTTGCCACGATACCCAAAAAGGCTGAAACGAAGGAAGCCATTGGCCGGCCCCCCCCGCCGCTCTTGCGGCGCTATGGGATTGACATTGGCGGAAAAAGTGCGAACAGTGTGCCGGTTCGACCGGATGAATATCAAATTTGGCACTGATGGCTGGCGCGCTGTGATCGCCGAAGGCTTCACCTTCCAGAATCTGGACCGGGTCGCCCAAGCCACAGCCGCCTTTTGGAGCGCCCAACCGCCCCCCGGCACGGGCAAAACCGCCGTCGTCGGCTATGACCGCCGCTTCCTCTCCGATCAATTCGGGCGGCGCGTGGCCGAGGTCCTGGCGGCCAACGGCTTTGCCGTCGTGCTCTCCAATTGCCCGGCGCCCACGCCGTCGGTGTCCTTTGCCGTCAAGCAAATGAAGGCGGCGGGCGGCGTCATGATCACCGCCAGCCACAACCCGGCCATCTTCAACGGCTACAAAATCAAGGCGCACTACGGCGGCTCGGCCGAATCGTCCCTCTGCCAGGAGGTCGAGAAGCGGCTTGATCTCAGCCCGGTGGCGGCGCCCAACGGCGCGGGTGACATCGCGATCCGGGACCTGCGCCCGGCGCATTTCCGCGCCATCAAGGCGCTGGTCGATTTCAAATTGATCGCCAACTCCAAACTGCGCTTCGCCCATGAAGCCTTGTTCGGCGTCGGCGCGGGCTGTTTCGATGTGTTGCTGCGCGGCACGACCTGCCGGGTGACGACGCTCAACGGCGCCCACGATTGCAATTTCGGCGGCATCAATCCCGAACCGATTTCCCTCAATTACGCCAAAAGCTCCGCCTATCTGAAAAAACATCCCCATGACCTTTGCCTGGTGACCGATGGCGACGCCGACCGCGTCGGCGGCATGGACGGCCGGGGCCGCCCGCTGACCACCCACCAGATCATCTGCCTGCTGCTCCATCATTTCATTGTCAACCGCAAGGCGGCGGGCCGCGTGATCAAGGCGCTGACGACGACGTCGATGGTCGATAAGATGTGCGCCCATTACGGGCTGGAGCTGGTGGAAACGGGGGTCGGCTTCAAATACATTTGCGCCGAGATGCTCAAAGGCGGCGTCCTGCTGGGCTTCGAGGAAAGCGGCGGAGTGGGGTTCCCCGCGTTGATGCCGGAGCGGGACGGCATCGCCGCGGGCATGATGCTGCTGGAATTGCTGGCGACGGAGCGGGTGTCTGTCAACGAATTATTGCGCCGCCTGGAACGGCAATTCGGGCCGCATCGCTACGCGCGGCTGGACACGCATTTTCCCCTGGAGCGGCGGGCGGCGCTGATGGAGTACTGCCGGAGCCGTCCGCCGGCCCGGCTGGGCGGATCGCCCCTGGCGGAAATCAAGTCCTTCGACGGCGTCAAGTTCATCGCCCGCGACGGCTCCTGGCTGATGCTGCGCGGGTCGGGGACGGAGCCGGTCCTGCGGATATACGCCGAGGCGAAAACCGAGGCAGGCGCGCAAAAGCTGCTGCGGGATGGCGTGCGCCTCACGCGGCAAGTGGCCTAATAACCGCCCCTCATTTTTCCCGCGCCGCTTCGAGGGCTTTGACCAGGCCGGCAGCGGTGTGTTCCCTGGCCTCAAGGGCGGGCTTCAATCCGAGGGCGGCGATGGCTTTGCTGGTTTCCGGGCCGATGGAGGCGAGTCGGAGGCCCGGAAAACGCGCCAGCAATTGCGGCAAATCAAACCGGGCGTGGAAATTCTCGACGGTGGACGCGCTCGTGAACGTGATCCAATCCGCTCCCGTTTCCATCAGCCGCGCGGCGGCCCCGTTGCGGTCTTCGGTTTCGGGAACGGTCTTGTAGCAGGGGAGGTCATCGACAATCGCGCCCATCTCCTCCAGGTGTTTGGGAAGGTCGCGGTTGGCCGTTTCGGCCCGCGCGAGGAGGACCTTCAGGTTCTCCAGGCTGCCTTGTTCCGCCATGGCTGCGGCCACTTTGGCGGCTGCGAATTCCTCGGGCATCGCATCCACCTTCAGGTGCAACTGCCGCAGTTTGCCGGCGGTGGCCGGCCCGACGGCCGCGATGCGGACACCGCCGATGTCGCGAAGGTCTTCAAAGGCCTTGAAGAACAATTCGAAGAAAGCGGCGACGCCGTTGGGGCTGGTGAAAACCAGCCAGTCGTAGGCGTTAAGTTCCAGCAGCGCATCGGCAATGTCGCGGCGTTCGGTGGGCGGGACGATGCGGATGGTGGGAATTTCGAGCACGTCGGCGCCGCGTTCGAGCAGGTCGCGGGCAAGCTGGCCGGCCTGGTCCCGGGCGCGCGTGACGACGATGCGCCGGCCAAAGAGGCTGCGCTTCTCGAACCAGTTGAGCTGCCCGCGCAGTTGGACAACGCCGCCGATCACCGTCAAGCCGGGCGGCTTGAAACCGGCGCTTTCGGCGACGGCGGCAATGGTTCGCAAGGTGCCGAAGACCGATTGCTGGCGGCCGGTGGTGGCCCAGCGGATCATGGCGATGGGCGTGTCCGGGGACATGCCGTTGGCGATGAGGGCCTCTGAAATAGTTTTGACTCTCGTCACGCCCATCAGCACCACTTTGGTGCCGGGGGCGCGGGCGACCTGCCCCCAATCGACCTCCGGCTCCACCTTGTCCGGGTCCTCGTGGCCCGTGACCACCGTGAAACTGGAGCAGTGGTCGCGATGGGTCAGCGGGATGCCGGCGTAATTCGGACCCGCGATGCTGGAGGAAACGCCGGGCACAACCTCAAAGGGGACGCGGGCCGCGGCCAATCGGCCGGCCTCCTCGCCGCCGCGCCCGAAGACATAAGGGTCGCCGCCCTTGAGGCGGACGACGCATTGGCCGGCGCGGGCTTTTTCGACGAGCAACCGGCTCAGTTCGTCCTGGGGAATGGAGTGTGCGCCGGAGCGTTTGCCGGCGTAAATCAATTCCGCCCCCGGCGGGGCCAGGCTCAGCAAATCTTTGTTGACCAGCGCGTCATAAACCACCACGTCCGCGCGGCCGAGCAACTCCGCGCCGCGCACGGTGATCAAGCCGGCGTCGCCGGGGCCGGCGCCGACCAGGAAGACTGTCCCGATGGATTTCACAACGGACAGTTTAAGCGGCAAAGAGCCATCGCGCAATGAATCCCAAGCCCATCAACCCGGCCAAACGCCAAGCGCGGCCAATTGCGCGGCGGCCTGGGCCGCCCAGTCGCCGCGGTTGGCGGCCGGGCTGGCGGGGCTGGGATGGAGAATCTGGCCGATTCGCGGCGGCAGATCGCCGGCCACGATCCCGGCGCGCCGGGCCGCAAAAGCGCCCACGCCAATGACCCACTTGGGGCGCAGCACTTCCAGGACCCGCCGCAAATGGGCGTCGCAGAGGCGGTCCAGGCGCTCCTTTTCGGCGGGGCGGAGTTTGTCGGGCGTGCGGTTGCGTCCGCCAGCTTCGAGAAAGGCGAGCGGGCAATAGTTGACAACGAAATGACGGCGGAAGAAATTCTCAGGCGCGCCAAAGCGCCGCGCGAACAGCCCCCAGAGGCGCCGCCCGCTGACTTCCGAGCGCGGACAGGCAAAGCCCCGCACGGGCCGGCGCGGGTGCTCGCGCGCGGGGCGGCCGATGGCCGCCTGCAGACCCATCCAATCGCGAACGGCGGCGATTTCGCCAAAAGGCACCCCGGTTTGCGCCATTCCGAAGGGGCCGGGGTTCATGCCCAGAAAGACGACTTCCTTGCGCGACCCGCCAAAGCGGCGCAGGTACATTTCATGGGCGCTCCAGGCATAGACCAGCGGGTTATAGACGAAGGCGACCGGCCTGTCGAAGCGGAGCGCGTCCGCGCGGACGGCCAATTCGCGCGCGGCCTCCACCAGTTGATGTGCGATTGTCACGACGCTCGCGCCAGGCTGCTCATGGCCGCAGGTTAGCGCCGCGGCATTGGCGGCATCCCCCCCATGCGCCCCATCATTTTTTGGAATTTCCCCATCTTCTTCATCATCTGCTGCATTTGCCCGAAGCGGTTGAGCAGGTTGTTGACCTCCGCCACCTGGACACCGCTTCCCTTGGCGATGCGGATGCGCCGCTTGGCGTTGAGGATCGCCGGCGCGCGCCGCTCCTGGGGCGTCATGGCGCAAATGATCCCTTCCATCCGCCTGAAATCCTTTTCCTGCTTCGACAGGTCCGCCCCCTTAAGCATCTCCGCGCCGCCGGGAAGCATCGACACGAGGCTTTCCAGCGATCCGAGCTTCTTCATCTGGCGCAACTGTTCCAGGAAATCCTCCAGCGTGAACTGCCCCTTCCTGAGCTTTTCCTCCATCCGCCGCGCGTCGTCCGCATCCACCGCCTCCGCCGCCTTTTCCACCAGGCTCACCACGTCCCCCATTCCCAAAATCCGGGACGCCATGCGTTCGGGGTGAAACGCCTCGAACTCGTCCAGTTTCTCCCCAACGCCGGCGAACTTGATCGGCTGGCCCGTCACCGCCCTGAGACTCAGCGCCGCCCCGCCGCGCGCGTCGCCGTCCAGTTTCGTCAGGATCGCCCCGGTGATGTGGAGGGCCTGGTCAAAATGAGTCGCGACGTTGACCGCTTCCTGTCCGGTGGCCGCGTCGAGCACAAGAAGAACCTCCTGCGGCTGGACCAGTTCGCGCAGGCGGGCCAATTCCCGGACGAGCGGCTCATCGATCTGCAATCGCCCGGCGGTGTCGAAGATGAGGGTGTTGCGGTTGATCTGGCGCGCGAAATCCAGCGCCTCGCGCGCGATTCTCAACACGTCCGTCTCGCCATGCCGCGCGAAGACGGGCAGTTCCAATTGCCGGCCCAGGGTTTCCAACTGCTCCATCGCGGCGGGGCGGTAAACGTCCGCGGCCACCAGCAGCGGTGTACGCCCCTGCTTGTGCAACAAGCGGCCCAGTTTCGCGCAGGAGGTGGTCTTGCCCGATCCATGCAGCCCGACGAGGATCACGCAACTGGGATTGCCGCTCAAAGCCAGGCCCGAATTGGCCGAGCCGAGCAAGCGCACGAGCTCGTCGTGGATGATCTTGATGATCTGCTGGCCGGGTTGGATGCTTTGCGCCACATCCTCTCCGAGCGCCTTCACACGGACCGCCTCTATAAAGTCCTTGGCGACTTTGAAGTTGACATCCGCCTCCAAGAGCGCCATGCGCACTTCGCGCAGGGCATCGGCGGTATTGGACTCGGAGATTTTCCCCAATCCGCGGAGATTGCGGAAGGCATTCTGGAGGCGCTGACTTAAGGCATCGAACATGCCGTATTTTAAAGCCGGCGCGTTGAACCTTCAAACAATTGTTTTCCCGCACGGGGGGGCCGTCAGGAGTCTCTCTTGGGCGGTTCCAGCGGCAGTTCCACGATAAAGCTCGCGCCCTTGCCGGTCCCGTCGCTTTGGACCGCTAGCGTTCCCCCCAGTTCCTTGGCAGCCAGCGCGCCGCTATGCAGGCCAAATCCGTGCCCGTTCTTGCGCGTGGTAAATCCGTGATTGAATATGCGCGTCTGGTTTTCCGGCGGAATTCCGATGCCGTTGTCGATGACCTCGATGCTCACCCACTGGTCGTGCTGGAAGACCTTGATCCTGAGTTTCTTGTCTTTGCGCCCGGCAGCCTCGCAGGCGTACTTCGCGTTGCTGACCAAGTTCACCAGAATCTGAAGCACTTTGTGCTTCTCAATGTTCACCGTCGGCTCGTCGATGTACTCCCGGATCAACTCCACCTCATGCCGCGCCAATGCCCCGGCGTTCATCCGCAGGGCGTCTTCGACCAACTCCGTCACTTTCACCGTCTCAG
>PLGF01000107.1 GCA_003138485.1 Verrucomicrobiales bacterium | reverse complement strand
GTACGGTTTGACCCCTATGACTTTCGGGCTATCGCTTTCAAGGAGTTTGTCAATCGATTCAATGATCGATGGCAGCCTGCGCTGCAAAGAACGGATCGGACGCCAGTATTCTTCGTTGTCCGCATCCATATCTTTGGTCAAAACTAATCCAATAAGCTCCTCCGTGGAACGAGGGTCATCACGGTTTTGATCATCCAAATGCTCAGGGTTGCTCATGCTGGGTTCCTTTCGAATATTCCCATCTGGGTCGGCGAACCAACTGCCGAATCTTCGGGGCCGACAGGCAAAAAACGCATGCCGTAACCGAATCGGGCCCCGACGCGATGAGCCCATTCCTGAAATTCTTCACGAGTCCACTCAAACCGATGGTCGCGGTGGCGAAAATTGCCTGCAGGGAGGGATTCCCATTTCACGTTGTATTCGCGATTGGGGGTCGTGATGACGATGGTATTCGGCTGGGCATACTCAAATAGCACCCGCTCGAACGCCGCCAGGCGCGGCGGGTCAAGGTGCTCGATCACTTCCACCACGGCGGCGGCATCGAAACCGGCCAGTCGCGCGTCCTTGTAGATAAGCGAACCTTGAAGCAGGCGAAGGCGCGCCTTCTGGACGGGCGGCAGGCGGTCGTAGTGCAAACGGTCATGGGCGATTTCGAGCGCGCGGTGCGACACGTCCATTCCGACGATTTCGACAAATTGCTTTTCCTTAAGCAACGCCTGCAACAACCGGCCTTCGCCGCAACCCAAGTCCAAAACGCGAGTTGCGCCGCTGGCTTTCAGCGCGGCGAGCACGGAGCCAAGACGCTGTTCGTTGAGGCTGATGGCGCTCTCAATGGTCTCCTCTTCCAACGCATGAACCTCGGCGACGGCATCGGGATCAGGGGCGCTTTCATCCGCAAGTTGGGCAAGCGCGTCGTCCACGAGGGTGCGCTGATGTTTTAGATAGCGGCGGGTGATCGCTTCGCGTTCGGGATGAAGAGCAAGCCAGCCTTCGCCGTGGCGCAGAAGCTTCTCCACCTCTTCATCGCCAACCCAATAGTGTTTGTCGTTGTCCAGCACCGGAACGAGCACGTAAAGATGTGAGAGGAGCTTTTGCAGCGGCAGAAGGGCGTTCAACTCGACGCGGTGATATGCGCTTTCTCCCCAATCCGGGAAGTTTTCATCCAGCGACAATTGGCCCGCGGAAACGGTGTATCCGAGCGGCTCAAAAAGTTTGCGCAGGAACTCCTGACCGCCGCGGCATGGCAATGCGGACAATGTCATGTGCAACGGCAACGGCGTGTCGGCCAGTTCGGGACGCTCCTTGCTCTTGCCGGAGAGCGCGCTGCCAAACACCTCGGCGATGGCCACGCTCAAAAATGACGAGGCGGCGTAAGGACGATCGTTGACGTATTGCTCCAATGCACCGCCTTCGCCCGACGGTCCGCGACGATTCCGCACCAGTCCGACAGGGTCAATTTCCACCAGCAGCGCAACGGTGCATCGCTCCGGTGTCGCCTCCGGGTAAAACACATGCGCCCGGCCGAACGAGAGGTTAAACGACTGAGATCGCGCGGGATTCTTGCGGAGCAGGAAGCCGAGATCGGTCGCTGGAACGTGCGTCGTCGTGAGCGTCAGCACGATGGGTCAAGCCTACCGGTTCGCCACGCGATTCGCCATTCCAAATCGAGTTCCTGCTCCGAACCGGTTTTGACCGGGATTATTGGTTCATTGTCCCTGAACGGCGCTCGGCCCTTTGGCCATTCCAAGCCGGAACAATGCAGTTAAGACATCGAAATTTGACAGGATTAACAGGATTAACAGGATACAAGAGCAGATTCCCATCTGCAGAGACGCAACAGCGTTTGGTGGTTGGTCCTGCATTGGGAATTCATCCTGTTCATCCTGCAAATCCTGTCTCAAAGTCTGCCTTTCCTGCTCTTCCATCTGCATCCTTCCGGCTAAGAAAACCCAAAGTGGCTGCTTGATTTTCTCCGGGGAACTTATACTCTCCAGCCATGAGAAACCCATTCAATGATCCTCGAATACGAGTACTTGTCGCGTGCGCCGCGTTGGCCGCAATTGCCTCATGCAGTTCTCGCAGTGGGGTGCATGAGATCGACTTGGCGCAGGGCCAGAGGCGAGTTGTGAAGGCTGACACGAGCGGCGGCCCGACGGAAAGGCCGGCCTCTGGAGCACGGCTTATGCTCCGGGATGGCTGGCAGGTGCAGACTTCGAGCGGGCAACCGGATGGGGAGGCCATCTCGAAAGCCGGTTTCGCCGCCAGCGGGTGGTACCCCACTTCCGTTCCCGCGACGGTTTCTGGGGTGCTCGCGCAGGCGGGCGTGTACCCGGACCCGTTCGTCAGCACGAACTTGCGCGCCTGGCCGGGCATGGGCTCCCGGGGCGGCGGCGGTCCCGCCAACTCCGGCATGACCCGGACCAACCCCTTCTCTGTCGGTTGGTGGTTTCGGACGGAGTTCGACCTGCCGGCGGAGATGGCGGGACGAGCGATCACGCTCCACTTCGAGGGGATCAACTATCGCGCGGACGTCTGGCTCAATGGCGAGCAAATCGCCAACACCAATGAGGTGGCTGGAGCCATGCGCCGTTTCGCCTTCGACATAACCAAGGCCGCGCGGCCAGGGAAGAGAAACGCGCTCGCGTTGCGGATCCAAGGCCAAAGGGCCAAGGATTTGGGACACACCTGGGTGGACTGGGCCCCGATGCCGCCCGACAAAATGCAGGGCCTGTGGCGCGACGTCTTCGTTACCGCCAGCGGCGTCCTGCGCATGCACGACCCGTTCGTGCGCAGCCGCCTGGCCACCAATCTCGCCTCCGCGGACTTGATCGTCTCGATGGAGTTGGAGAATACCAGCGACAAGCCGGTGACCGGCGTCGTGGCCGTGACCCTTGATAGAGTTGTGACCACGGTCCCGGTGAGGGTGGCCGGCGGCGGCACCCAGAGGGTAAGTCTTGACGGAGTCGATCACCCCGGCCTGCACCTGACGAAGCCGCGATTGTGGTGGCCCATCGGTTACGGCTCCCCCGAAATGTATAACCTGCACGCCGGCGTGACCGTGAACAACAAAGTGTCGGACGAGCGCACGGTCCGCTTTGGTGTGCGTGAGGCGACTTCGGAAATCACGGCGGAAGGCTACCGCCTTTACCACATTAACGGGCGTCCCGTCCTCATCCGCGGCGCGGGTTGGGCGCGCAATCTTTTCTTCATGGAGACACCCAAGCGCGAAGAGCAGGAGATGCGCCTGGTCCACGACATGGGGCTTAACGCCGTGCGTTTCGAGGGGAAGCTTGGCTCGGACCATCTGCTTGACCTCGCGGACGAGAACGGGGTCTTCGTCATTCCCGGTTTCTGCTGCTGTGACTATTGGGAGCAGTGGAGCAATTGGGATGGCGCGACAAAAGCCCTCGCCGCGGCGTGCCTTCGTGACCAACTTCTCCTTCTGCGCAACCATCCGAGCAGCCTGACGTTCTGGTATGGCAGCGATAAGTTCGCGACGCCGGAGGTCGAGCGGGAGTATCTGAAGGTCATCGCCCAGACGGAGTGGCCGAACCCGACGGTCGCCTCGGCCGGAGGTTATACCACAACGGTCGGTCCGACCGGAGTCAAGATGCAAGGGCCTTACGATTACGAACCGCCTTCCTACTGGTATAGCGACCACGACGGCGGCGCGTTCGGTTTCGCAACCGAGATAGGGCCCGGCAAGGCCATCCCCAGCGTGGAGGACATGCGCAAGATGCTCGGCGACGACCATCTTTGGCCGCAGGACAGCGTCTGGCTCCAGCACAGCCAGGGGGGCGCTTACACTCCCTTCACGCCGTTTAATGATGGGATGCGCGGGCGCTACGGCGCGGCCACCGATCTCAATGATTATGTGCGCAAGGCCCAGCTTATCGCCTACGACGACGAGCGTGCCATGTACGAGGCTTACGGCCGCAACAAGTACAAGGCGACCGGAGTCATCCAATGGATGCTGAACAACGCCTGGCCATCGCTGGCTTGGCACTTGTACGACTATTACCTTGAGGCGGGGAGCGGCTACTACGGCACCAAGAAATCGCTCGAACCGCTGCACGTCCAGTATTCCTTCGACGACCGCTCGGTCGTCGTGGTCAACAGCACGCTCAACCCGTCTGCCGGCCTTACGGTCTGTGCGGCCGTGGTCGATATCGCTGGCACCCAGCGGTGGACGAATTCGGCGCGTATTGATTTGCCGCCCGACGGCGTCGTGCGCGCCTTCACTATTCCCGGCCTCACCAACCTGTCCAAGACATACTTTCTGTCACTCACGCTCGCGGATAAGGACGGTGCGGTCCTGAGCCGCAACTTCTACTGGCTCTCGACCGTCGATGACGTGCTCAACTGGACCAAGAGACAATGGTATTATACGCCAACGCAGGTCCACGGCGATTTCACCGAACTCACAAACCTGCCGCCGGTGACACTCGACGTGAAGACCGCCTTTGATCATGATGGCGCCGACGACCGCGCCCTGGTAACTCTCACGAACCCCGGAAACTCGCCGGCCTTTTTCGTGCGGCTGCGTGTTCTCAAGAGCCAGGACGGCGGGCAAATCCTGCCCTCGATATGGAGCGACAACTATGTGTCGCTGCTTCCCGGCGACACACGAACACTGACAGCCCGCTGGCGTTCCGAGGACGCTCCCGGCGCCGCACCCACAGTCGCGGTGGACGGGTGGAATGTGGTTCGCAAATAAACCTCGGCGGCGGTATTCTCCTATATGAACCGTATAATACTCCTGGGGTTGACTTTGGCCTGCCTTGCTTTGGCAGCCAGTTCTAGTGGCAGGGTTCGCGTCCAATCCAAGGCACTTGACGAGCGCACGACTGTTACTCTCAAAGACGCGTGGATATATGGCTCGTCCAATCAAATGCTGCGCGCAAAAATCGTCTTCGAAGGCAGCGACCCAAATGTGAAGTATAATTTGAAAGCAGCCCTCCGTGCGGATGAAAATGGTGACGATATCAAAAGCATTTATGTGTGGTATGTGGGCTTGACGCCCCATTCTATTGTGCCGACGAACCGGGTTGAGATGCTGTGGGAGTTCAGAGACTTTCCAACCAACACGCCGAGCATCTATTTGCACGAGGATTTCCTGGATAGGGCTACAGGCCGGGAGGCAAAGTCCCTTAACTTCGTCTTGCCTGGAGCAAAAAGGTTGCGACTGCGGGACACTAGTGTTGATTAACGAATCTATCCTTGCGGTGCCACCCTCACCCCGGCCCTCTCCCGCTGGCGCGGGAGAGGGAGAATCGTCGGCCGCCCATTGGAAAATCGGCAGCGGAATGAGCCGGACGGTCACACAAACCGCCAAAAGCTTTCCGTAGCCGTTCCTTCTCCTGGGGGAGAAGGTTAGGATGAGGNNATTCACAAAAACAGATTTGCGCTGAGCCGGATACGCGATTCGAAAAACGACTTGCAAATCTATGGAGGAGGAAGAAAATCACAAAAAAGACCCGCGTCGGTCGCGGGCAAGAAACCCAATGGGAAATCCCAGATGAAGCTCGGCGCCGGACACGGCATCCGCTTGTTGCTTGTGCTGGGCGCCATCGCCCTGACGACCGTTCGACTGCCGGCTCGCTGGGTTGAGCGCTATTACTCCACCGGCGTGTATCCCCAGTTGGCGGCGGCAGTCAAACATTTGACGCGGCGGCTGCCTGTCCCCATGCTTGACGTATTGCTGATTCTCGCGGCGGTTGGCGTGCCGGCTTGGTGGGTTTGGAAAATCCGGAACGCCGCAACGGGGCGAAAATGGTTTGCCGCCGGCAACGCCGCCCTGGACACGCTGGCGCTGGCGGCGGTTTTGGTCTGCGCTTTTGAATTGCTGTGGGGACTGAATTATCAACGGCTGCCATTGACCGCCAAACTGGATTGGGACGCCAAACGCGTGACTCCGCAGGCCGTGCTCGAACTCGCCAAGAGCGACTTGGAAAGCCTCAACGCCGAAGTCACCGCGGCGCGCGGCCAGCCGATGCCGCCAGCCGGGGAATGGCGGGCGGCGCTGGAAGTTTCCTTTCGGCAAGTGGTCCGGGAATTGGGCCATCGCCCTGACTTCACGGGAGTCGTGCCGCGAAGATCGCTGGTCAATCCCTACCTGGATGCCGCCGGCATCGACGGGTTCATCAACCCGTTCGGTTATGAGGTTATACTTGACTCTCATGTCCTGGCCTTCGAGGAGCCCTTCCTGCTCGCGCACGAGTGGTCGCATCTGGCCGGCTTCGCGGACGAATCGGAGGCCAACTTCATCGGGGTCCTGGCCTGTTTGCGCAGCGACATGCCGGCGATCCGATATTCCGGCTGGCTCCACCTGTCTTTCTATTTGCCCAGGCAGTCTGCCAATCCCGCCGTTTCGTTGCCGCGGCTATCGCCTCTCGTCGTCAGTGACATCAACGCCATTCACGCCCGGACGGCGAAACATCGCGCGCCGGCGGTGGCCAGCCTTCAAATGAAATTCTACAACGGCTTTCTCAAGTCCAATCATGTGCAGGCCGGAATGGCCAGCTACGGATTGGTCACGCGTTTGATCGTCGGCACCCGGTTTGAGGAGGGCTGGAAGCCGGGCTTGCGCTAATATGGACGGGCATAAACAAACGGGCAATTCGCAACGGAACTCTTGGGACGGCTCCGCTGGAGCGTCGCCCTACCACAACACGCCGGTAGGGCAACGCTCCAGCGGAGCCATGTCCTTTTATTTATGTCCGCCCGTCTAACGTCACGAACTGTGGAGGATAAAAGTTCCTCAAGGGTTGCCGCGAGCAATTTCATTTTTCCGTCGCAGGATAAACCATGATGCCGACGCGCTGGATGTGTTCGCGCAGCGGACGCAGTTTGATGAGGTCAAAGGGCTGAACATCGTATTTGTAGGGCATCGGCAATTCGTCCAGTTCGGCGGCGATGGCTTCGGCTTGAAGCGCGTCCACGTCGCCTCACAGCGCCAAATCAATATCGGAATTGGCGGCATGGGCGCCCTTGGCGCGCGAGCCAAACAGCCTGACCGTCTTGACTTCGGGATGCCGGGCAAACACCCGCCGCGGTTGAACGAGTTCCTCCGATGTCAGGGCGGGCGTTTTCATTCGACGGTTTTTTCAACGAAGAACTCGTGAAGCCGCGCCATCGCCGGCAGGTAATGTTCGGCTATGGCCTTGACCGCCACTTCAAACACGGAAGAGTCGTAGGTGTGGGAAAGCAGGTTGCGGTGGTCGAGCATGTTGATCCAGACTTTGCCATCGGAAATGATCCTGGCGGCGAAGGCCTCCTTGATGACCTGCCGGGGCGTGAGGGGATTGATGACCACGCCGCCGGTTTCGAGATAATCTTTGAGCGTTTTCCATGCGAGATCGTCGGAGTATTCAAAACGCTGGATGACGCCTTCCTTTTCGAGCATGGAAAGCGGGCGATTGTCCTCCAACGCCTCGCGGAGCAGGACAAAGGAGCGGTCGAAATTCTGGAAGCGTTGTTTCCAGCGGATGTCGTCGCTGATGGCGTGAGGTTTAACATTTTCAGGCTGGCGCGGACAGCTTTTTCCACCTGAAATTTCCCACTCGCGCCGGCGGGGTTCTCGTTTAGAATCCTGGAATGGCGCGCTATTCACGCAATGACCAGGCGGGTGTCGATCTCCCCAAGGCGGAGATGAGCCGGGAGAATCTCAAACAGGCGCTGGATCTGTTCCGGTATCTGCGTCCTTACCGGGGCCGGTTCAGCGCGGCGCTGGCCTCCTTGTTTGTCAACAGCCTTTTAGGCCTGTCGTTCCCGTATCTGGCGGGGAGCATCATCGACGCCGCGCTGCGCGGCCCCAAAGGCGGCGGCATGGCGGGAGCGGATCGAACGGCGCTTCTGCTGATGGGCATCCTGGCGGTGCAGGCGGGCCTCTCCTTTTTCCAGGCCCTTTCTTTTGCCACCGCCGGGCAACGGAGCCTTGTGGATTTGCGCCGCGACACCTACGCGAGCTTGATCTCGCTGCCGATGACGTTTTTCGCCCAGCGCCGCGTGGGCGAACTGGCCAGCCGCCTTTCGAGCGACTTGATTCAAATTGAGGACACCCTCATCACCATCCTGCCGCAGTTCCTTCGCCAATCGACGATTCTGATCGGCGGCATCGCGCTCATTGCCGTCACTTCACTTCAATTGACAGGCATCATGCTGGCCAGCCTTCCGTTTATCATCGTGGCGGCGGTGATCTTCGGCCGGAAGACGCGCAAGATTTCGCGTGAAGCGCAGGATCGGCTGGCCGAAACGGCGACCATCGTCGAGGAAACACTGCAAGGCATTCTGAATGTGAAGGCGTTTTCCAACGAAGGTTATGAACTCAATCGCTACCATGCGGGACTGAATTCATTCCTGGCCACCACATTGCGCGGCGCCAGGCTGCGGGCGGGGTTTATCGCGTTCATCGTGTTTGCATTGTTCGGTTTCATCGTGCTGGTGCTCTGGTCCGGGGCGCGACTTTTGCAGAACGGGGAGATCACCTTCGGGCAACTGACCCGTTTCGGTCTCTATACGACGTTTGTCGCGGGAGCCATGGGGCAATTCGCTGAATTATACAGCCAGCTCCAAAAGGCCATCGGCGCCACGCAGCGCGTTCGGGAACTGCTGCGGGAAAGCGGTGAAGTGGAGGTTCGACTGGGACCCGCGCCGGTTTCCACGCTGCCCCGGCTGCGCGGCGATATCGTGTTTGAGGATGTTCACTTCAGCTACCCTTCCAGACAAGGGGTTGAGGTGCTTCACGCGATCAACCTCGCCGCGAGTTCCGGAGAGAGGATTGCGCTGGTCGGCCCAAGCGGCGCGGGCAAATCCACGCTCATTTCGCTGTTGCTCCGCCTGTATGACCCATCCAGCGGACGGCTTTTGATTGACGGCCGGGACGCGCGCGACTACCGGCTGGCCGAGCTTCGGGGGCAAATGTCCATGGTGCCACAGGAGGTGTTGCTTTTCGGGGGGAGCATCGCGGAAAACATCGCCTACGGAAAACCCGGCGCCGGGCCGGAGGAAATCGAACAAGCGGCACGGCAGGCCAACGCGCACGAGTTTATCCAGGCCTTTCCTGAACGTTACGCCACGCTGGTGGGCGAACGCGGCATCAAACTCTCCGGCGGACAGCGGCAACGCGTGGCCATTGCGCGCGCGATTCTCAAGAATCCAGCCATTCTCATACTGGATGAGGCCACCAGCTCGCTGGATTCGGAGAGCGAACGCCTGATTCAGGAGGCGCTGGAAACCCTGATGGAAGGGCGCACTTCGTTTATCATCGCCCACCGCCTCGCCACGGTGCGGCATGTGGATCGAATCATCGTGATCGCCGGCGGACGCGTGGTGGAATCCGGCACCCACGACGAACTGCAAGCCCTTGAAGAGGGCACTTACCAGCGCCTGGCCGCGCTGCAATTCCGGGAGTGAGAAAAACGCAGCGGACAGGGCGGCGCTTGTCGAAATTCGATTCGTGAGCCATAATGAAATCATGGCGATTTCGCTGGATCAAATTGTCGAAGAAACCCGTGAAATGCCGGGCGAAGTTGTGGCCGAATTGATAGACCGAATCATGGCCGCGCGGCATGGCGGCGATGAACCGTCCGTTGCGGCTGCTTGGAAGGCTGAAATAGACAGGCGCATCGGGGAAATTGGATCAGGAAAAGTCAAAGGTGTTCCGCTCGAAGAGTCGCTGGCGCGCGCGCGCAAAATCGCGGGACTGTGAACTATTAAACCCGGCAAGCCCCCCGGAGAGGGTGATTTTTCGCTGTGCCACTTTCGTCATTGAGTCATTTAGAAATTCTTTTGTCATTGGTGCTTCGACATTCGTCATTTCCCATTGGTTTCGCCTGTTGAATGTCCAAAGGGCCAGATGCGCCCCCTCTCCCGTCCGTGCGCAAGTTGTTCTGGCAAAACGATTCAAGCTTGGGTATGTACGGCGCGTTTATGACGCATCGGATCAAGTTGGGCTGGCGCCCGCCGCGCGAAGGAGAACCCCTTCCGCGAGGCGGATGGCTGCCCCGGTCCGTTAAAGCAAAGGAAGGCCATGTCTGAAGAATCGCCCAAAGTAGCGCGCTCCGAGCCTGTTTCCAGCACCCCATTGCCCGCCGGTTCCGCCCCGGAAAAGCGGAACGGGTGGCTCATTTTTGCAATCCTCGTGATCGTTTTGGTCATCGGCGTGATTTTGTTCCATGTCATTCGCGGCCAGCCCAAGCGGGCGCCGGCGGCGCCGCCCGTTGCGGTTTCAACCGCCACCGCCCGGAAGGGGGACATGGGAATTTATGTGGAGGGACTTCTCGGCGCGGTGACGCCGCTGGCCACTGTTGCCGCGCCAAGCCAGGTGAGCGGACAACTCAAGAGCGTGAATTTTGTCGAAGGGCAGATGGTTCGGGCCGGGGACCTCCTGGCGGAGATCGACCCGAGGCCCTTCCAGGCGCAGTTGGACTCGGCCCAGGGACAGTTGGCGCGCGACAAGGCGTTGCTGGCCGAAGCCCGCATCGATCTTCAGCGGTATCAGGCCGCTTATGAGCAAAAGGCGATCCCCAAGCAACAACTGGACAATCAGGCGGCCTTGGTGGAACAGGATGCCGGCAGCGTCAAATACGATCAGGGACAAGTTGACAGCGCGACGGTGCAACTGGGTTTTTGCCGCATCACCTCGCCCATTTCCGGGCGCGTTGGCCTGCGGTTGGTTGATCCGGGCAACATCGTCCTTTCCTCCTCCACCAACGGCGTCGTTATGATCACCCAAATTCAACCCATCACGATCATTTTCAGCGTGGCGGAGGATTATCTGCCGCAAATCCAGCGCCAGTTGGCGATGGGCAATCACATGACGGTGGAAGCCTTCGACCGCGCCCAACAGACCAATCTGGCCAGCGGTTCCGTCCTGGCCCTGGATAATATAATCGACAGCGGAACCGGCACTGTCAGGCTCAAGGCCCTGTTCACCAACGCGGACAACGCGCTCTTCCCCAGCCAGTTTGTCAATGTGAGATTGCTCATCGACACCCTCCGCGGCCAAACCCTCATTCCCGCTTCCGTCATTCAGCGCAACGGCACGGCGACCTTTGTCTATGTCCTGGATGAGGACGACGTCGTCGAAATGCGGACGGTCAAAGTTGGGATCACCGACGGCGACACCGCCGCGGTGGAAGGGGTCAACCCCGGCGAAGTCCTGGCCGCCGACAACTTCAACCGTCTCCAGGACGGGACCCCGGTGAGGCCGCGCGGGACGAATGACGCTCCGAAGAAAGCCGGCGGATGAGTCCTTCCCGTCCATTTATTCTGCGGCCGGTGGCGACGACGCTGCTGATGGCCGCCATTCTATTGGTGGGGATTGTCGCGTATATTCAACTGCCCGTTTCCGCCCTGCCCGAAGTGGACTATCCGACCATCCAGGTGGTGACATTCTATCCCGGCGCAAGTCCCGATGTCGTGGCATCAGCGGTGACGGCTCCGATGGAGCGGCAATTCGGCCAGGTGCCCGGACTCAATCAGATGACTTCGACCAGTTCGGGGGGCAGCTCGGTCATCACCATGCAGTTTTCACTCCTGCTCAATATCGATGTCGCCGAGCAGGAGGTCCAAGCCGCCATCAACGCGGCTCAAACGTATCTTCCCGCCGACCTGCCGGCCCCTCCCATTTACAGCAAGTCCAACCCCGCTGACGCCCCCATTTTGACGCTGGCCCTGACCTCGAAAACGATCCCGCTCTCGAAGATCGAGGATTTGGCGGACACGCGGCTGGCGCAGAAAATCTCACAATTGCCCGGCATCGGCCTGGTGAGCATCGTCGGAGGCCAGAAGCCGGCCGTTCGAATTCAAGCCAACCCCACTGCGCTGTCGGCCTACGGACTGGATATGGAGAACCTGCGAACGGCCATCCAACAAACCAGCATCAACCAGGCAAAGGGCAATTTTGACGGCCCTAAACAGGGCTACCTCATCGACGCGAACGATCAGTTGATGTCCAGCCAGGATTACAATAACTCCGTTGTGGTGGCTTATCGCAAAGGCGCGCCCGTCATGCTCAAGGACGTGGCGCTGGCGGTTGACGAGGTCGAGAACACCAAACAAGCCGCCTGGTGGAACAAAGTCCCCGCCGTGCTGGTGAACATTCAACGCCAGCCGGGCGCCAACATCATCCAGGTGGTGGACCGGATCAAGAAGCGGCTGCCCCAACTCAGGAGCACGCTGCCTTCCTCGGTTGAAGTCTCCGTCCTGACCGACCGCACCAGCACGATTCGGGCATCGGTGAAGGACATTCAGTTTGAACTCATGTTGACCGTCGCGCTGGTGGTCATGGTCATGTTCGTCTTCCTCCGCAATCTGGCGGCCACGATCATTCCCAGCGTCGCCGTTCCCCTTTCCCTGGTGGGCACATTCGCCGTCATGTACCTGCTGGGATACAGTGTCAACAATCTCACCCTCATGGCGCTGACCATCTCCACCGGCTTCGTGGT
>PLGF01000171.1 GCA_003138485.1 Verrucomicrobiales bacterium | reverse complement strand
GTGTTGCTGGCGATGGTATTGGGCGGGAGCGCTCGATCACGAATGCCATTAATGACCAGCGTGTAGTTGCTCCCGTACATCAGTGGCGCGGTGGCGAGAAGAACCGACGAGTCGTTGGTTTCGAGAGACGCGGCAGTAATGGCGAGGCCATTGGTGAACGCATAATTGGCCACGTTAGTGGCGTTGGTGGCCGCGATAGTTTTGGAGAAATCCAGTTCGACATTGGTTGCGCCAATGTTGAAGCCGCGCAGAACCACCGGAGGATTGGTGTCCAGCGTCACCGTGATCGCGACCGGCGCGCTCGTGGCCTCCCCATAACTGTTGGTGACGATCACGCTGTAACCGCGGGGAGAGGCCAATGTGAGATTGCTCAACAGCAGAGAACTGTTGGTGGCCCCGGCCAAAACCAATCCGTTCGATTCCCATTGATAATGCAACGGCGGTATGCCCAGAGCGAACTCGGAAAGCACCACCGAGCCGCCAACAAACACGTTGGTGGAGGGGGAGGCCGTTGGAGCGGTTGTCACGGGCCCTCCGTTTGTGGTGCCGCCGTAATAGACGTCCAACACCTCGTTTGAAGTCAGGTCGTGGTTATAGACGCGCACGTCGTAAATCTCGAAGGTGGAGAAGTTGCCAAAGCTGTTGCCCGGCGAGTTGTCTTTGGCCCCGATGCAGAGGTGTTCAGCCGCAGCCAAGTCATAGGGCGCATTGCCGGTCTCCTGAGCGGCCAGCACGCCATCGATATACAGGCTGCGCACTCCCGTCACGGAGCTGAAAACGCCCGCATAGATGTGCCAGTCGCCATCATTGCTGTCAATGTTTGTGGTGGCCATATCATCCGAATCACCGTAAGCCTCCGACCCCAAGCTGATCGCCCCCACTTGACCGTTTCGAACGGTGAAACACGCATAGGTTTGTCCGTTGTTCACGCTTCCGTCATTGCGAAGCTGCCAGCCGGCTTCAGTTTCGCCAAACTTGGACACCCACGGGCTCCATTGGCCCGGAAAGCCCTTCGCCCAGCAGATGACAGTGAAATTGTTCTGGGTGGGATCATCGAACGTGTTGGTGTAGTTCGCGTCCCAGGTGGACGAGTTGCTGATGGCGATGCCTGTGTCACCGATGGGGAAGCAAAGGGATTGACCGGGCCTGCCGGGCGGCACATCGTTCGTGAACACATAGTTGCCACCACCGACGATGTAACCGTCGTGTGTGCCCGCCGGCGAATAGCCCGAAGCGTCGGCCAAGCTGGCCGGTCCGTTAAGCCATTCACCCACCAAGCTCTCATTTGCAACAGTAACGGTTACATCGCTGCTGACCGTCTTGCCGATCGCGTTCGTGACAATCAAGTCATACGTGCCGGCGTCGCCCGGCGCCACATCGAGAATAGTCAATGTGTTTGAATTCACGCCGGAGAAGTTGGCGCCGTTTGCCAAATTGGCTCCGTTGAGCTGCCACTGATACGCCAGCGGCGGGGTGCCGCCGACAGCGGCGGTTAACTGTGCATTGAAGCCCACAAAGGCGGTGATGGATTGCGGCAACCCGCTTATCACTGGCGGAATTGCGCCCATCGCTTGCATAACTTCGGAATCGGTGAGGTCGTAGTTATAGACGCGCACGTCGTAAATCTCGAAGGTTGAGAAGTTGCCAAAGCTGTTGCCTGGCGGGATGTCTTTGGCCCCGATGCAGAGGTGTTCAGCCGCAGCCAGGTCATACGCTGTGTTGGCGGTCTCCTGAGCTGCCAGCACACCATCGACATACAGGCTGCGCACGCCCGTCACGGAACTGAAAACGCCCGCATAATTATGCCAGTTGCCATCATCGCTGGCAATGCTTCTGGTGGCCATATCGTCTGGATTGCTGTAAGGGTCCGCCCCCAAGCTGACCGAGCCGACCTTGCCGTTTCGAACGGTGAAACACGACCATGTTTGTCCGTTGTTCACGCTTCCGTCATTGCGAAGCTGCCAGCCGGCTTCAGTTTCGCCGAACTTCGACACCCACGGGTTCCATTGGCCCGGAAAGCCCTTCGCCCAGCACATGACGGTGAAATTGGTCTGGGTGGGGTCGTCGAACGTGTTGGTGTACTTCGCGTCCCAGGTGGACGAGTTGCTGATGGCGATGCCTGTGTCACCATTGTTGAAGTAAAGAGATTGCCCGGACTTGCCGGGCGGCACATCGTTCGTGAACAGATAGTGGCCATTGCCGACGATGTAGCCGTCGTGTGCGCCGGTCGGCGAATAGCCCGAAGCATCGGCCAATTTGGCGGGTCCGTTAAGCCATTCACCCACCAGGCTCGGAGACGCTCCTGTTTGAGCGGCCATGAGCAGGCAGAAGGCGCCCACCCCTGATTTGAACAGACTATGTGGTTTCATTGTTTGGGATTCATTGGTGGCCTGAGTGAGATTGGTCAGTGTCAACGGGGTTTTCCGCGCGTTGGTGACCAACGCCACGACGGCGCCAGAGTGTTCGAATGCCGGCCGCCCATCCACGAAGGCCTGCTGCGTTCCGCTCCTTGGCCGTGACCTTGCAATAAAAATCGAAAGGCTTTCACGCAGTATTAAAGGTAAACGCATTCGTAACGAAATGCAATCCAAATCCAGACGAACGTCCCCTGACGGGCACCCCGTCCGCTCCATCCATGACCAGGCCCGGCCGGGCCGCACCTCCTAACATAGTGTTGACATACCGTCAAATCACTTCTGATCCTTGCCGTCCTTTTCCTCCTTCGTTCCCGCCGGTTTGTCCGCGGCCTTCTCCGCCGGCTTGTCCGCCTCGCCTTTGGCCTCAGGCGCCTGTTTGGCGCCTTTCAAAATATCCTCCGCAGGGAGCAGCACGAGCGTCATGTTTTCGCGCGCGTTGCGCCCGCTGCTGTCGCCGGCACTCACCGCGCGCATGACGAATATGCCCACGATGTTCCCGTTGAGCGCGAAGACTGGCGAACCCAACGCCGCCGAACTGGCCCCGCTGTCGGGAATGTAGAAGGTGCGCGGCTTGAGCATCACGGCGCTGATGCGCTCGACGGAGGCCGAATAGGCGCGGCCCGCCGCCCGGTTGAGGCGGTTCAACGCGATGACCGGTTCCAGCGCCTCCACCGCCGCGGATTTGCTCAAATCCACCGCCGCCATAGGCGCGGAGGGCTTGGTCTTGGGCCGGATGAAGGCCAGGTCGAGGTCCTTGTCGCGCAGCACGATCTCCGCGGGCAGTTCGGTGCCATCGTCAAGCAGTATTTTAACGTCGTCGATCTGCGTCTCGATCTTGTACTCGTCCGACAACCGCCGATACAGCTCCGCCGGGTCCACCGCCGAAAGCGCCAGCACCGTCAAGCCCGACGGGTCGATCACCGCCCCGGTGAGGTCCTGCTTGGACTCGCTCGGATTGCCGGAGCGTCCGGTCGCCTTGAGCACGACTTGCACCGTGACGACTGAGTGCTGGTTCTTCTTGAAAATGTCGCGGCCCTTGTCCGCTAATTCATCCGCGTGGCATGTCGCGGCCAGCAAGGCCAGTGCCGCTGTCATCAGGTTCAGTTTGGCGCGCATCATATTCTCAGTTTTTCCAGCTGGGTTCGAATTCCAGGTAGGCGCTGTGAATTCCCCGCACGACTTTCATCACCACCGCCGGCTTCCGGGCCGCGGCGATCTTCTCCATGGCCTGGCGCAACGCATCCACGTTGCCCACCGCCTGGCCGTCCACTTCCACCACCAGGTCCCCGGCATAGAGGCTGGCCAATTCGGCCCAACTGCCGGGCTTGACCTCCTCGATCAACGCCCCCGCCTGCCCCTTGCCCCACTGCTGCTCCGCCGTGTCGAAAAACGACACGTTGCGGGCGGTGAACTCGAAATCGTCATTGCGATACTTCTTCATTTCCCGCCGGAGGCGCGGCGAACGCTCCAGTTCAACGGATGCCCTCAACTCAGTTGTCCCGCGCAGCACCGACAACTCCACCGTCTTGCCAACGTCGTACTGGCGGATGAGACTTTCCAACTCGTCTTCATGTTCAGGCCCGGATGCTGTCAGCTTCTCGCCGTCCACGGCCAGAATGAAATCGCCTGCTTTAAGCCCGGCTTTTTCCGCCGTGCTCTCCGGGTAAACCCGTGTGAGGTAAAAACCTTGCAATGCCGGCCGGCCCAGTTGCCGGGCGATTTCCCGGCTGATGACGCGCGTCTCCACAGGCAGCCAGGCCTTGGTCACTTCCAGGCCGGGGTCCTTCTCATCCTCGATCCCCACGCGCACCACCGCCATATACCGCGCCGCACGCCGCTCGAACGTTGCAATCACCGGCACAGGCTCGGTCTTCCCATCCGACAGCAGCCGCGTCCGCTCCGCCAAGTCCCCGACCGATTTCACCGCCGCCCCGTCGATCTCAACCAGGACGTCGCCGCGCTCCAGAGAGGGCTTGGCCTGGCCGGCGGGGCCGCCCGGCCGGACCGATGTGACCAACACGCCATCCAGGTTGGTTCGTTTCATTTCCCGGGCCAGCAGAAATGAGAAGTTGCGCGCCGTAATCCCCCACTGCTTGAATTCCCGCTGCGCGGGATAAATTTCCCCGCGCTCGACCGGGACGATCGAAATGCTCATCTCTTTTCCGTCCCGCTTGATGACGGCGGCAACGGGCCGGTCGATGGCCAGGCCGCTGGCCAGGCTCATGAAATCGGGCATCTGCTCGTCGAAGTGGACGTCGATGGGTTTGCCCGCCAGACTCAGGAGCAGGTCCCCCGCTTTGATGCCCGCCTGGCTGGCCGGCGATTCATCCCACACCCCGGCCACCAGAAGCCCTTTCTCAGCGGGCCATTTCTTGAAAAGCGGCTGCGGAGAAATCCCCAACCAGCTTCGTTGGATCTTCCGCCTAGCCATCAACTTCTGGGCGACCGCCTTGACCAAATTGGCCGGGATGGCACCGGACAAACCGTAGCTGATCTCGTTGATTCCGACGATCTCGCCGCGCAGATTGCACAGCGGCCCGCCGGAATTGCCGCCGTAAATCGCCGCGTCATGCCCTATCCACCGCACCAGCGCCCCAACATCCTCGCCGTCCAACTGAAGCCGTCCGGATTCGCGCGGCAAAACCATTTCCGTGTTGCTGATGATCCCCAGCGTCACCGATTGCGACAGCGCCATCGGGCTGCCCATAGCCAAAACCGGGTCCCCGACCCGCAGCGCCGAGGAGTCCCCGAAGCTGGCCGCCGCGAACTCCCGCGGCTTCTCCGGCTTGAGCTTGAGGACCGAAATATCCGTCAACGGGTCGGTGCCGATCAGTTCCGCCTCGATTTCCTCCCGGTTCCACAGCGTGCAAAACATGCGCGCGGCATGGCCGGCGACGTGGTGATTGGTGATCAGGTAGCCGTCCTTGGTGATGATGACTCCGCTGCCAACGGCCTGCATCTTGACCTCGCGCCCATCCCGGAAATCGGTCGAGACGACCCGGATGCGCACCAGCGCCCGGCGCACCTTGTCATTGGCCGCATCGATCTGGGCGCGCATCGCCGCCGGCCCGCCATCCTTTTCCCTGGCGCCGTTGCTGGCCGCGAGCGGCGCCAGCAAAACGAGGCCCGCCAGCACCGCCGTCCATGATCCCTTGGGAAAAAGCCTTTGATGCATGGCGCAGTTATAAGAGGGTGTTAGGGAATTCGA
>PLGF01000168.1 GCA_003138485.1 Verrucomicrobiales bacterium | reverse complement strand
CAATAGTGAGGACTGACACCTGTGTACAGTTTTGAGTTTGTCGGCATCAATTCCGGCGGTGCCGGCGATGCCAGCGCGCCCACTGTGATCCAAGTGACGTGAAGCGGCGCGTTCCGGAAATAGCGGCGGAGGGCCGCCGCAGTCCAAGACGCTGGCGCGTTTGCCGATGATGGCCGCCCGGCGCGCAGCGTTTTGGAGTGCGCCAGTCCTCTGGCGCTTTGGGAATGAGGGCGGTAATAAATGAATTTGCCCGTAACGAAACAATTAAACCAACGACAACAATCGAAAGATGAAAACGAAAGCAACACTGATCAAAGCTTGTGTGCTGATGGCGCTGGCCGTCTTCAGCCTTCAATCTTCAACCGCCTCCGCCCAAGGCACGGCGTTCACCTATCAAGGCCAGCTCCAGAACAACGGCAGCCCCGCCAACGGGATTTATGATTTGAAGCTGCTGATTTACGATTCCAGCACCGGCGACAACATCCTCGCCGGGCCGGTCACCAATACCGCCGTGGCCGTGACCAACGGGTTGTTCACAACGATCGTGGATTTCGGAGCCGGCGCGTTTACCGGCGGCAGCAACTGGCTGCACCTCGGCGTTCGCACCAATGGCGCCGCGAATTTCACCGCGCTGTCGCCGCGCCAGCAGTTGACCGCGACGCCGTATGCCATTTATGCCGAAAACGCCAGCGCGGCGGGCTTGAGCGGCACGGTTTCGCTGGCGCAGTTGCCAGGCGTGGTCGTGACAAATAATGAAACGAGTGTGGCGTTGGGCAGCGTGGCCGTCAGCGGCAACAGCCAATCAGGCGGGCTGGCCGTTGACCCGACTGCGCAAAACTCGGGCACGATTGGTTCCTATTCCTTGACTTTCGGTGCGGTCGTCGGCAGCAGTGGCGAAGGCATCGCCTCCAAACGCACCAACGGCGTTAATGACCTGGAATTTTACACCGACTGGGGCAACCGCATGACCATTCTCAATAACGGCAATGTGGGCATCAACACCAACAACCCGACCGCCACGCTGGATGTGAATGGCGGACTGCACATCTCCGGCATGGTTGGCCTTAACGGCGGACTTAATCTCGACCAATACGCGCATAACACCAATTTCGGGATCAGTGCCTATGCTCTGGCTTTTGGCGCTACCAGTGGCAACACTGGTGAAGGCATCGTCTCGCGACGCGGCGGACCCAATGACTTGGAGTTTTTCACCGGTTGGAACAACCGGATGACCATTCTCAATAATGGCAACGTGGGCATCAACACCACCAATCCGGCCGCCACGCTGGATGTCAACGGCAGCCTCAATGTCGAGGGCAATATCAACCTCACCGGCACCTTCACCGGCAATGGCGGCGGGCTGACGAATGTGACGGCGGCGACGCTGGCGATTCCCCAAGGCATGGCGTTGATTCCGGCGGGATCATTCACGATGGGGAACTCCATCGGTGATAGCGACATCACCGATGCCACCCCCACCAACATCACGGTGTCGGCGTTTTACATGGACCTCAATCTGGTGAGCTATGCGCAATGGCAGTCGGTGTATTTCTGGGCGACGAACCTCGGATATGGCTTTATGAGTGCGGGTGCCGGGAAAGCGGCGAATCATCCGGTGCAGACGGTGGATTGGTATGACAGTGTGAAGTGGAGCAATGCGCGGTCGCAGCAGGCGGGACTGACGCCGGTGTATTACACGGATGCGGTATTGACCCAAGTTTATACCAATGGGGAGGTGACGCCTTATATGAATATGTCAGCGAATGGGTATCGGTTGCCGACGGAGGCGGAGTGGGAGAAGGCGGCGCGAGGCGGGTTGAACGGGCAGCGGTTTCCGTGGGGCAACGTTATCACGGAAAATCTGGCCAACTATACTGGGGTGACCGCCAGCTACAGCTACGATTTGGGGCCGAACGGAAATAACACGGCCTTCACGAACGGAGCGTCACCTTACACGAGTCCGGTGGGTTATTTTGCCCCCAATGGGTATGGGTTATATGACATGGCCGACGATGTAACGGAGTGGTGTTGGGACTGGCATGGGACGCCGTATGGCCAGCCAACCAACACGAATCCAACCGGACCGGCCACAGGGAGCTACCGTGTTTTGCGCGGCGGCAGTTGGTTCAACTACGCCAACGTCGCGCGGTGCGCCAGTCGCTTCTACGTCAGCCCGAGCCACGGCTACAGCAGCCTCGGGTTCCGTTGTGTGAGGGGGCATTAGTTTTTGGTCTTTTAGGCTTTAACCCTTTTGCCAGCTTGCGCAGCGGCAAATTAGGTTCTGAGCAAGGCGGCGTGGTGCCCGGCGCGCACAGTTTTGAGTTTGTGCAAAGACATTGGGGTCGTACTTAAACATTTAACATTTCGGTTGCTCCGGGCTCTGGGCGGGGCGAGTGGCAGTCAATGATATTTGCACTTTTACGGTTTGACGCGCATTCGCTAGGTGGACTGTGGGGATTTTCTACTGCTACCCTGCTTCCTGCTACCGACTTCTGGAGGTTTTACGAGCAACAACGCGAGCCTCAACTTGCGTAGCGGCGGACTGGCGTCCGCCGTCGATATGAAAGAGGAGAATATGAGCTTCAATAGCCAGGCGAACCACGAGCGAGAGCGGCTCCCGATAACCAGGTCACTGGTAAAAAATGCGGCGAACGCCAGTTCGCCGCTACGCGGATGTAGCGGCACTCTGGCGAGTGCCGCCATTGTCATTCTCTCCCTGCTGGCTTTTGTAAAGGGTCATAGCAGGGGTCCTGGAATTATGACAGTCTTGGGTTTGACAAGAGCGTGGACTGGAGCGCAAAAGTGTTTTGAAGAAGGTGTGAAAAGATTTGTGATCAGCTTCTGAACACGCCCGGCTCGGCGGGAGCGTTCCTCCATCCGCAGTAGTGCTGCTACGGAGGACAGGCGCCCTAGCGAGGCGTTGATGGCAGATGGCGGGGATCCCGCCGAGCCTTATGTCTGGCTTCGCTAAAAAATGAGATGCGCACGACACAAGACACCCGTTCGGAACCGCATTGCGTTTGCCTCCGTGATGTGCTAATTCATTTCATTATGAAGTTCAATCTCCTGGCGAAACGGACGGCTGGCGCGGTCCTCGCCGCGCTTTTTGCCCTCGCCGCGAGGGTCAACGCCGCCAATTACCAGGTTTTCGTCTCGAACGAAAAAGCCGGCAACCTCACGGTCATCAGCGGCAATGATTTCAAAGTCGCCGCCACCATCCCCGTCGGCAAACGGCCGCGCGGGATTCACGCCAGCCCCGACGGAAAACTCATTTACGTGGCGTTGAGCGGCACGCCCATCGAGCCGCCGCCAAAATTGGACGCCAATGGCAATCCGATCTTCCAGAAAGACGACGATGACGAAGCTGATGCGAAGGCGGACAAAGCCGCCGACGGCATCGGCATCGTGGACGTCGCGCAGGGAAAGTTCCTGCGCAAGATTCCCGCCGGCTCCGACCCGGAACAGTTTTGCGTGAGCGCCGACGGCAAACGGCTTTACATCGCCAATGAAGACACCGGCACGGCCGCGGCGCTCGACGCGGAAACGGGAAAGATCATCACGTTCATTCCCGTCAGCCGCGAACCGGAAGGCGCGGGCGTCAGCCCGGATGGCAAGTTTTTCTACATCACCTGTGAAACGGCCGGCGACGTTTTTGCCATTGATGCCCGGACGCTCCAAATCATCGGCCACATCACCGTGCATCCGCGCCCGCGCAGCGTGGCTTTTCTGCCGGACGGCTCGCGCGCGTTCGTTCCGTCGGAATCCGTCGGCGAGCTCAATGTGATTGACGTTCCGAATCAAAAACTGTTGAAAGTCATCCCGCTGCCGCCGCACTCGCGTCCGCAATGCGTGCTGGTTGGGCCGGAGGGGAGGAAAGTTTATGTCAGCACGGGGCGCGCCGGAACCATTGTCGTAGTGGACGCCCGTACTTGCGAGGTGGTCAACACCATCAAAGTCGGCACGCGTCCGTGGGGCATTGCGATTTCGCCGGATGGAAAGTATCTCTTCTCCGCCAACGGCCCGTCCGACGACGTTTCGGTGGTGGATTTGGCGGGGGAGAAGGAAGTCACGCGCGTCAAATCGCCCGGCAGCCCGTGGGGCGTGGAAGTGGTTGCGGAAAAATAGTCAGCCGCCGACAAGGAAGATCCCCTGCGCCGTGATGCTTTTCGTGAAACCCGGCCTGAACGCCTTCGCGCGCACAATCGTCGGCGCGGAAATTTTAATTGGCTTTTCGTAAGGCAGGTCGGAAGTCGTCGGCACCGTGCCGTCGAGCGTATAAAAAATTGCCGCGCCCGCTTCGGCTCGGATCGTCACCTCGATGGGCTGCGGGAAATTTCCGCCGCGCGGTGAAATTTCCGGCGGCGGCAGCGTCGGCGGGCCGGGCAAACTCTGGATCCAGTCGCGGAGCAATTTCATGCCGCGGCCGTCAATCGTGTTGCGCGCCAGCGGCGGCATTTTGAACGCCTCGGTCGTGTTCGCCCGCATGAACAGTATCGAACGCCAGATGTCGTTGGGCGCGATGACGCGCGCGCCGTCAATCCGCTCGTCAATCAGCACCGGTCCGTCAATCAGGCTTTGCCGCGCCAGGGGCGTGTCGTAGCGCGCGTCGAAGCCGGCGACCGTTCCCTTCGGAAGGTGGCAGTTCGCGCAATTCGCGTCGAGATAGGAACGCGCGCGGTCTTCGAGGCTGCGCGACAAGTCATCGGTCGCGGCGAGCTTTGGAAATCGCTCCAGGTCTGCGTCGGAGAAATGGGTGTCGAACAAGCCGGCGTGATTCCACGCGCGCAATTCGCTGTCGGTGACGCCGGAGGGATAAGTGAACTCACGATTCAACTGGCGCGTTTCGACGCCCAGGACGAACCCGGCGCCGGGCGTGTGGCAGGTGAGGCAATCGGCGCGGCTGGGATAATACCACATTTGCGTTCGAACGCCTGCGGAGGTCTGAATCGGAATCGCCTCGGTCAAATCGCCCGCAAGCAGGTCGGCGTCGCTGCCGTCGGCGCGCCATTTATAGACGACGCCATAAACGCCGCCGGTTTCGTCGCAGACCAGCAGCCGCGTTTCCAGCCGGCGTCGCGAGCGCGGATCGTTTTCGTTCGTCCGCAGCGAAAAGTTTTTCACGAAAACCGTGCCGCGAGGGAAAACCCATTCGCCGGCCGGCGCGAATTCAATTTGTTGGCCCGCCGGCACGGAAATCCAGCGCGACTTTTCCGCGCCGTCGGACCAGAACGGCACGATGAGGTCGTAGGGAATCAGGCCGTCCGCCGGCGCGAGCGCGCGGACATTTTTGAACGCGCCGGTTTGCGAAAGCCGTTTTGGAATCGCGCCGTTGGCGCGCGGCGGCATCTGCAAAAAGCTTTTTGATTCAGGCCGCGCCGCCAAGCCGTAAGGCTTTGGGCTTTCGCCGGCGGAAATGGCAACCGCGACAAGGCAGAACAGGGCGGCTGCGCCGGCCCGCGGGAACATTCTCCGCATCCGGAATTTCATTTCGCGGCGTGCTGTTCCGGGGGGGCGAGATTGGCTTTGACCGCCTTGTCGAGATTCGCCGAAAAGCGGCGCACGGTCTTCCGGATGGCGCCTACGGAGGTGTAGGTGAAGTCACCGGCCGGGTAGCCCGCGATGACGACGTAATCGTATTGACGCGGTTTGCCGCGCGGCAGGTCAGTGAGAAAAACCGTGCCGACGCCCAGCGCGCCGGGTTCCTTGCTTTCGACCAGAGCGGGCGCGCGGCTGGCAACGACACTGCCGGGCACGAGCCAGGACTTTGTCAGCGGCGGGCGCAGCAGGTTCGTGTAGCCGCACTCGACCAGAATGCCGTTGGGAAAAATCCGCAGGATTTTCCCGCAAATCGAGCGCCGCCCGGCCAGGCATTGGGCGCGCAATTCCTCGCTCAATTTCAACGTTGCCTGCCGGTTGGGCGGCGGGGCGGGAGGGGCCGCCGGGACGTTGGATTGCGCCGCGGCGGAAAAGGCCGCGGCGAAAAGCAGCGCGGCAACGGCGGATGGCAGAGCGCGGATCATGACATTTCAAGATAGCTGAAAGTCGCGCCAAAGGCAACGGATGGACATTCTCGAACAGGTGTGTTGCGGAATGCCGTAAGTTGACTTATTGTTTTCATAATTGCATATGATGGACCGGGTTCGCGGCGCCAGAATGTCAGCCTTTGTTGTCTTGGGTACCTTGGGTAACCTCCAGGGGATCCGTCCGCAGCCATTACGCCGCGCGACAGTGGCGCGCGGGGCGTCTGCCGCCGGCCCGCCGAATTGCAATGGTTTCCATTTATGAGTATTCCCGGTTCCCATTTCCTCAAACGGCGTCGCGCGTTCGCGCGGCTTCTTTGTTTCATTTCAATTCTTCTGCCGCTCACCGAACCGGCTTGGGCGGTTCTGCCGCCAGGGTGGACCGACAGCGACATCGGGTCGCCGGGTTTGGCCGGCTCGGCTGGCTACACTAATGGCAACTGGACCGTGACCGGCGGCGGTTCGGACATTTGGGGCAACTCCGATCAATTCAATTACGCCAGCGCCACGGTGAACGGCGACGGCACGATCATCGCCGAAGTGGCCAGCCTGCAAAATAGCGATCCAGGTTCCGGCTGGTCCAAGGCCGGACTCATGTTCCGCAACGACAGCACGGCAGGTTCCGCCAATGTGAGCATCGTTGCCACGGCCACCAACGGTGTCAGCTTCCAATGGCGAAGCACCGCGGGCGGCAGTTCGTATTTCACCGCGGTCGGCGGCATTAAACCTCCCGTCTGGCTGAGGTTGATCCGCTCCAATTCGAACTTCGTCGGCTCTTACAGCATTAACGGCAGCACCTGGGTGCAGGTGAGCAACCAAGCGGTGACATTGAACAGCACGGTGCTGGCTGGACTCGGAGTGACGGCGCACAACAATTCAGCGCTGAACACCGCCAACTTCACGAACGTCAATGTGACGGCGCTTGTCGTTTCCAATTCAGTCGTCACCAATTTGCCTGCCTCTCCTGTGCTTGCCACGTCCGCGACGCTCAACGGCCAGATTGTTTCGCCCGGCGTCAGCACACCGTTCGTCACGTTTTACTACGGCACGACCGACGGCCACACAAACGCGGCGGCGTGGGCGCACAGCGCTTCCATCGGCCAAACCAGCGGAAGTTTCAGCACGACGGTCGTGGGGCTGACGACAAACACGACCTATTATTTCACTGCTTTTGCGTCGAACACCGCAGGCACAACGTGGGCGCAACCGTCGGCAAGTTTTGCCACGCTCGCGTCAGGGCCGTTCGTTACGCCGGTGTCGGTGCTGACGTATCACTACGACAATACGCGCCAGGGGCAGAACACCAACGAGACTTCGCTCACGCCGGGCAACGTGAATACGAACACGTTTGGAAAACTCTTTTCGTATGCGCTGGACGGCTACGTTTTCGCCGAGCCGCTCATCATGACCAACCTCGCCATTCCCGGCCAGGGCGTTCATAACGTGGTTTTCGTGGCGACCGAGCACGACTCGATATATGCGCTCGACGCCGATGGTGAACTGGGCACGAACAACGGCGTCCTGTGGACGAACAATGTCGGCTTGTCCGCCAACAGCGCGACCGCGCCGTTCGGCTATCGCTATTCGGGCGGCGGTTACACGGATATTGTGCCCGAAGTCGGCATCACCGGCACGCCGGTCATTGACCCGCAAACCGGCACGCTTTACGTGGACGCTTTCACGCGCGACATCGCCAGCGCCACGACGAACTATAATCACCGCATCCACGCCCTCGACGTGACGACCGGCGCCGAACGGCCTTACAGCCCGGTGATTGTCTCCGGCTCGGTGCCCGGCACCGGCGTCGGCAGCGTGAACGGGATTCAAACATTTTCCGCGGTTCAGCACGGCGCACGGCCGGCGCTATGCCTGGCCAATGGAATTTTGGTTGTCGCTTATGCGAGTTACGCCGACACCGATCCCTATCACGGGTGGGTGTTTGCCTACAATGCAACGAACCTGGCGCGGAAAGGTGTTTTCAACAGCACGCCGAACGCGACCATCGCGGCATTCGGCGCCAACGCGGCCGAGGGCGGCATCTGGCAGGGCGGCGGCGGCATCTGCGTGGACTCGAACAACAATCTGTATTTTGAAACTGGCAACGGCTCGTTCAGCGCCAACACCAACGGCGGCGATTATGCCGACTCGATCATGAAACTTTCGACCACCAACGGCCTGGCGGTCGCCGACTATTTTACGCCTTACGACCAGGCAACGCTGGCGGCCAACGACACCGACCTCGGCTCGTGCGGGCCGCTGTTGCTGCCGGATTCCGTCGGCAGCGCGTCGCATCCGCATCTCCTGGTCGGCGTAGGCAAATCGGGAAAAATCTATCTGGTGGACCGCGACAACCTGGGCCATTACCAAAGCGGCAGCGACAGCCAGATATTGGAATCCTTCAACGGCATCAGCGGTTCGTGGAGTCCGCCGGCGTATTGGAACAATTTGCTTTACTTCCAGGCCAGTTCGGCGGCGATGACAGAATTCAGCGTCAGCAACGCTTTGATTAATCAGAACGCCGTTGCCACCGCGCCGGTTTCGTTCGGCGCCCTCAACGGCAGCCCGGTCATTTCCGCCAATGGCGCCAACAATGGCGTCGTCTGGGTGCTCAACAACAACTCCGGCGGTTCCGGCAGTCCGGGCGCTCTCTATGCCTTTAACGCCTTGAACATTTCGCAAATGCTCTGGAACAGCGCGCAATTGAGTTCGCGCGACAGCACGGGCCCGCTGGCCAAGATGACCACGCCGACGGTGGCCGGCGGCAAAGTTTATGTCGGCGGGCAATACACGCTGTCGGTTTACGGCCTGGCGGAATTCCTGCCGGCGCCCGTCATCGCGCCCAACGGCGGCGTCTTCACCAATTCCGTCACTGTGACCATCAGCAATACGGCGCCAGGAGCTTCCGTTTATTACACCACCAACGGCACACCGCCGGCGACGAATTCCACGCTCTACACCGGGCCGTTCGTCATCGACAGCACGACGTTAGTCCGGGCGGTTGCCGCTGAAAACGGCTTCGTGAACAGCGCCGTGGCCAGCGCAAGTTTCGTGAGCAGTCTCGTTTATCCGCCGTCGCCGTGGCAGACGAGCGACATCGGTTCGCCGTCCGCAACGGGCAGCGCGTTTTTTTCCAACGGCGTTTTCATCGTGAGCGGTTCCGGCGCGGATATTTGGGGCACAGCGGACGCCTTCCGGTTCGTCTATCAGCCGTTGACGAACAACTGCGACATCCGCGCGCGCGTGACGTCCCAAAGCGACACCGATCCGTGGGCCAAAGCCGGTGTGATGATTCGCGATTCGCTTGGCGCGGGCGCCGCCTACGGATTCATGCCCATCACGCCGGGCAACGGTTTCGATTTTCAATATCGCAGCCAGAACGGAATTTCCGCCAGCGGAAACATCTCCGGCGGCGCATTGAATCCCGCGCCGAACAACTGGGTGCGCTTGACGCGCACGAACAACACCTTTGACGCCTACGTCGGCGCTGACGGCGCGAACTGGACGCAGGTCGGAACACCCACAACGCTTTCGTTGACGAGCCCCATTTATTACGTCGGGCTTGCCGTGTGCGCGCACAACGACGGTGTGCTGAGCACTGCCCCGATTGACAACGTCACCGTCAATGGCTTCACCTACAGCAATCCGCCGCCGGTCGTCATGCTGACCGCGCCGGTGACGAATTCCACCTACACCGCCGCCGCGAGCGTGACGATCAGCGCCGATGCCGATGCGCTTTACGACGCGATTTCGCAGGTGAATTTCTACGTGAACTCCACCTTCGTCGGCAGCGCCAGCACTCTGCCTTATACCGTGACGGCCACCGGACTGGGTACTGGACCCTATTCGCTCACCGCCGCAGCGGTGAGCAGCAGCGGATTGATGAGCACGTCCGCGCCCGTCAACATCACGGTCAACGCTGGCAGCGGCCAGCCGTATGGCCTGGCCAGCAACGGAACTGTCTCGGCGTTTTTGAACATGCCCGCGGCTTCCACCGGCTCGCTGCCGCCGCTGTTGTCCGGGACTGGCGTCTTCGTCAGCACGACCAACCGCACGCCGGCGAACGGATTGATTCCCTATGCGCCCAATGCGCCGCAGTGGAAAGACAACGCCAGCAGTAGTTGGTTCATGGCGCTGCCCAACAACGGCGGCGCCATAACGCCCGGCGAACAAATTCAATTCCAGCCGACCAATTCGTGGACCTTCCCGGCCGGGTCCGTGTTCGTGAAAAACTGGGACCTGATGGTGAACGAAACCAATTCGACTCTGCGCCGGTTGGAAACGCAGATTCTGGTGCGCGACAACAACAGTTCCGTCTATGGCGTTACCTACAAGTGGCGGTCGGACAACAGCGACGCGGATTTGCTGTCGAGCAGTATGTCGGAAAATATCGCGATCACCAACGCGACCGGCGTGCGGACGCAGACCTGGTATTATCCCAGCCCGTCCGATTGTCAGGAATGCCACAACTCGGCCGTCGCCGGGAATAGTTTCGGCATCGGCGTGCTGGGCGTCAACGCCCGGGAGTTGAATGGCAACCTGACCTTTCCCGCGACGGGCGTGACCGACAACCAAATCCGAACCCTGAATCGGCTCGGCCTGTTGTATCCGGCGATCAACGAAACCAACATCAGCGCTTACTCCCAAGTCTCGGCGATGACCAATTTGAGCGCGTCGGCTCAGGACCGCGTGCGCTCGTACTTGGACGTCAACTGCCAGGCGTGTCATCAGCCCGGCGGCGCCGGTCCCACATGGAACGCGCTCTACGACACGCCGCTGGCGCAGCAGAACATCACCAATTATCCGGCCTTGTTCCCGCTCGGAATTTCCGACAATGCCTGCATCGTAAAATCAAAGGACATCTGGCGCTCCGTTCTCCTGGCGCGCATCAACACCACCAATCAGACCATCCAAATGCCGGATTTTCGAAATCTCATTGACACCAACGCCGCGCAGGTCATCACCGACTGGATCAACAGCCTGCCCGGCACGCCCGCGCTCGCGCCGCCGATCCTCACGCCCAATGGCGGCTTGTTCTTCAACGGCGTCGGCGTCACGCTGCAATCGCCGGACACCAACGCGGCCATTTTTTACACGCTTGACGGCTCGTTGCCGGCGACCAATTCACTGCTGTATTCCGCCCCATTCACCCTCACGAACAACGCGACGGTGTTGGCCAGCGCGTTTGAAACAAATTACATCAACAGCGTGGCCGTCAGCGCGCTGTTCTTTGTCCAGCCCCTGCAATTCGCGGCGGAAACGCTCTCGAATGGCATTTTCCAACTGCAATTTCTCGGCGCGATCGGCAGCAATTACGTTTTGCAAGCCTCGACGAATCTGATGAATTGGACGCCGCTGGCCACGAACCCGGCGACGACGAACGCGGTGAATTTCGTTGACGTGAATTCGAGCAATTACCCGAACCGCTTTTATCGCGTGTTGCAGCAATGAATCGGTTTGGCAACAAGCGGATGGTGACAGGCGGCAGGAAGAACCGGCGCGCGCCACTGCGCGGTTCGTGTGACGCCTTCACGCTCATCGAGCTGTTGGTCGTCATAGCCGTGATCGGGATTCTGGCGGCGCTGCTGCTGCCGGCGCTCGCGCAGGCCAGGCAACAAGGCCAGCAAATGGCCTGCGTGTCCAATCTCCGGCAACTTGGCGTCGCTTTTCTTTCCTATCTCGGCGAATCCCAGGATCGCTTTCCAGACCGCCGTGACTTGAAAAGCAGTTTGCCGGGCGGATACCATCCTTGGGCCTCCGCTCTCTGGCCGCCGCCGGACCCGCGCGCCGGCTGGGGCGTGATCGTTTTCAGCCCCCAAGGCGCCGCCCCCGCCGTCTGGTCTTGTCCCACCGCGCCAGTTTCTGTTGCGGGAAATGCCGACGAAAGTGTGCAAGCTTTCTGCACCGACCCTGCTGCGCCTTTGACCCGCTACTGGACGTGGCGCTTTGATCGCACCAATGCGTTGGGCGATCCGACGATGCTCGAAGATTTCTGGGCCAAATCCGTCGCCCAGGCTCTGGCCGATCTGGAATCCACCAACGATCCCTTGCTCGGCGCCATCCGCGGCCCTTCCGATGTGATGTTAGTCGAAGACCCGTATTATCCAAAAACGACGCCGACGGTGGACCCGTCGCTCAAAGGATTCACGGTCCATCCCGGAGGCGGTCGCAACCGCGTCTATCTTGACGGTCACGCCCAGTTTTTCAAAGATGCCCGGACCCCATTTCATTAACTTATGGGACCATCGCTCCCCGCCGGAAACACGGTTATCCCTCGACAACCACCCTCTGGCCAAAGGAGAATGAGCAAGAAGTGGTTTGGGTTTTCATTTGTGTTTTCTAATGATCATAGATGCGGGCCCCTGGCTGCACCTGGTTGTAAACCTCCATGAAATTTCCGCCGCCGGTGTAGATCAACTCAATGCTGGTTCCCGGCGTGCCTTCCAGAAAACCTGCGGTTCCAATCGTCGTCGCGGTTGAGGCGGGGCCGGAGCCGGTCTGCTGTGTCCAGTTCGTGCCGGAATTGACCGAGGTATAAACGCCGCCGCCATTGGCCACTGCGGCCAGGTGGGTTCCATCGGACGACGAGGCAATGGATGACCAATACTCGGCGGGCGCGCCGTTCTGCTTTGTCCAGTTCGTGCCGGAATTGATCGAGGTACAAATGCCGCCGCCGCCAATCACAGCGGCCAATTGGGTTCCGTCGGACGACGAGGCGATGGACCACCAACTTTCGACGGGCGCGTTGGTTTGTTGGGTCCAGTTTATGCCGGAATTGATCGAAGTGTAAATGCCGCCATAATTGACCATCGCGGCCAATTTCGTTCCGTCGGACGACGAGGCAATGGACTGCCAGTTCGCGACAGGAGCATTGATCTGCTGTGTCCAGTTGGTGCCGGAATTGACCGAGGTGTAAATGCCGCCGCCAACAACCACCGCGGCCAGATGGGTTCCGTCGGACGACGAGGAAATGGACTGCCAGTTGGTGACAGGAGCACCGGCCTGCTGTGTCCAGTTCGTGCCGGAGTTGATCGAAGTACAAATGCCGCCAACAACAACCACTGCGGCCAGATGGGTTCCGTCGGACGACGAGCCAATGGAAACCCAGTTGGTGACAGGAGCACTGGTCTGCTGAGTCCAATTTGCGCCGGAATTGATCGAAGTATAAATGCCGCCGCCATCAACCACTGCGGCCAATTTGGTTCCGTTGGACGACGAGACGATGGAAAACCAACTGGTGAAAGGAGCATTGGCCTGTTGAGTCCAGTTTGTGCCGGAATTGATCGAAGTATAAATGCCACCGCCATCAACCATTGCGGCCAAGTGGGTTCCGTCGGACGACGAGGCGATGGAAGACCAATTGGTGTCAGGCGCTCCGATTCCAACCCATATCGGAGTAAAGTTCCCGGATATCGACTGGCCTGGATTTTGCGCCAGTATCCACCCGCCGCTGCCCACCCCCGCCACTTGCACCACGTCGCCGATGTTGGGCGAGGCGGGCAAGGTTAACGTCACCAATTGGGTATTGGTCAACACGTAGCCGGTGTTTGGCTGGCCTTGCAGGGTCGCCGCGGATGGCGCCTGCCAAGTGACCGTCCCCGGCACCCCCGTCAATCCACTGCCATTCCCGCTGATGTTGCCGCTGATGTTGCCGCTTAAATTGAGGTTGGCCTGATTGTTGGTCACCACCGTGCTGGGCAACTGCGAGGCCGGCAGGGTGCCGAGTAAATTGCTCGCGCTGTTGGCCGTGTTGGCCATGACGGCGTAGGGCGCGGGGGTCAACAACTGTAGCGGGCTGAGCGTGGTGAAAACGCCGGTGGCGTTGCTGCGCACCCCCACTTCCAGCCAGCGCGCCGGACCTGTGAAGACTTCGCTCCCGAAATCCAGGGTGACGGTGAAAAGGCCGTTGGTCACGGGCGTGGCCGAATTGGTGAGCGCATTGCCAATCTGGGTTACGGCGGCGGCGGAGTCAAAAATGGCAAAGCGAAGATCGTAACTGCCCTTGGCCGGGCCGCCGTTGGCGGTCAACTGGCCTTGGTAGGTGAAGGCCGTTCCCTGCGCGGCGGCCTGACGCCCTCCGCTCCACAAGAGAAGGAGAATGAGCAAAAATGCTGTTTGGGTTTTCATAAGGCTTCTTCCGATTGCGCCGAGTTTAATGAACAAGCAATCCACCGTCGCAAAGATAGGGCGACAGTACGGCTTTTATGGCCCCCAACGCAACACAATTTAATTGATTTTCAACTTGAACGCGCCTTCCCAAGGCAGGCCCTCTCGGAATCGGGGCCGGAACGGCCTCGCCTTGCCGCATCCGCTGCCACCGCTCCAACCGGCTCATGGCGCGATACATCCGACGATTCAGCGTGATTTCGCTCGATCACAATAACTTCAATTCCGTTGCGGCTTATTTGGGAAGCATGCCCTCCATTTCGCCGCTGGCTGCGAAGGCGTCAATGTCGGCGAAATAGGTCTCGCGGAGTCTTTTGATTTTTTCGGGCGTGGGGCCGGAACTGAGGGCGATGGCCTCGGCTTCCTTGTCGTTGACCATCTTGATGAACCGCGCCGCTTGCTCGCCGGCGTTTTTTTCCCCGGCCATCTGGAGTTTTTGCCGCTCAATCCTGAGCCATTGCGCGTTCTGATCGCCCTTCCGCAGCGCCACGAGGTCCCCGCACAACTGGCGGAGCCGTTGCAGTTGGCCGGCGAACATAGGGGTCAAACCGTAC
>PLGF01000015.1:1631-2542 GCA_003138485.1 Verrucomicrobiales bacterium | reverse complement strand
GTCTCCGGCACCGTGCTTTCTTTCGAGCTCGGCTTACTATGGCCGGGCTTCATGGCAAAGGCCGGGGCGATTATCGGCATGCCCTTTTCCCTGGAAGGTTTCGCCTTTTTCAGCGAAGCGATTTTTATCGGCGTCTATCTCTATGGCTGGAACCACCTCTCGCCACTGATGCACTGGCTTTCGGGATTGATCGTTGCGGTCAGCGGGATTTTCTCCGGTATTTTCGTGGTGACGGCCAATGCGTGGATGAACGCTCCCGCGGGCTTCAAAATGGTTGACGGCCAGTTCACCGATCTTGACCCGATCGCGGCCATGTTGAATCCGGCCAGCTTTCATGAAGTCATGCATATGACGTTTGCGGCATTTGTGGCGACGGGCTTCGCAGTGGCGGCAGTCCATGCGTTCTTTCTGCGACGCGACCAGGACAATCTTTTTCATCGCAGCGCGCTGGGGATTGCGTTGGCGGTCGCGTGCGTCAGCATCCCGCTCCAAATTCTCAGCGGAGACTACAGCGCCCGCGTCGTGGGCCGGTTGCAACCGGCCAAACTGGCGGCGATGGAAGCGCATTACCGAACGCAAACGGGAGCGCCCTTGCTCATCGGGGGGATTCCTAACGATCAGAGGCGCACGACCGACTATGCGATCAGTATTCCGCGCGGCTTGAGTTTGCTTCTCGCCGATAACTCCGATGCCATGGTCGCTGGGTTGGAAGAATTCCCACAAAGCAATTGGCCCAACGTGTGCATCGTTCATTGGTCGTTTGACCTTATGGTTGCCGCAGGAATGGCGATGCTGGCTTTGGCCGCGTGGTCGGGCTGGATCTGTTGGCGAAGCCGGCCTCTGGCCGGCCACCCGCGCCTGTTGTGCGCCTTGGTGGCAGCCGGCCCCCTGGGATTTGTGGCGATTGAAGC
>PLGF01000015.1:0-1496 GCA_003138485.1 Verrucomicrobiales bacterium | reverse complement strand
ATGTGGGATTTGCTGGCGGCCGGTCCGCGCGCGGTGCGGCAGAGGAAAGCCATTGCCAAAGCGATCGGCCCCATTTGGGAGGCCAACCATGTCTGGCTCATTCTGGTGGTGGTGCTCCTCTTCACCGGTTTCCCGGCTGGTTTCGCCGGGATGATGACTGCGTTGAACATCCCCTTAACCGCGATGCTCATCGGTATCGTGCTGCGCGGCTCGGCCTTTATCTTCCGCAATTACGACTCCCGGTCAGCCATGACCCAACGCCATTGGAGCGAGGTGTTTGGCGTCGCCAGCTTTTGCACCCCGTTTTTCCAGGGCATGATCCTCGGCGCGTTGACCACGGGTCAGATTCGCATTGAGAATGGCCAGATAATGAGCGGTTTCTTCGCGGGCTGGCTGACGCCGTTCGCGCTGGCCTGCGGTGTCTTCGCGCTGGGGTTGTTTGCGTTTCTGGCGGCCACCTATCTAACGCTTGACACACAGGATCAGCCCGATCTGCAAAATGATTTTCGGCGGCGGGCGCTTTGGTCCGGATTGACCCTGGCGCCAATTGCCGGAGTGGTTTTTCTCGCCTCCAAACAAGGCGCGCCGGAAATGTATAACGGATTGACTCACTGGTGGGCGCCGCTGCTTTTGGCAGGCACGAGCTTGACGTCCATTGTCGCGCTGGTGGCTCTGTGGCGGCGGAAGTTCGCCCTGGCGCGAATCGCAGCCATCAGCCAGGTCACACTCATCCTCGTGGGGTGGTGCCTGGCGCAATACCCCAACCTCGTCACGCCGGACCTCACCGTGAGCAACGCTCACGCTCCGAAAATCACCTTGCGCTTGCTGATCGTGGCTTTGGGGNNGGTAGGGTTTTACCCCATAGGAAAGTCTCAGCCCGTCGCATATCCTTGTTCCGGTGTCGGGTTGCGCGGCTAATCTTCAGGCAATGCCCAGCCAGACGGCGCCACTGAGCGAATCCATGCGATTATGAAAACTTTGTTTACGGCGGAAGCGATTTCCAAAGGCGGACGTTCGGGAACCATTCAGACGCCGGACAGGTTGCTGAATGTCACGTTGGGAAACCCGCTGGAGAAGGGCGCGGAGAAACGCGGCCCCAATCCCGAGATGTTGTTCGCAGGCGCGTATTCCGCCTGTTATCACGGCGCCTTGGGAAATGCGGCCAAAACTCTCGGCACCCCGGTCAAGGATTCCACGGTGCGGGCGCTGGTGAGCCTGATTGAGGATGACCAGGGCGGCTACCGACTGGCGGTGGAGTTGCATGCGCAACTCCCTGGGATCGATCGCGCCCAGGCTCAACGCATCATGGACGAAGCCCACAAAACCTGCCCCTATTCCAAGGCCCTGCGGGGCGACACTTCCGTCAAGCTGATGGTGGACTAAACGCGCGAACACTTTTGCCGCCACGTCGGCGGTGGATCCAAACAAAAAATAACAAATCACACACTATTATGACGACACTCGAAGTCAAAGGCGACTGGAACATCACCAAAGGC
>PLGF01000173.1 GCA_003138485.1 Verrucomicrobiales bacterium | reverse complement strand
TGAGGACTGACACCTGTACGATTTTCGGCTTTCACTGTAGAAGATGGGTCAAAGGTGGAACGGCAGCCGCAACGTCATAGGCAGCCCAATGGCGGCTGCTTCATTTCGGTAACACGTCGGGATACGGGCCAAGAAACCGCTCACCGTTGAAGTGGATCATGTGGTCAGGGTCTTCGGCAATCCAGACTTCGGATTCCCATGCGATATGCGAGAGAAATGATTGCATGACACGGCGGGTTTCAAAGGCGGTGACGAAAACCAAACCTGGCTTGCAGCCTGCAAACAACTCTTTGAGTTCCTTTCGGCGCTTGCCGTCCACCGGCCCGGCACTCGTGACGGCTTCAATCAGTAAGAGCCAATTTTTTGCGGTATAGTGAACGATGACATCGGGTATTTTGGCGGCTGAGTCCAACGTGACGCCGAGGGATTTGAGACGTTCAACCTCAAGATGAACGAATTTGTTTTCCGTATCACCAATGTAAATGACAACCCCGCCGGGAGCAAAGGCGGGACAAAATTGCTCGATGATTGCTTTGATGAGGGGATTTTGCCCACCTGGCGAAAGCGCCACCTGCGAGCCGTCAGGGAGCGTGACGGGCACGCGTGCCAGATTCCGTTTCCGGGCAATCTCGTGTTTGATGCTTTCGCGGCTGGCCAGGTATTTATTCAACACGGGAGTCCATCCCGCCGTTCCGATTTTGCGAAGTAACGCCAGAGCCGAAGGCTCTATTTGATAGACCGTCTTCCCGCTGTTGGTTGGGCGGTTCGGATCGTCGGGGTTGCGAAGCAAAAGTCCTGCCTCCACAAAAAACTTCACAGCATCATCGCGAATCGTTTCGCGGGTGTTGGGTGCGTAGCGAACCCCATAAGCCTCGGCAATAAAATCAATGACTGGCGTGATACCGCGCAGCGGCGCTTGTGCATCTTCCCAAGGAACATCTGGACGGAGATCAAGCAATGCCAGTAATGTGTAGGCGGCAGTCTCGTTCCTTTGCTTTGGCCCGAACTGCAACGCCGTAAGAATTTTGCCAGTCTCGGTGAGCCTCTGTTTTCGGGATTCGTCTAAACGATTTGGCTTATTGGTGGGCATGAAGATGTTTCTCCACGAGTTTATCGAGCGCTTCTTGCGGTTGATCGAGTTGTTTTAATTCCTTTCCCATTGCCTTCAATGTTTCGCGGTCGGGATATGCCAATCTGCGCAGGTCCGTAGCATTTACCTGCGTATGGCCGCTGAAACGGCGGAAATACTGGTCAACCACCGTAGAATTTAGGAAAGCAAAAAGGCCAACCGCCAGATTTTTATCTAGCCCATGCCCATCAGCGTGGAAATAGTTAAGGTGATTTTCAAATCCCAGCCATTCAGCGTCCAAGTTCTGCGGATCGAATAAACACGCAACCAATCGGCGGCGTTCCTCTTTGGATGTGAATCGTTTAGTCAGCAAATAGACGCCCGACCGCACGAGCCAAGGTCGGGTTTCATCGTTATTGAGAATGGCATTCGGTTTGCGGGCATCGAGTTTCGGCCAATGAATGGTTCCGCCGTTGAAATGGCATGGATAGAGCAACGGCACCGTCCCTTTTTCCGGCGTCATGCGCAAAGCGTCTTTAAGACGAAAATCGACAACACGTCCGGTTGAAACGGTAACACCTAAAGACGTAAGGGTTGCGTGAAGCCTGTCCATTTCTTTTTTGGCGAGCGCATGGCCCGACGCCGATGGAATATGGATGAATTTTTCCGAGTCGTTTTGATAAACGATTTCAGCGAAGGGAATTGTTTCCTCGGCAACAATGTCACCATGCTCGCCACTGCTGCTGGAAACCACCAACTCGCGAGGCTGCTTAAGGCCCTTGACGGCATGGAAAATAATATTTTCCTGCAACACGCTATCATCGCGAAATGCCGCCTCTCGTGATTCAAAAACATGCAGCCGGTGAATCTCCAAACTGGCAAGAAAATCTTCGCGAAACGAACGGAAATACGGGCCGTTGCAAAAGCTGCGCGGGGTGATGCCAACAATCTGCCCTCCAGGAACGAGCAAACGCTGGATGAGAGCAATGAATCCGGCGTAAAGATTGCTCGTTTCAATTCCCGCTTGTCTCAGGCTACGTCTTTCAGGCGAATCCGTGCCAATTTTCCGGTAGGGCGGATTTACAATGGCAGCGTCGAAAATTGGCGGCGTTGTGCCAAATAAATCATCCGCAAGGCGATCCGACATTTCTTGGATGAAGTCTGCGGCATGGACGGTGAAGGTAAATCGAATGCCTGCCTTGGCGCACAGGCGAAGACATTGGGGTCGTACTTAAACATTTAACATTTCGCCTGACGCGGGTTCCGTACAAGTGTCAAGAAGGCATATCATTTGCTGGTGGAGGATCTGTGGCTCAGTTTTGTGGGGCCGGCGTTGATATGGCTGGCAAGCGCCTTGTGGTTCTGGCGTGGAGAAAAGCGCGGGCTTTATGACCGCTCGCGCGTTCAATCAATCAGTCCCTGAACACACCCGGCTTGGCAGAAGGCTCGCCCTACCGGGACGGTGGCAGGGCGAGCCTCCCGGCAAGCCGGGGGTGTTTCTTGTGGGAAAAAGACGGCTCCACGGGAGCGTTCCTCCATCCGCAGTAATGCTGCCACGGAGGACAGGCGCCCTGCCGAGGGGTTGATGGCAGATGGGGCGGCTCCCGGCGAGCCGTATGCCTGGCATCGCTCGAAAAATGAGCGGTGCTCAAGCGCCATATTCCAACTGGCTGTTCCCGGAAAGGGGGCGTATTCTCGCGCCGTGGCAAGCATCATTCCCAAATTCAAGAGCGGGCCGTCAGGGGCAGGGGTCAACCGCTGGCGTTCGGCGTTGATGTTTTTGCTCCGCACGGTGCTGGCGGGGTTGTTGATGGGCTGGCTTTACGCGTGGGGCGCACCGCTGATCTACCGGCCCAAAAGCACGCCCGGCTTCTGGCTGGGTTGCGCGCACGGCGCGCTGATGCCCGCGGCGCTGCCCAGCCTGCTCATGCAAAAGGACGTTCCCATTTATGCCGCCGCAAACCAGGGCCGCAACTATAAGATCGGCTACATTGCCGGCATCAACGGCTGCGGTTTCGTGGTGTTTGGCATCCTGTTCTGGAAACCCCAGCGGCGGCAGGCGTCCTAACCCGCATATTTCATAGCTGGGCAGGGCGAAGCTGCAGACGGGACTGGATAGTCGATGCATGAGTGAACAAATTATTGGGAGGACGCTGGCGCGTGGAGTGAACAAATTATTGGGCAGACGCTTGCGCGCGGGCTTTGCGGGCTGCTTCGCCCTGATATNNGATATTTGGGCGGCGCGGCAGCGCCGCCCTACCGATAAATTGGAGGCGGCTTTCGCCGCGCTATGACATATGCGTCCTAATACAACCAGCCGCAATACGTCTCCACCACGTTCACCGCGCCGCCGGCCCAGTAGTGGTTGCGGGGAAAATAAAACGTCCGGTCCGCGCGGCTATAGCTCAACTCCCCCGGCTGGCCGGGACGGTTCGGATCGTAGGCGGCGAACCGGAGGCCGGTTGCCGTTTCCGCCGTATCATACAGCACGATGCCGTGGTTGATGGACAGGGCTGGAAAACGAAACAGATGCACGATGGCGGCGCGGCGGATTGGCACGGAGCGGACCAGTTGCCCCGCCATGCGTTCCTGATGCCGCCTGGATACGGGCAGGATCATCCGCCAGTGGCTCCGCAAAACATAGGATTGCCACGCTCCGCCGCAGACGCCTTTGAGCGCCCCCTCCCGAGCCTGGCTGAAGGAACGCAACGAATCGTAACCCGGCACCACCACGCGCCCGGCTTCGGAGCTGACGCGGCGCGGACTGCGCGAAACCACCTCGCGCGCGATCCCGCGGCAGGCCTCTTCATCCGCCACCGGTCGCGCGGCGTCGAACCGCGCGTGGTAAAGGAATTGCCGCGCCGAGCGCGCCAGGACAAAACAGCGGTGCGCGTACGTCGGCGGCGGAACGTTGCGCCGGGAAACCATCTTTTGCGATGCGGCGTCGAGCCGGTATTCCCAGACCAACTCGTTGGCAAACGCGAAAGTGTCCCGGTCAAATTCAAACTGGCGCGTCGCCGATGCGGTCGCGGAATTCATGCTCGGACCAGCATTGGCTTTGAGCCGGCAAAAGGCAATCCCGCAGGCGAACGGGGTGCATTTCACTTTCCGGGCATAAGCCGGAGCAGTCAAAAAGCGAATCCACAATATGCCGGGGGAAAATGACGAATGTCGAAATCCGAATGACGAAAGAATTCCCAAATGACTCAATGACGAAAAATGGCCGCTCGGAGCCGGTTGAGTCATTCGGGCTTCGTCATTCTTTCGTCATTGGTGCTTAGACATTAGTCATTCCAGCGCATCGGTGCCCAGCGGATTGCTGGAAAATGAGATGCGTCGCATGCGGCCGCCCGCTGTCTAATCCCGTTTACTTTCGCGTGAGGTTTTGTTTCACTCCTGTCCGCGAAACTATCATGAACCCAAGCCAGCCATCCCAATCCCGCGCGCAATGAACGACGCTTCGCTTTCAACTTCCGAAATCACGGAGGCGCAGCAGGCGGCGTGGATGGACGCCTTCCGCCACGCCTTTGACCGTTCTCCGTTTTATCGTGAGCATTTCTCCCGCGCCGGGCTTTCGCCGCGCGATGAAATCCCCTTGCGCGACATCGCCCGCATCCCAACGGTGGATAAAACCGTCGTCTCTGAAAACACGGAGAAGTTCCTCTGTGTGCCGCGCGAAAAGATCGTGGACATTCTCACCACCAGCGGTTCGACCGGCCAGCCGGTGGTCTGGCAGCTCTCCGAAGCCGATCTTGAGCGTTTGGCGCGCAATGAACAATTGTCCTTCTCTTGCGCCGGGTTCACCGCCGCCGACACCGTTTTGCTCGGCGTCGCGATGGACCGCTGTTTCATCGCCGGCATGGCGTATTACCTGGGTCTGCGCAAACTGGGCTGCGGCATCATCCGCGTCGGCCCGGCCACTCCCGCCATGCACCTTGACATGATCCGGCGCGCGCGGCCAACCGCCGTCGTCGGCGTGCCGTCGTTTCTCGCCCATCTGGCGGACAAGGCGGCGGAAGCGAAGTTCAACCTGGCTGATTGCGGCATCCGCAAGGCGGTTTGCATCGGCGAACCGGTTCGCTCGGATGATTTCTCACTCAACCGCGCCGGGCTGGCCGTGGAAAAAGGCTGGGGGGCAAAAGTGTTTTCCACCTACGGCGTCACCGAACTGGCCGCATCGCTCTGCGAATGCGAATCCGGCCTCGGCGGCCATCTCCACCCGGAACTGCTCTTCCTGGAATCGCTCGACGAGCAGGACCGCGCCGTGCCCGACGGCCAGGTCGGCGAACTCACCGCCACCACCTTCGGCGTCGAGGCCATGCCGCTCATCCGCTATCGCACCGGCGATTGCGCGGCCATTCACCGTCTGCCCTGCCGCTGCGGCCGCCGCACCCCGCGCATCGGTCCGATTGTCGGGCGCAAAGACCAGAAGTTGAAATTCAAGGGCGCCACCCTTTTCCCCTCCATGCTCAAGACGGTTCTCGACGCCGCGCCGGAGGTTGCCAGTTATGTCATCATCGCGCGGCGCGAGAACAACCTGGCCGATGCCGTCGAAGTAAAATTCTCCAGCGCGGGCGGCCGGGCGGGGATCATTGCCGCGCTCAAAGAGCAATTTCAAGGCGCGGTCAAAGTCGTTCCGCAAATCAAGGCCGCGTCGCAGGCTGAAATCGAGTGTCTGCAACTGCCCGACGGCGCGCGCAAGCGCCGTTACTTTGTGGACCTGCGCGACTGATATGCCCGGCGAGCCGAACTTCTGCGTTGTCATCCCGGTCTTCAACCACGCCCTGACGGTCGGCCGCGTCGCGCGCGAGGCGAAGGATTATTTTCCGGTGATCGTCGTGAACGACGGCAGCACGGACGACACCGGGAGGATTCTCGCCGCGGAAAAGGGCATCAGCGTCATCGCGCTGCCGCGCAACCAGGGCAAGGGGGCCGCGCTGCGCGCCGGGTTTGCCGAGGCGGAAAAACGCGGCTTCACACACGCCATAACCATTGATGCCGACGGCCAGCACGCGACGCGGGAACTGGCGGCGCTCGCCTCCGCCAGCCGGATGGAGCCGGAGGCGTTGATCATCGGCGTGCGCGACCTGGTGAAGGAAAAAGCGCCGCGCGGCCGCCGCGTGACCAACAGCCTTTCCACATTCTGGTTCAAGGTTGAGACTGGCGTGAACCTCGCCGACACGCAATGCGGCTACCGCGGCTATCCGCTCAAAACCGTCAACAGGCTCCGCCTTAAATCGGGGCGCTACGCCTACGAATTGGAGATCATGGTCAAGGCCGCGTGGGCCGGCATCCCGCTGGCGGCGCATCCGGTGTCCGCCGATTACCAGGCGGCGACTTCCCGCCTTTCGCACTTCAATCCGTGGAGCGACATGGCTGCGATTTCGTTCCTGCACTCGCGGCTTTCCATTCAGAGGTTTTGCCTCCCGGCGCCGCTGCGGAAAATCTCCGCCTCCGGCCACTTGCATCGTCTGCCGCACGGCAGGCGAGTGGAAACGGTAATGCGCCTGCTGTTTACCGAGCACGCGGACACGCCGGCGAAAGTGGCCTTCGCGGTCGGGCTGGGGCTTTTCTGCGGCATCGCGCCCATCTGGGGTTTTCAAATGATCACCGCCGCCGCGCTCGCGCATAAACTCCGGTTGAACAAAGCCATCGCCGTGACCGCGAGCAACATTTCCTTTCCGCTCGCCGCGCCGTTCATCATGGCCGGCGGGCTGCTGCTGGGCCATTTCCTGCGCACGGGCGGCCTGCTCCCGCTCAACGCCACAACGCTGCTGAAGGACGTTCCGACCCGCTTCACCGAATGGTTTTTGGGCAGCATCGCTCTGGGAATTCTGGTTGGAATCGCCGGCACGATTGTCACCTGGCTTGTCGGCCGCTTGTTCGCCCCCAAAAATAATCCGCCTGCATGACCGGCCGCTTTGTCCAACTGCATCTGTGTCTGGCGCGTCACCGGAAGATCGTTCTGCTGCTTTTTGCCGCGTTTGTCTGCGCTTCATTGTTCATGGGGCGCAGGCTCAAGCTGAATGAAGACTTCACGGACGTTTTGCCGATGTCCGCGCCCGCCATCGCCGAACAGATCGCGGCGCTCAAGGAAATCCGGCAGGCTGAGCGCATTTACATTGATGTGGCGACCGTCACAACCAATGCCCAGGAACTTGCCGCGGCCGCCGCGCGAATGACCTCCGAACTTCGCGAAATTCCACAGCTCGCCGATTTGCGCGGCGAAATCGACGACGCCGAAATGGCCGCGGCCTACCGCCAGTTGCAATCGCAATTGCCGGCGCTGCTCAACTCAAGTGATCTGCGCCAACTGGAACCGCGCCTGACGGAAGCCAGTTTGGAAGCACGGCTCGCGTGGCTGAAAAAATCCATGATGCAGCCGCAGGGGATGATGTTCAAAGACGTCGCGCGGACGGACCCCGCCGGCATCAGTGATGCCGTGTCGGCCCGGCTTCGCGGCTTGCAGGCGGGCGCCGGCGGCGCGCGCATCGTTGGCGGGCGGATCACCAGCGCGGACGGCTGCCACGCGCTCATCAACGCCGCGCCGCAATTCCGCTCGTCGGAAACCGGCAAAAGCGCCGCGCTCATCCAATCGGTGCTGAATGCCGCCCGCTCGGTCGAGAAAGAATTTCCGGACGGCGCGGTGAGGATTTCCGTCACCGGCGCGCATCGCGCCGCGCTTGACAACGCCGGGATGATCCGCGCCGATACCGCGCGGACGAGCGTCATCGCCCTCGTGGCCATCGCGGCGCTGATCCTTCTGGCGTGCCGCCGCCGCTGGCTGGCGTTGATGGCCTTGGTTCCGGTGGCCTTCGGCGCGCTGGGGGCGGTCGCCGTTCTCTTTCTGACCGGCGACCTGGTTTCCTCCGTTGCGCTTGGCTGCGGCAGCATGTTGATCGGAGCGACTGTGGATTACGGGGTCTATATCGTCTATCTGCTTGACGATTCTCCGCCGGCCAGCCGCGAAGAACTCGCGGGCGTCGTCGCCGGGCTGGTTCCGGCGCTTTCCTTCGGCGCGCTCACGACCATGGCGGCCTTCTTCGTCATGTTCCTCTCGCCGGTTTCCGGCCACCGGCAACTCGGCTTGTTTGGCGTGGTCGGCGTCGGGATGGCGGCGCTGTTCGCCCTGCTGATTCTGCCGCTGTTTATTCCGGTGCAAGCCATCGCCGATGCCCGTCCGCTGCCTTTGACAGGCCTGCTCCAGCGATGGCTCGACTGGCGGACCGCGCACGGAGGCTTCGTCCTGGCGGCGCTGGTTCTCTTCACGCTCGTCTGCGCCGCGGGAGCGGCCCGCCTGAAATTCGACGGCGATCTGGCGCGGCTCAACGGCGTGACGCCCGGCACGCGAGAGGACGAAAAGACCATCCGCGAAAGCTGGGGGAACGCGCTTTCACTGACAACCATCGTGGTCGGCGGAACGACGCGCGAAGAAGTTCTGACGAAAAATGAGAAAGTGTTCGCGGCGCTGGAAACCATGCGCGGACAAAACGTCCTGGAATCCTTTTCCTCCATTGCGCCGCTGATGCCCTCGGCGCGGACACAGGCGGCAAACAGGCGCGACTGGCGGAATTTCTGGACGGCCGCGCGGCAGTCCCAACTGCATGACTCGCTTCTCGCCGCCGCCGCCAGGCTTGGATTCCGGCCCGAAACCTTCACGCCGTTTTTGGAGAACATTTCCCAGCCGGAGACCGCGGCGCCGACGGAAACCAATTCCGGGTTGAACCGCCTGGCCGCCGATTTCTGGAGCGAGCGCGATGGCAGGATTTACGTGACAACGCTCGTGAAGGCAGGCGGCACGGAAGAATTCCGCCGGCTTCGCGCGGCGGTGAAGCTCGCCGTGCCGGACGCTTTGCTGCTCAACAAGGCGGCTTTGTCCGACGAGATCGCGCAAGTCGCGCGGCGGGCGCTGCCGGTGTTTGGATTGCTCGTGGCGGCGCTGAATGCGTTTCTGCTTTTTCTGCTGCTGGGGCGGATTGAGCTGGTGTTGGTCACTCTGCTGCCAATGGCCGCGGGCGTATTTTGGACGCTCGGTTCGCTGGGACTTTGCGGCCTGCCCATTGACGCCGCCAATTTTGTGTTCGTCATCTTCGTCGTCGGCGTGGGCGGCGATTACAGCCTGTTTTTGGTGTTGGGCGAGCTGGAACCGTTGCGCGGCCGCCCGGAGCGCTCGGCGGCCACGGGCGCCGCGGTGACGATGTGCGCGCTGACGGCGCTGCTCGGCACAGGCGTGCTGGTGCTGGCGCGTCATCCGGCCTTGTTTTCGGTCGGGCTGACGGCGTTGCTGGGCATTAGTTTCAGTTTGCTGGGGACGTTATCGCTTCTGCCGCTGTCCATGCGCTGGCTGGTGGAAATGAATTCGCGCCGTCCGATGATTTCCAATCCCACGCCGGCCCAAACGCGCCGCGCTGTCAGCCGTCTCTACCGTTTTCAAGGGCCGTATGTCTCGCAGTTTGTCTATTGGAAAATGAAGACCGACCCGCTGTTCGGCGCCGTGGAAAAGGCCGTTCCGGCCGGCGGAGAAATCCTGGATGTGGGCTGCGGCTACGGCCTTGTGGCGCATTGGCTGACGCTCTTCACGCCGGAACGCCGCGCGCATGGAGTGGATTTTGACGTGGAAAAAATCCGCGTGGCGCGGGTCACGGCGCGGTCGAATCCACGGGTGACATTTGAGCGGCGCGACATTCTGGAATGGCCGGAGTATCCCGCGTGCGACTGCGCGCTGCTGTGCGACGTACTGCATTATTTCCCGCGCGACCTCAAGGCGGAGGTGCTGCGCAAAGTATTTGCCGCGTTGCGTCCGGGCGGCTGCGTGGTCATCCGGGACGCAATGGCAAGGGAGGATTCCGGCCACCGCGCGGTGGCGCGCGCCGAAAGATGGGCCGTGCGGTTCGGCCAGAATAAAACCCGCCACGGCCTGCATTTTGAAGGCGAAGAAACCCACCTCGCGTTGTTGCGCGAGGCGGGTTTTGGGAAAGTTGAAGTCCGAAGCGGCTCCGGCCTTGGATCAAATCTGCTGCTGGTTGCTTCGAAGAAATGATCGAGCTTACCGGCAGTCGCTCTTGCTCAAAGATCCAATCCGGTCGGACTTTTCGCCGGCGATAAAGTCCTTCTTGATTTGTTGAACCCTATCCTGGTTCTTGGCTTCGTAATCAATGACGTGTTTGTTTCGCTCCATGGCCCACACATGCGTTTCGCGCTTTTCAAACTCATCCAATTTGGCTCTCCTTGGGTCGCTCTTGGACAGAGGCATCAACCGGATGTTCGCCTCCATCCAACCCATGCCGACGTCCACCATGATATCGTAAGTCTTGTCCGCCGCCATATCCGCTTTGACGACGGTGACATGATCGGCCCAGGCGATGAACAACTGTTCGCCCGGATCGCAGACGAGTTGAAACTCGGATTTGCCAGGGAGGTCAATCAACATTTTGCCCGTGCCGTCAAAGATGGGAAATCTCTCCGTGCCGCCGTACGCAGTGGGCCTGTGGAAATTGACAAGGGCCTTTCCGCTGGGCGGGGATGCAATCCTCTGAGCTTTGATGAGCTTGGACCCGGCACATGCGGCGAGAGGCAGGGCGAACGCAAGACAAAGAGCAAGGGAATGAATGGCAAGTCTTTTGATTTTCATGGACGTTTCAATTTTCGCATTTTCTGGCGACCCGGCTCCCGAATTTATTATCCCGGCCGCTGGGCCGCGCAAAGCGTGACCGAAAGTATCGAAATGGTCCCATTATGTCAATCGCCACTTCACGCTGTCCGCTGGCTGCCACGCCAGGCCGTTTCTGAATGCCGGTGCAAGAACGGAGTTTCCATGCTATGATTTGAAGGTATGAAAACAATCTCGATTGGACGGTTATTCAAAGGAAGCGGCTGGTTGGCAGTGTCCTGCGCGCTGCTGGCGGGCTGTGCGACCGGGAACTACAAGCCGGTCATCCGGTTCGGGCAGTTGAATCTCGAAACCCAGGTGCCACGCCAGGACCTGGTGGTCCTTGACCCTGTGGAAGGCTCTTCGCGCGAGGACGCTTACGTGCTCGGAATCGTGCGCGTCATCGACGGGACCAATTGGCAGGTTCTCGGAGTCAAGTTTTTCGAGGATCATTGCGCGTGCCCGAACGGGCCGTGGGTACCCTGCTTTTTTGTGGATCCAGTGTCGGAGCGCGCGTATTACAACGCGCTCGCCAAGACGCCCGAAGCGGATGCAATCATTGAGCGCTCCTCGACCAGCCGCATGCGCGGGTGTCCGTTCCTGTATTGGTCGAAGGAAATCACTTATCGGGGCAAACCCGTTCGGCTCAAGACCCAGTAATTCGGGCCGCCTTGGCCGCGGCCCCGGCGCGGGCTTCAGCCAGGCGCAAGAGCAGGTTGTGGCCGACTTTTTCGTCCCAGCTAAACTTGTTTGACAGCACCACCACGGCCACGCGCGCGTCCAGGTCCAGCCCGACGTAGGCGCGGTAGCCGGATGCCATGCCGTCCTTGAACGTGAGGACGCGCCGTCCGTTGTCAAAGTAATTGATGATCCAACCCAGCGCCTCGCCGCCGCGCGGGGTCTGGATTTGCGGGCGGTGCGTCGCCGCCAGCGCGGACTCGACCGGCAGATGGAGCATCCCCAGATTGGCCCGCGCGAAAATCAGCAGGTCGCTCACGCTCGAATACATTCCGATGGAGGGCCGCAGCAAATCTCCCATGTCCCACGGGGCCAGGGGACAGTTGCCGGGTTTCCAGCACGCCTGGCTGCCGACGTGCCCGACGGCCAGGCGGCTTTGCTGCTCCGCATTGGGGAAAAAGACCGAGTCATTCATGCGCAGCGGCCGGCAGATTTTTTCCACGATCAAATCCGTTGCCGGGCGTCCGGTTTTCTCCGCGATCAAATAACCGAGCAGGCCCGCGCCGAGATTGGAATAAACATAGGCCGGCGGTGATTTGGGCCGCGGCCGCGCGTGGCGCAGGTATTCTTGCAGATAAGGAATGGTCAGGCACGCGTAAAGGTTGTTGCCCGTGACGAGGTAGCCGAGGAAACAGCCGAGCTGGCGCAATGTCTTCGGCTCGCGCGGCAGGCCGCCCGTGTGCGTGGCCAGTTGATGCACCGTCAGCCGCCCCGCCTCCGGCGTCACAACAAGGCTCGCCGGCAGGATGTCGCGCACCGTGGCGTCGTCGCTTATTTGCCCTTCGGCTTCCAACTGCATCAGGAGCGTTTCTGTAAACAACTTGGAGACCGAGCCGATTTGAAACAGGTCGTCCGGACCGGGTGCGTTCGTGTCGCCGGCGCGTCCGCTCCGTCCGTAACTGAAACTCTGCGTCGCTCCGTCCGGCGTGACCACTCCCACGACCATCCCGAAAACTTCGCCGCTGGCCAGCAACGGTTTTACCAACGCGTCCGATTCAGCCCGGACGCCTCCCCCCGCGCGCAGCCGCGCGACGGCCGGGGCCGGGTCGGAAATCTGGCGCGTGGCGGTGGTGCGGCAGCCGGTTCCGCACAGCCCGAAAAAAACCAGCGCCATCGCGCCGCCGGCGGCCGCGAGCCGTCGGAGCGCGAACGGCGCGCAAAAACAATTTGCCGGAGACGCGGAATCCATTTTCATTTCGCAGCATGGCAAACCTGAGCCGCTCGTCAAGCGCCCGGAAAACAGGCGTGCGTTTGCGGCGGTGGCCCCCCATAATCTCCAGATGGCTTTTTTTGGAAGAATTCCGCTTCTGGCGATCCTGTTCATTTTATCAGGCGTTCCGGCCCGTTCCGCCGATCTGCTGGACAAGTGGATCGCCGCGCAGGCGAACCTGCGCACGTGGACGGCGGACATCGTGCAGACGCGCAGTTTCAAGACGCTGGCGCAGCCGCTCGTTGCCGACGGCAAGGTCTGGATCGCCGTGCCGGACCGGTTCCGCTGGGAGTTGGGGCAGCCGCCGCAAACGATCGCCCTGCGCCAAGCGGCGGAACTGATGATCGTCTATCCCCGTCTCAAACGGGTGGAGAAATATCCGCTGCTCTCCGCCCACCCCGGCCCGTGGCAGGATGCGCTGGCACTGCTTGAGGCGAGCTTCCCCCGCAGCCGCACCAACATGGAGGCCAAGTTCCAAATCCTCGCGCTGACGGAGACCAACGGCGTCGCCACCCTGGCGCTGCAGCCGCGCAGCGGGGCGGCGCGCAAGTTCATCGCGCGGCTCGACATCAGTTTTCGCGAGGACGACTTTACGCCCGTCGGCACGGCGTTGACATTCAGCGATGGTTCCAGCCTCCGCAACGAATTTTACCATCCCGTGGTGAACCCGCCGTTGGACCCGCAGTTGTTTGAGGTGAAAATGGAACCGGACTTCACAACGGTGGAGCCGTTGAAGCAATGAAATCATCCGCTCTGGACGGGGGCCGTCCAACGCTATTCGTTGCAACGGCGGGCTGGCCGCTGCCAGAGGTTTCCCGCAGGCAATCATAATGGGGAAATAGCTTTGTCATCTGGCGTTTCATTGAGGTGATTTCGGCCGCTGGGGGATTTCTTTCGGCGCGGTTCGGAGCGCGCCCGTCGGCGGCGGCCTGGAGATTATTCAAATCAATCAACTCCGTCGTCAGGTGTTTCTCCGCGATCCGCCCGCGCCATTCCGGAGCGGCATCTTCGATGGCGATGAGAAAGAGCACAATGGCCCACGCGCGAAAACGCTCCAGGTTTGACTCAAGCCATTCCAGAAGACGGCGCGGCCTCATTTTGCGGGCGAGTTCCAGATGGCTGCGCGCGGCCACCGGAAAATCCGCATAGCCCAGATAATCATAGCCGGAACCGTCGCGGCCAAGCGCCGCCCAATCGCGAAACAACTGCTGCACGCGCAGATTGAGCTGGTAAAACCGGTCGAACACGCGGCTGTAGCGGTCAAGGGAATCGTCATCGAAAAAAATGTCCTGAAAAAACGCCTGGCAGACGAACACCCAATACGAGGCGTTGTCCCAAATAATTTTCGCCGTCATCACCTTCGCGCGGCCAAACGTCGGATATTGGTCGCGGAAAACCTCGGTGAAGGCGCGATGCAGCATCAACATTGTGGCGTTGCTCTGCTCCACGGCGGCGTCGGTCAGGCCTCTCTCGAAATGCCGGCTGATGAGACGCGTCGCCATCGTGTTGCCCATCGCGATGAAATCCGAGCCGGGACTGTAAAATGGGTCAAGAAACGCCGCCGCCTCGCCCACGCACGCCCAACGGCCGGCGGAATAGAATTGTTTGGTTTCGTAGCTGAAATCGCGGAGAAACAAAAAATCCATCACACTGGCCCCTTCAAGGTTCCGTGCCACGACCGGTTCATGAATCGCCAGCCAAGCCAGCGCCATTTCCCAGGTGTTGATCTCCGCAATCGGATGAATTCTCTCGTCCACAACGATGCCGATGCTGGTGTTGCCGGAGGAAAGGGGAATGAGCCAAACCCAGTATCCGCGGCCCACCAGATGGTTGGTGGAGCGATGACGGATGCCGCCGGGAACTTGCCCGTGCCAGGCGACATTGTCCGCCGGCACAAAGTTCTCCACCTTGCACTCTCCCCTCACGCGGAACCAGCTCGCGCTGTGTTTCAACGGACTTGGCAGGCAGAGATTCAATTTCTTCTGAAGCATCCTCCGGCGCCCTGTGCAGTCCACCACCCAAGTCGAGCGAATTGAAATCCTTTCGCCTCCGTCGCGTTCCATTGCGACTGTCGTATGCGGCGCGTCATTGTCGCCGAGCGAGATTTCCCCCACGGCGAAACCTTCCAGCAACGCGATGCCCGCAGCCTGATTGAGATCGCGCAAATGATTTTCCAGTCTGCCGCGGTCCAATTGGAACGACGAAATGGGCGGGAACTGCCGCGGCCCGTACTCGGGACGATCTTGCAACGGGCCTTGCGCATCGCCGAAAAAAAAGCGGAGGCCGTTCTTCAGAAGCTGATCGCGATTGAGGTAATCCTTGAGCTGAAGTTTGACGGCAAAATAGTGGGCGCCGAGTTCCGAGGTGGCTTCGCCGACCTTGAAGGCCGCTTCGGGCAGAGGCCTTTTTTCATAATCAACCACGGCGACGGACAGACCCGGACGGGCGAGCTTGAGTTGGCGGGCCAGGCATTGCCCAGCCAATCCGCCACCGGCAATCAGCACATCATAAACAGGGTGGTCCGCCATTGCGGCGGGAGCGTGCCCATCTGCCCCAGGATTGTCAATTTCGGCTTGATAATCGGATGCGCGGGGGCAAAAATGGCGGTTTAACTGAAAGCCTTAATGTCCGAAGCAATTGATCGAACCATAGCGCGCCGGCGCCAGGTGATAGACACCTTCAAACAGGAATTGATCCGCCGCCTGAATTTGCCCTTCCTCCCGGAAGATTTGCACGAGGACGTGTCGCTGCTCGGCTCCGGTTTGGGATTGGATTCGCTCGACGCGCTGGAAATCGTCCTGTGCGTGGAGACCTGCTTCAACATCAAGATTCCTGATGATAATATCTCCGTGTTGCGCTCAATCAATACGGTTGTGGACTTCGTGATCGTACAGCAGGACGCCAAAGGGGGCCGCGCGTGAGAAGCTCCCCTCTCAGAGAGAAGCTCGCCGCCGCCGGCGCGGTGTTTCGTGAACGCCACGGCGTCGAGGTCGCGGCGCATTTTGGAAATCCGCGCGCCGAATGCGGGGCGGTGCGCGACGCCGCCGCGCTGGCGGATTTTTCTTTCGCGCGCGTTTTCACGCTGCCCGAGACGCCTGGCATTGATTACCTTGATGCGCTGCTGGCGGGCAACGTGCCCAAAATCCGCTTCGGCCGCGTGCTCCACACGTTTCTGGCCGACAACAATGGACTACTGGCCGCGGATTGTTTCGTAGCGAACAACGACCAGGAGTTTGTCTTCATCTGCGAAAGCATTGTGCCGGACGCCCAACTGAACGCGCTGCTCTCTTTGGAGGGCAAAGAATCTCCGGCCAAGGATTTGACCGCCGACCACGTCGTCCTGAGCCTGGATGGTTTCAGGGCGTGGGAGATTGTAAAAAAGATTTTTGGCCCGGACATCATCGGCCTGCCTTATCTGTCGATTGAGAATTACCAGTTCCTGGGCGAGCCGGTGCGCTTCATTCGGGCGGGCAAGACGTCAGAGTTCGGCTACCTGCTGGTGGCGCCGGTGAAGATCGCGGCGGAGTTGTTCGACGCGCTGAAGGCCGGGGTTGATGAGCGGAGCGGACGGCTTGCCGGCGCGGACGCGCATGACGCGCTCCGGCTGGAAGGGCGGTTCTTCAACATATTCCGCGAAGGCGAAATCGTGCGCGACCCCCTGCCGCTTGGTTTGCAGTGGATGATGGATATGGAGAAGGAGAATTTCAGCGGCTGCGCGGCCATCAAGGAACGCCGCGCCGCCGGCTTGAAGCAAAAAATCATCGGTTTCGCGGCGGACGCGGATTGCGCCGCGCTGCGGAGCGGCGCGCGGATTTTCCACGAAGGCAGGGCCGTGGGCGCGGTCGTGACCGGCTGCGTTTCGCATGTGCTGAACCAGCCGCTGGCGCTGGGATTGCTGCCGTTGGAATTGGCGTTTTCCGGCCTGCCATTCCGCGTCGGCGCGCCCGACGGCGCGGTGGCGCGTTCGATATCCATGCCGCCGATCGTGCCGAAGAGCCTGACGGTGAAGCTCGACGAGATGTGAACCAGGCGGGCGCATGTTGAATCTGTTGTCCCAATCCAAAGGCCGCCTGATCAAGCGCAAGCGGCTCATCCAGCCGGCGTTTCACGAGACGGACATGATGGGCGTGATTCACAACTCAAATTATTTTCTATGGTTCGAGGAGGGCCGATTGCAGATCCTCTTTGAAGTGCTGCCGCTTGAGGAGGCGATGAAACTGGGAGTGTTCATGCCCGTGGTGGAAAACGTCTGCCATTACCGCAAGCCGGTGACATTGGGGATGCCGCTGCTCCTTTACACCACGCACCGCGTCCAGCCCGCCTACGAAGGGCGGCTGGTCTTCAGCCACTACCTCATCCACGAAAAACATCGCGCCGCGATGGCGTTCGGCCAGACCGCGGTGACGATGTCAAACAGGCAGACCCGGAAACTCGTCAAGGAATGGCCCGACGAAATCTGGCGGCGCTACCAGGCGCTGAAATGAACCCCTGAATTATGAGCCTCGAATTTGAAGGTCAAGTCGTCATCGTCACCGGGGGTTCGCGCGGCATTGGCCGCGCCATCGTGGAACGCTTCGCCGCGGGGGGCGCGAGGGTGTTTTTTACGTTTCATCAGAACGGGAAGGCGGCCGATGAAGTTGCCGCCGCCACAAAGGCCGAGGCCATCCAGTGCGCGCAGGACGACGCCGGGGCCATAGAGGCCGCGGTGGAAAAAATCATCGCCGCCGCCGGGAAGATTGACGTGCTGGTCAACAACGCCGGCATCACCGCCGATATGTTTCTCATGCTGATGCCGGAGGAGGACTGGAACCGCGTCATTGACACGAACCTCAACGGCGTCTATCGCTGGTGCAAGGCCGTGACCCGTCCGATGCTCCGCGTGCGCCGCGGCGTCATCATCAATCTGGCGTCCATCGCCGGCATCATCGGCGTCATGGGCCAGACCAATTACGCCGCCTCCAAAGGGGCGCTGCTGGCGTTCACCCGGGCGCTTGCGGCGGAACTGGGCTCCAGAAACATCCGCGTCAATTCCGTCGCGCCCGGCTTCGTTGAGACTGACATGTCGGCGCGCGTGCCGCGCCAGATCAAGGAGAAGAACCTCGAACGCATCCTCCTCAAACGATTCGGGCGGCCCGAGGAAATCGCGGCCGTCGTCGCGTTTCTGGCCTCCGATGCGGCCTCCTACATCATGGGCCAGTGCGTTGTCGTGGATGGCGGCCTGACCGCCACAGCGGCTTGATTGCGATGAATGTGTTTCTTTTCCCCGGCCAGGGTTCGCAGGAGACCGGCATGGCTTCGGACCTGTTCAAGGGGGATGCGCCGTTTCGCGAGCTTGTCGGCCGCGCGAGCGACCGGACGGGCTGCGATTTGGAAAGAATCTGCCTGCGCGGGCCGGACCGCGAATTGACGCGCACCCGGAATCTTCAGCCGCTGCTGGTCTGCGTTTCACTCGGCTATCTGCGCCGGCTGCTGGAGAGCGGCGTGCGGCCGGAGAGAATTCTCGGCCATTCGCTTGGCGAAATCTCAGCGCTTGCGGCGGCGGGCATCGTGAGTTTTGAAGCCGCCGTGGATATCGCAGCCAAGCGCGGCGAATTGATGGAGGCTGCCGCCGCCGGAGCGCCGGGGGGGATGGCCGCGGTAACTTCCGTTGAGCGGGACACTGTTCCGCGTTTGCTCGCGCGGGAATTCACCGGCGCGCCCATCGTTTTGGCCAATGACAACGCCCCGAACCAGATCGTTGTTTCCGGCGAGAATGGCGCGCTCGAACAGTTCGCTTCAGTCATTGCGGCTCAGAAGCTGGGCCAGTGCCGCCGGCTTGCCGTTGCCGGGCCGTGGCACAGCCCGTTCATGGCGCGGGCGCGGCGCGAGTTCTCGATCTGGCTCGACACGATTGAATTTCGCGCGTCGCAGGCCCCGTTGATTTTCAACGTCACCGCCGCGCCGGAAAGCGACGCGCGGGAAATCCGGCAACTCATCGCCCGCAACCTTGTTGAGCCAGTCCGCTGGCGGACGGCGATGGCTTCGTTGCGCGGGGCGGAAAAATTGTCGTTGTTCGAGGTCGGGCCGGGGCGCGTGCTGTCCGGTTTGGCGCGAGCCAACGGCTTCGGGAGGGAGACAAGGATTTGCAACGTCAACAATCAGCGCGGCATTGAAATGGCCGCGCGCCTTAACTAAAGTCCCGCAATGCCGTCAAAGGTCCTGCAATTACCCACGATGTCGGATGAGCCAACCGGCGCGGACCTCCCGTCCGCCCGCCGGCTGGTCATGCGCATGGCGGACGAGCGCGACCGCGAAACGATTTACCGGATGCGCCACGAGGTTTATGCCGCCGAGCTGGGACAACATTCCCGCAACGAGGCCGGGCGGCTGACCGATTCGCTCGATGCGTTCAACCATTATATCGTGGTCGCCGACGGCGGCCGGATCGCGGGATTCGTATCGATCACGCCGCCGGGCGGGGCAGGCTATTCAATTGACAAGTATTTCACGCGCGGGCAACTGCCCTTTTCCGTGGACGACAAACTCTACGAGATCCGCCTGCTCACGGTGCCGCAGGCCTCCCGGCGCAGTCTTCTCGCCTCGGCGCTCATGTATGCCGCGTTTCGCTGGGTCGAGGCGCGCGGCGGCACGCGCATTGCGGCCATCGGCCGCAAGGAAATCCGCAACATCCATCTCCGGGTCGGGCTTAAGCCGACAGGCCAGGATGTGCGGGCCGGCGCGGTCACCTACGGCCTGCTGCATGGAACCCTGGCCGACATCCACGCGGCCCTTCCCGGCGTCCGCCCTATCCTCGAGCGGGTTCAGACCGAAATAGCGTGGCAGATCGGCGTCGCGTTTGACACGCCCGCCGCCTGCTACCACGGCGGGAAATTCTTTGAAGCCGTCGGCGACGAGTTTCAAACGCTGGAACGGCTGGATTCGATCATCAATGCCGACGTGCTGGACGCCTGGTTCCCGCCCTCGCCCAAGGCCGTCGCGGCGCTCGCGCAACGCCTGCCGCAGATTCTGCGGGCGTCGCCACCGACGGGCTGCGAAGGATTGATCCGGACCATTGCGCGGGAGCGGGGCGTGCGCCCGGAGTGCATTTTGCCTGGCGCCGGTTCTTCCAACCTGATCTTCCTGGCGTTGGGACGCTGGCTGACGGCGGATTCGCGGGTGCTGATACTCGATCCGACCTACGGCGAATACGCGCATGTCCTGGAGCGCATCGTTGGCTGCCGCGTCGAGCGGCTCTCCTTGCCGCGCGCCGAACAATACCGCCTTGATCCGGGCCGCCTTGAGTTGAGCCTGGCCGGCGAATACGACCTTATCGTGCTGGTCAACCCCAACAGTCCCTCGGGCCAGCATGTGCCGCGCGAAGAGCTGGAGGACGCTTTGCGCAAGGCGCCCCCGGCGACGCGCGTGTGGGTGGACGAAACCTACGTTGACTACGCCGGGCCGGGCCAGTCGCTTGAGCCGTTTGCCGCGCGTTCGGAAAATATAATTGTCTGCAAGTCGATGTCCAAGGCCTATGCGCTGAGCGGGGCGCGGGTGGCGTATCTGTGCGCCGGCCCGCATCAACTGGAGTCGTTGCGGGCGCTGACCCCGCCGTGGGCCGTGAGCCTTCCCGCCCAGATCGCCGCGGTCAAGGCGCTCGAAGACCCCGCCTACTACGCCGCGAAATACCAGGAGACGCGCGCCTTGCGGCTGCAACTCATTGAGGCGCTCAAGCCCCTGAACTGGGAGATCATTCCCGGCGTCACCAACTTTGTCCTGTGCCACCTGCCTGAGAACGGCCCGGATGCCGACGCCCTCATCGCCCGCTGCCGCGAGCGCGGCCTGTTCCTGCGCAACGTCGCCACGATGGGATCGTGCTTGGGGAACCGCGCCGTGCGCATCGCCGTCAAGGACGCCGAAACCAACCGGCGGATGATTGGGATTATTTTTGAGGCTTTAGGCGTTCGCGGCTGAGTTGTTTCCCTCAACCAGCGCCAAAGTCAGCGAGCCGGAGGCCACGAGGTTGCGGCCCGATGTCGCTTCCACGTTGAAACGATGCAGCGCGCCGAACTGGCGGTCGATGGCCGCGCGCAGGGCCAGCACGTCGCCCGGCACGGCGGGATGGGTGAACTTGATGTTCGTGAGAGCGAGAAAAAACACCTTGGGTTTTTGCGGCGGGGCGGCGGCGGAGAGTTTTTCGCTCAAGCCGATCAGCAGGCCGGCGGTTTGGGCCAGCGCCTCGGCGATGAGCACGCCGGGCATGATGGGCCGGCCCGGAAAATGCCCGGCAAAGTGCGGTTCGTCCGGTCGCAGCGCGCGTTCGGCGATGATGAGTTTGTGCGGCTCCAGAAGCATCACGCGGTCAACAAACAGAAACGGCGGGCGATGCGGCAGCACCGGCAGGATGTCTTCCAGGGCAAACAATGGTTTGGTATTCATGGCTGAGGTGATTTGATTTCCCAGATCGTGCCCGCGTCCAATTGCTTCAGCTCCCGCGCCATCCGGCGATGGACGCGATCGCACAGCGCGGCGGCGTCATCATCGCGGCCGGGAATCTCCGGGTCAAGAAACCGGATTCTGTAATCGTTGCGGTGACGGGGAAAGATGCTGCCGGGCAGCTTGGCCATGAAAGGCCAGGGGGTGTGGAGGATCACCGGCACCACCGGCACGCGGGCGGCCAGGGCCAGGTCGAAGGCGATGAGGTTGAAATGTTGCAGACGCCCGCTGCGCGCGCGCGTGCCTTCGGGAAACACCAGCAGGTTCTTGCCGCCGGCCAGCAAGCGCCGGCTTTTTTCGAGCGTGGCGGAAACGGATTCCAGCGAGCCGCGGTCAATGCTCACCAAGTCGAAATAGCGCGCCAGCAGGCCGTTCATCACCTTGCGCGTGTCGCGCGATTTTATCAACGCGCCGCTGCGCGGCAGCAGGCCGAGCACCAACAGGGCGTCCATCAGGCTGCGGTGATTGGCCACCAGGACCGCCGGACGCGCGGCCAGCGCCTGTTGGAGGCCGGAAATCTCGGCGATCTGGTACGAGCCGATAAAGGGCAGCCAGCAGCGGGAAAAGAATCCCAGGTAACGATGCGTCACCACCTGAATGAAACGTTGCCGCGCCCGCCGAAAGGGCAGCAGGATCAGAAACGCCGGAAAAACCAGCGCGACGAAAACGATCTTCGACGCGAAATAGCTGGCATAGCCGACGCAGCCCAGCGCGACCTTCAGCGGGTAGAAGGTTTCGGATGGGGTTTTCATGGGAGCGCTTTCGCCCGGGCCAGGAGTTGTTCTATCCGCCGCCGTTCTCCGGCCAGCGCCGGCTTGCCGGCCAGCGCGCGCTGACACGCATCGGTCGCTTCGGCTTGTTTGCCCTGGCGGAGGAGGACCTCGGCGCACAGCCACGAGTTCTGATAAAAACCGGGATTGTTCTTCTCCGCCGCCGTCGCGAACGCCAGCGCCGCGGCGAGATCGGCCTTTTTCAAAGCGCGCCAGCCCTCGCCCAGATCGCTTTTGGCGGCGAGATAGCTTTTGTATTCGCCGTCGCCGAGCATCGGATCAGCAGGCAAGGCTTGTTCGGGCAATAATTCCTCCGGCGCGCCCAGGTTGAACGCGATAAATTTTCCAAGCTGGTGCGGCGGGGTGGCGGCCCAGAAAACTCCCGCCGTCAAATCCATCACCACCGAATGCGTTGCGATGAGGGGATTCAGCGAGGCGCGGTGGCCATTGCCCGCAAACCCGCCGCCGGGCAGGCGCCGGTCGCGGAGAATCGCCGCGCATCCCGACGCGTCAAGACGATTGGTTTCAGCGCCCAGAAGCTCCGTCATGCGTTCAAAGCGCGGCAACGAAGTGTCGGCGCGTTTGTAGGTCTCGTTGATCGGGTCGTCTTTCAATTCCGCCGTCAGATAATGATTGGCGCAGACAAGCCAGTCCGCGCTTCTCTCCGGCTCGCGCACGGCCGTTTTTTCCGGCGTCTTCTCGACCACGATGAATTTCCCGTCCGCGCGGCTGCCGATGAGAAACATCGCGGAGACGAACACCCGGCGTTTGCGGATGATCGCGGTCGCTTCAGCCAGGTTGCGGGCGTGTTCCAACACCTCGCGCGCCACCAGGCACGTGGGCGTCGCGCCGTCGGCAGGCAGATGCGAGGGGGCTCCGTTGACGACGATGGAAACGCCTTCGCGGTTCATGCCGGAAACGCAGCCGGCCATGCCCGCCCACGCCAGCGAAATGAAGGGGATGCCGTTGCTCGGCTCGCAAATGATCAAAACTCTATTCTCGTCAAACACCGGGTCGGCTTCCCAGTCAAAATCGCGTCCGCACAGCAAATGGCTTCCCATCGTGGCGCCGCCCCACGCGCCGAAGGCCGTGCAGCCGCGCCGCAGGAGCGGGCTGTTCATCAACATGTAGGAGATGTCCTGGGCGGCGTGATAATTCAAAACGCGGTTGTAACACGGGCCCATATCGGGATGGGCGTCGGGACAGCCGCTGGCGATGCCCAGCATTTCCATTTGCAAATCCGGCGTGATGTTCGCCGCGATATGCCGGTTCTTGAACGTCACAAAGAACTTCAGCGCGAATTGCAGCCCCTTCCAGGGAGCGGCGCGATTGAGCAGGGCGAGCACGGAATCCTCCTGGCGATGAATGAGTTTCTGTGTCAACACTCCGTTGGCATAACCCATCTCAAAAGGCCCGCCGGCGAGGTAAAGCACCGGCAGGTTATCGCGCCTGCCAAACCAGTTTTGGCCGAGATAGACCCGGTCGCCGCGGGCTTCGGGCGCGAGCGAAACGATGGCCGGGGGCCGCGCCAGCGGCGGCGGCTGCGCCACCCATTGATACATCAGCGCGAGCATCACGCCCCACAAAACCACCAGCGCGATCACCCCGCCGCCCGCGATCCAGAGCAACCGCCGAATCCATTTGCGCGGGCGGCTCACGGCTGCGCCTCCGTTCCGGGCGCGGCCAGTTCCGTGATTCGCAGATCCAGGCGATAGGCCTCCGCGCTGACCTCAAACCCGCCGGGGATTTCGGCGGACGTTCCGGGGAATTTGCGGAAGTTTTTCGGCGTCGCGCGGTAATGGGCTGTCCCGTTCCGAATCAAATCCAACGCCAGCCAGCGGACGCCGTCGGCGGAAAAAATGTATTGCGCCGTCACACCGTCGGAATCCGGCGCGGTCTCCAGAACAATGCTGTCGTTGGCGAGCCGGCCGGCGGGCCGCAAATTCGGCGGCGCAATGAACAGCCGGCGCAAATCGCGCGCAACGTACCGGCGGCTCCAGTCTTCGCGGAACAGCGGCGTGACCTTGAGCAGTTCGCAGGCGCCATCCGCCTTCACGCGCAAATCCGTCACCACGCCAAAACTGCTGACTATGGCCAGGTGGTGGCCTTCGGCTGGCGAGACGCTCAGCAAACCGTCACAGGCGAACTGCTTGCCGCCCGCCGTCACGATGGCGCGCTGGGTTGAGCGGTATTGCGCCGGGAAAAGATTCCCGATCGTCCGTCCGGCGCGGGCAAATGCGGCCTGGCGGCCGCCGTCATCGGGCAAAACCGCGGGCGCGGCAATGGGACCCCGCGCCGCGCAGCCGCCGTTGAGCGCGACATACAGCGCGGTCAACAATATCGTTTTGCCTGGCCCCGCGGTCATGATCTCACGGTTTGGCGTTGGCTGCCGCCGAACGGATTTTCCCGATGTCCACGGGCGCGCCGCGGTCAAAAGTACCCGCAGGCGGTTCAAAATTGACGGACTGTTCGCTGAAGCGGATGTCGGTGTAATCGCCGCCATTTTCGCGCAGCACGACGCGCCGGGTTTCCTTCAAATCGGCCGCCAGATGCACTTCGATGGCCGCCATCATGGTGCGCACGGTTTCGTTTTGGGGAACGAGCGTGACGACCAGGTCGCCGGCGATGTTCGTCACCGTGGCGGCGTAGCTCCGCCGGTCATTGGCGTAGCGCCCGTCCATCACGCCGGCGATCTGCGACATGACATTTTGCAGCGCGTCGCCCAGGCCCGAATCCAGCTTCGTCCATTTCCCGTCCATCCACTCGAACTGCGCCGTGCCGAAGCCGTCGGAAACCAAAATGGATTTGTAGGGGACGGTGGTCTCCCAGCGGATGCGGCCCGGTTTTTGAAAGCAAAGGAAACCCTCCGAGCGCAACGGCTCGTTGAAAAGTGACAAATGGCGTTCCTGGACGAAGCGCATGAACAGCGTTCGCGCCCGGCTCATCGCGGCGCTGATATTCTCCAGCGACGCGGGCGGGTTGGTCTGGGCGCCGGCGCGGGGCGGGAAAATCGCCAGCAGCAATGAACACAGCATGATTTTGCGGTCGGGGATTCTCATTGTTCTGCGATCAATTCATCCAGCCGCGCGCATTGATAGCCTTCGCTCTCCAGTTTGTCCAACAGCAACGTCACCACGGCCAGCAGCCGTTTGCACGGCACGCCGCCGTCGTGCAGCAAAAAAATCGCCCCGGGCTGGAGTTCGCGCAGCAACCGCCCGGCGATCTCCTCCGGCGCGTCACCTCGCCGGTCCAATCCACGCGCCGTGTAGCCGGCCACTTTCAAACCCAGCTCGCCCGTTACGCGGAAAACCCGGGGATTGGTCAACCCCACCGGCGGACGGAAAAACTCCGGCGCGCGCCCGGCGGCGCGGGTGATTTCGGCCTGGGCGCGCGACAAATCGCCCCGGAGGCGCCGGACGGAGAAAATGTTCGTGAAAGGACTGTGGAGGAAGGAGTGGTTTTCGATGGCGTGGCCTTCCGCAGCCATGCGTTTGACAAGTTCAGGCTGTTGCGCGACGCGCATTCCCACGCAAAAGAACGTGGCGCGAATTTTCCGCCCTGCCAGAAGCGCCAGCAATTCGGGCGTGTTCCGCGCGTCCGGTCCGTCGTCGAAGGTCAGCGCGACGATCTTCCGTTTTGCCGCCGCGGCGCAGATACTCTCCCCGAACATCTGCCATCGCGGAAACGACACGCCCAGACCGACGCACAAACCGGACAGCGAGCAAAGCGCCGCCAGGCACCAAATCCGCTCCGCACCGCGAAGGGAAATACAAATCACCGCCGCCGCGCAGAGCGTGGCGACGACAATCATCTGGTATCTGGTCAGGCGCGGACGCAACACATTCCTTTCGTTCCCGACGGCGTGAAAGTCAAGAGCACCACGGTCCGGCAACCGCCGGGCAAGGTTGTCTTGTCCATCGCGCAAAGTTCCGGCGCGATTCCGCCGCGCGCCAAACCGACAGCAGTAAGAAAGCCGAAGGCCGATGCGGAATGGTGTTCGCCGCACGCGCGTTTGTAGGCGCCGCACGGTATGCTCCGTCCGGCCAGCCGCGAGAATTCCTCCGCGACGGCGCGATAAAAATTATCGGGCCCCGTCAAACCATTTGCGCCGGTCAGAAGCAAATCCACGCTGCCGGGTGAGATGCCGTCGCGTTCGAGGGTCTGGACAATCCAGCGCGCCTCGACCGCGGCGTTCGGCTGTTCGGAACGGCCAATGCGGATGGCCGAAACATACGCGAGGGGCGGAATGGGATTGTCCTCGCGGGTGAGCGTGACCACCGCGCCGCCTTCGCCGGGAAGGGGGCGCTGGCGGTTTTTCAGAGCGCCGGCAAAGGGCCGGATTTCCGGCGACGCCTCGTGCCACCAGCCCCAGCGGATGCCGGCGGCCAGTTGATGCCGGCTCAATTCGTCCGCCGCTCCGGCGAGCGCGAAATCCGCGCGGCCCGACGCCAGTTCGGTGGCGGCCTGCCAGAGAGCCGTCTCAAAAGATATCTCGCGCTGGATGGGCGTTGAGTTCAAGCCCGAACAATTCAGTTCAATGGCAATCTGCGAAGCCAGCGAGTTATGGACCGAACTGGTGAAGAGCGCGGGGCGCGGCGCGCGTTCGTCCTTCAAAATCATGTTTTCCACGAACGCGGCCGTATCGTTGACGGAGCCAAGGCCGGTGCCGATGGCGACGCAGATTTTCTCCGGCGCAACGGGAGCGGGGACGGAAGCGAAGCTCTTTCGCGCGGCGACGAGCGCCATTTGTTGGAGCCGGCTCAACTTGCGGCGTCTGCCTGGTCCAATGAATTGATCCGCGCCAAAGTCGCCGCAGGCGTAAACCCTCGCCTGCGCCGCGGGCGAGCTGACAGACACTGGAAACGGCGAAACCGCCGGGCCGCCGTTGCGAAAGGCCGCCGCGATTTCCCCGGGCGAGCCGCCGGCGGCGCTGACCGCGCCAACGCCGACGATGGCGAATCCTTTGGAGCGCGTCCGTTCCGGTTGCGGCGCTAGGGGCGCTGGCGCGCTCTGGTCGGAATCGGCGCGTTCAATCACGAGGGCGACGTTATTGCCGCCGAAGCCGAACGAGTTGCTCAAGATGCGCGAGAGGGGCTGCGCTCGAAACACCCTCACCGGATCCAGGCCAAGAGCGGGATCGGCAACCTCGAAGCCGGGCGTGCCGGGCACAGCCTGTTCGAGGAGCGATTGAACGGCCAGGACGGCTTTGATGGCGCCACTCGCGGCAAGCGTGTGGCCGAAGAACCGTTTTACCGAGGCCACGGGCGGCGGACAGCCGCCGAAAAGCTGTTTCAACGCCCGCGTTTCCATGGCGTCGTTGTCAGGCGTGGCGGTGCCGTGGGCGCTGACAAAATCAATTTCACCGGGCCGAAGCCGGGCGCGTTGGAGAGCGCTTTCCATCGCGGCGAGCGCGCCGGAGCCGTCGGGCCGCGGCGCGGTGGCGTGGAAGGCGTCGCAACTCGCGCCCCAGCCGGTGAGGCGCGCGAGAATTCTCGCGCCGCGCGCCAGGGCGGTTTCCCGGGCTTCAATGACGAGCATGGCCGCGCCTTCGCCCAGGCTGATGCCGGCGCGCCGCGCATCAAAGGGACGACAGCCGTTGGGGTCGAGCAGGAGAAGCGAGCCGAAGCCGTTGAGGGTAAACTGGGAGAGTGAATCACCCGCGCCGGCAAGCATGAGATCGGCTTCGCCTTGTTCAATGAGTTCGGCGGCGGCGAGAATGGCCATCGCGCCGGCGGAACAGGCGGTGGAAAGGGTTGCAACCGGGCCGAGGGCGCCGATTTTACCGGCGCACAAGTCCGCGGCGGAGGCGCATTCGTGAAAACGCAGCGGGCCGAAACGATGTTTATTTTCACGGAGGAGGGCGGCGAGGAACTTTTCCGTTCCCAACATGCCGCCGACCGTGGCGCCGAGCATCACGCCAACGCGAAGCGGATCGGTATTGGCCGGGGCGGAGTCGAGACCGGCGGCGGCCAGAGCCTCACGGGCGGCAATCCAGGAAAGTTTGTCGGAGCGGGAGCCGCGCACGTTGCCGGCGAGCGCGTCCACATTGTCGCGCACCTGGCCGACGAGGTGGTTCGCGTAGCGGGGCGAGGAAAACAAGGTGAGCGGGCCAAGGCCGGAGCGGTTGGAGCGGATCGATTCCCAGACCGGCGCCACGCCACGGCCGGCGGCGCATACGATGCCGGCGCCGGTGATGACTGGATTCCGCGGGGACATCAGACGCGGTTGGCGGCGACGAATTCGGCAAGAGCGCGGAGGGAGGCGAACGCTTTGTCCGCGACGGAGCGTTCGAGGATGACGATGCCGTAGTCCTGCTCCAAAATGGCGACCAGTTCGAGGGCGTCAATGGAATCCAGCTCCAGACCCATGCCAAAAATCGGCGCGTCAGGATTGATGTCCGCGGCCGTGACGCCTTCGAGGTTGAACCCGGCAATGATCTTGGCTTTGAGTTCTTCGATCAAACTTTCCATAACTCTGTTGTCAAAGAATAATTTAGAATGTCACCTCAACGGTCTTCGGGGAACATAATCTGCGCGGTTTGATAGAGATAGCGCCGCCAGTTCAACCACTCGTGGCCGTTGGAACTGAGCACCCAGAAATTGCGGACGCCGCAGTTGTTGAACACCGCCAGTGTTCGCTGGCTGTTGAGCAGCGCGATATCCGTTTCGCCGGCCGCGAAATAGATCGGCATCCGGAAGCGGTCATTGATGTTCGCCTGGCTGAGCAGCGGCTGGATGTTTTGCTCAAAAGCCGGAAGTTGATCGGGCCAGTAACCCGAGCTGAACACAAACAGCCCGCCGAACGTGTCCAGATGCGTCAGGCCCGTGTTGAGGACCACAAACCCTCCCATGGAAAGACCGGCAACGGCGCGGCTCTCTCGATTGGCGCGCGTCCTATAGTGGCTGTCAACATAGGGCAGGATGTCCTGCAAGTATTCGCGCGAGCAGGCGTCATCCTCCCCCGGCTTGGGCGGCGTGCCTGAAACCACGCCGCTGGTGTTGGGCATGACGATGATCATCGGCCGCGCCTTGCCGGCGGCGATGAGGTTGTCAAGAATGAAATTCGCGAAGCCCCCCGAACTCGGATTGGTGGCGCTCCAATGGCTGTCGTTTTCGCCGCCACCGTGATTAAGGTAAAGCACCGGGTAGCGCTTGCCGGCATCGGCGTCGTAATCGGGCGGGAGATAGACGCGCATGCGCTTGTCGGCGCCCGCGGACGTTTTGTAATTCACTTGTTCCACCCGGCCATGCGGCACGTCGTTGCTGGCATAAAACGACCTGTCATTGGGAGCGGGCAAGGCAGGCAGAATGGGCACGGGATTGCGCGGTGTCGCCGGAGCGCGGTTGTTGCGGCGTGTGCCGCGCGCCATGCCGCTGGCGGTTGAGGCATTTGTGGCCGGCGCGGGCGAACTTCCCGCGGAGGCCTGCCCCCAGGCGGCATCCGCAACCAGGCTGGCCACAATGACGGCGATGATGGAGACGCGCCGCGAGATTTGGCCTTTGATTTGAACCCAAGTTCCCGTCGAAGTGTTCACTGTCACGGGACCCGGCGATCCAGCATTTCCTTTGCATTTATTCATTGAAGGCGCCGGCAGGATGCCCCAACCCACATGCGGCGTCAACCTGCGGTCCTGGGCTGTCGGAACTGGAATGCGCCCGCGCAAGTGCAATGCGGCTGCTTGCGCCCGGATGGAAAGCGGGCGATAGATGCAGTGATAGAAATGGTTCGGCGGCCTGCCCGCCACATTCGTTGCGCCCTTTGCCCTGGTTTTACGCATTGGATGATGGAAAGTGATGGCGTCTTTACATGATTGATCCCGGTGATCGCGAAATTGAGGTTTTCAGCGCGGCTCTGAAGTTGCCGGTCGCGGAGCGCGTCGCTTACCTTGATCAGGCCTGTGCCGGCGATACCGCCTTGCGTCAACGCGTTGAGGAACTGCTTCAAGCCAGCGATGAAGCCGGTGCCTTCCTCGAAAGTCCGGCTGCCGTTCCGCCAGAGGGAACCCTCCGTCTCCCCGCCAATAAACCCGGCGACCGCATTGGCCGCTATAAATTGCTCCAGCAGATCGGCGAAGGCGGTTGTGGGGTAGTCTATATGGCCGAGCAGGAGGAACCCGTTCACCGCCGGGTCGCGCTCAAAGTCATCAAGCTGGGCATGGATACCAAGTCGGTCATCGCCCGGTTTGAGGCGGAGCGGCAGGCGCTGGCCTTGATGGATCATCCCAACATTGCCAAGGTGCTGGATGCGGGCGCCACGGACACGGGTCGGCCCTATTTTGTCATGGAACTGGTACGCGGCATCAAGATCACCGATTACTGCGACCAAAACAACCTCTCCACGAAGGAGCGGCTTGATTTGTTCATTCAAGTTTGTCGGGCCATTCAACATGCGCACCAGAAGGGGGTCATTCACCGGGACATCAAGCCCTCGAACATCTTGGTGACGATGAACGACGGCGTCCCCGTGCCCAAGGTGATTGACTTTGGCATCGCCAAGGCGACGGAAGGCAAATTGACCGACAAAACGCTCTTCACCGTTTTCGAGCAGTTCATCGGCACGCCCGCTTACATGAGCCCGGAGCAGGCGGAGATGAGCGCACTGGATATTGACACGCGCAGCGACATTTATTCTTTGGGGGTTTTGCTTTACGAGTTATTGACCGGCCAGACGCCATTTGACGCTAAAAAGCTGCTCCAGGCCGGCCTGGATGAAATCCGCCGCACGATTCGACACCAAGAGCCGGCGCGTCCCTCGACTCGATTGAGCACCATGCTGGATGCCGATCTGACGTTGATCGCCAAAAACCGCCACGCCGAGCCTCCGGGCTTGGTTCATTTGATACGCGGCGACCTGGACTGGATTGTGATGAAGGCGTTGGAAAAGGACCGCACCCGCCGTTACGAAACCGCCAACGGCCTGGCAATGGACATCCAACGCCACCTGAGCAACGAGCCAGTGATCGCGCGCCCGCCCAGCGCGGCCTACAAATTTCAGAAGGCGATTCGCCGGAACAAGCTTGCCTTCGCCGCTGGGACCGCGGTGCTAATCGCGTTGGTCGCCGGTTTGGGCTTGGCCACTATTAGCTGGCATCAGGCGAGCCTTGAAAAGGACAAAGCAGTTCAGGCTCGGGCGGGAGAACAGGAACAGCGGAAAGCAGCGCAGTTGGCAGAGCAGGCCGCGCAAGCCAGTGCAACGGAAGCGCAAGATAGCGCCCGGGAAGCCCAAGCCAGCCAGAAGAAAACAGAGCTGGCAGAGAAGGCAGAGCAAGCCAGCGCGAAGGACGCTCTAGCAAGTCAGAAGAACGCCGAAGAGCAGGCTCTCGCCGCCCGGCGCAGCGCTTACATTTCCCACATGAACCTGGTCCAGCAGGCGTTGGCGGCAGATGATCTTGGAAAGGCCCACTCGTTGCTCGATCGCGAAATACCGCAGGCGGGGCAGACGGACTTGCGCGATTGGGAATGGCGCTATCTCTGGACCCAGGCGCGGGCCGATGAGCATGAGGCCTTCCTTCCCAGCTCTGACTCTCAGTTCGAGCGTTTATCCTTCAGCGGGGATGGCCGGCTCCTGGCCCGGGAACACGGCGGCCATCTGGTGGTGATCAAACTGAGTTCGCGCCAGACGGTTTTGCAGCGGACGAACGCCTGGGGGCCGGTCTTTGCACACCACGGTAACCGCCTAGCTTTCGTCGTTGGTCAATTTCCCACTAATCATGATTCGATCACGCTTTTGGACATGGCCACCCAGAATGAGACCCGGTTTGAAACACCTTCGGGTATTACCAAGTGGCTTGGTTTCACCCCGGATGATAGCCTGTTGCTGGCGGTCGTTCAGCGGCCCAATCCCGAGGCCTTCCAAGCTGATCGCCAGTGCATTCTGACAGAGTGGCAGGTTGACTCGGGGCAGCAGGTTTGGCACCGGGACATTGGGCGCAGCCCGTCCACCTGGTTCTCCGGCTCGTACTCCTACGAATGGGGGCGGCCATGCGCCATCTCACCGGATGGCTCGGCCTTCGCTGTCTGCGTGCAGGGTGGGCGCACCCAAGTACTGAACCTAAAAGACGGCAAAGATCGGTTCACAATTAAGACGACTGCGGCAAAACACCCCTTGGCGGTCATGTTCTCGCCGGACAGTTCCACCCTGCTCACGAGCGGAGTTTGGCTCGATAATTCCATCCGGTTCTGGGACGCGCACACCGGCAAGGCCGACGGTTCGCTGGAGAGCCTCAACAGTTGGGTGAGCGATTTGCTTTTCACGCCAGACGGCACACGGCTCATCGCGTCGTGCGGCTCCATGATCCGGCTCTGGAACTGGCCCGAACGAAAAGCCGCAGGCATTCTGCGCGGTCATCAGGACGGAATATATGGGCTGGCCTTGTCCCCGGACGGCCGGACCCTGGCCAGCGGTTGCTTGGATGGATCGGTTTACTTCTGGGATCCGGCCAAAGCATCCCAGCACCTTGGGTACCAGACGCTTCCAGGCCCGCCGATCTACTGGAATGCTGGCATGTTCACCCCTGACAGCCAATCCATCCTCGGGATAGAGCCGGGAGGCGTGGTGGATTTTTGGGATGTCTCGACCCTCAAGGAAACGCGTCATTTATGGGGCGGCTCCACGAATCGGCACATTGCCATCTCGCCGGATGCCAAGCGGGTGGTGAGGATCGAAGGCAAGGGGCATCTCAGCGTCTGGGATGTGACCAGCGGTTTGGAGAGAACCAATTTTGTCGCCGCACCGGGACAGTTGGACGACGTGCGATTCACGGGCAACGGGAAGTTCCTCGTCACCTTATATGGTCCAGTGACGAATCTGGTTCTTGAGGCATGGGACGCGGACACCTGGCAACGGGAGAGTTCCTTCGCACTTCCTCCCAAGGCAGACACAGACGAATTGAGTTCGCGAGTCAGGGTGGTCTCGCGTTCGGCAAACGCCCTTCATTACAAGGGAGTCACCGACGACTTTACAACCTCGCTGCCGAATTCTTACGTCATCGGCTCGGAAGGGGTCTTCCGCTTCTTTGATGTGACCAAGCTCAACGAAGCTCCTAAAATGGTTGAGGCTTTAGACCTAGGAGATCAGTCGGGCGATGTTCTGGATTTGGCCGTTTCGCCCGATGGCCGGCTGGCGGCGGCGGCGTTTAATGCGGAAATTACTTTTCGACTCTGGGATATGGCGACTGGGCAACCGGTGGAAACGCCCAAGCGCGGTTACCGGTCCGGAGTGAGCGCGGTCGCCTTTTCGCGCGATGGCCGGCGTCTTGCGGTCGGAAGCGCCGGCCCGGAGGCCATCAAATTATGGGACCTCGAGACGCTTGATGAGGTATTGACGCTCAGCGCCGAGGGATTAGAGATTCATGGTCTCAAGTTTTCACCCGATGGGCGCTACCTGCTGGGTGTCACCTCTTGGGATGTCTTTGGTGGAACCGGCTACGCCCACCTTTGGTTCGCGCCCACTTTGGAGGAAATCGCCTCTGCCGAAAAGTCAGGGACCCCCCGAACTGGGATTCCCGGTTGTGTTATGCTGACCGGCAGGCGGTTGGCATTCCCCCTGCCTGGCCCGATCTCGCTTCGATCAAATAATCTGCCCCTTTGGCCCCGGAATCTCGCATTGGTTAGCGGTGGGTCTGGCAGCCCGCGCACGGAAAATGAAATTGAACTGAAACGACACCATTATGATTGATCTGAACCATTGCCGAAAAGCAACATGGCCCATTCTTTTGGGTTTGCTGCTTCTGACCGCCCCGGCGGCGGTGCAAGCCCAATTCATTTACGCGACCAATAACGGCGCGATCACCCTCACCGAATATACTGGGGCCGGGGGTGCGGTCGTGATTTCCAACTTCGTCACCAGCATCGGGGAGGGGGCGTTCTACTACAAGTCCGGCCTGACCAGCGTCACGATTCCCGGCGGCGTCACCAACATCGGGGAATTTGCGTTTAGCGGCTGCGCCGGCCTGACCAACGCCAACATCGCCGACGGCGTTGTGAACATTGGGGAGGATGCTTTCAATGCCTGCTCCAGCCTGACGAGCATCGCGATTCCCGGCAGTGTCACCGAAATTGGGGAGTATGGGTTCGGGAACTGCGCCGGCCTGACTCACGCCAGCATTGGCGACGGCGTCACCAGCATCGGCGAAGGCGCGTTCTCCGGTTGCGGCCTGTTGCCCGGCATCATGATTCCCGGCAGCGTCACCAACATCGGGGCTTTTGCGTTCCAGTCGTGCAACAGCCTTGCGGCGATCACGGTGGATCCCAATAATTCCTTTTATAGCGATGTGGATGGAGTATTGTTCGACCAGAGCCAATCCACGCTCATTCAATATCCACCGGGCAACCCGGATGGAACTTACACGATTCCCGCCAGCGTCAACCTCATCGGGAATAACGCGTTCTCCACCTGCTACTACCTCAGCGGCGTGACGATTCCCGGCAGCGTTACCAACATCGGCCAGGATGCGTTCTATGGCTGCTTTTCCATGACGAGCATCGCCATTCCCGGCAGCGTCACCAGCATCGGAGACGAGGCGTTCGAACTTTGCCCCAGCCTGGGCAGCGTGACGATTCCCGGCAGTGTCACCAACATTGGGGATTTTGCGTTCGCTGACTGCGCCAGCCTGACCAATGTCACCATTCCCGGCTCGGTCGCCAGCATCGGGCAGAATGCCTTCAATTCCTGTCTCAGCCTGCCCGGCATCACGATACCCGGCAGCGTCACCAGTATCGGGGAGTATGCGTTTTATGGATGCTCTGGACTGACGAATGCGATGATCGCTGATGGCGTGACGAGCATTGGGCAGTATGCGTTCGGCTCCTGCTCCAGCCTGGCTATCGTCACGATTCCCGCCAGTGTCACCAACATCGGGGAGGATGCCTTCCAGTCGTGTGTCAGTCTGAAAAGCGTGACGATTCCCAACAGCGTCACCAGCATCGGGTCGGCGGCGTTCGATAACTGCTGGAGCATGACCAACGTCACGATCCCCAATGGCGTTGCCAGCATCGGTGCGGATGCGTTTTTTGGCTGCGCTAATCTAACGAGCGTCACCATTCCCGGTAGCCTCACCAACTTCGGGGAGGATGCGTTCGTGGCCTGCACTGGCCTGACAAACGCCACGTTCGCCAACGGCCTCACCAGCATCGGATACGCTGCGTTCTATGACTGCACCGGACTGGTCAGCGTCACCATTCCCGGCAGCGTCACCGACATCGAGGAGTATGCGTTCTCTGCCTGCTCCAACCTGACCAGCGTCTATTTCACGGGCAATGCCAGCTATGGTGTTTCGGTCGCATTCGGTGATGACACCGCAACCATCTATTATTTGCCTGGCGCCACCGGCGATTTCTACGCGGGTCTGTATCTTCCGCTCATGCTCTGGAACCCGCTGATCCAGGTGGGCGACGGCGACTTCGGGGTGCGGAACAACCATTTTGGGTTCAACATCACCGGCACAACCAATTTCACGGTTGTGGTGGCTGCCTGCACTAATTTGGCAAGCCCCGTTTGGGTTCCGCTCGCCACCAACGCGCTTGTCAACGGTTCGTTCTATTTCAGCGATCCGCAGTGGACGAATTACCCCAGCCGCTTCTACAGCCTGCAAATGCCATGAGAAATGCGCTGGAAATGAACTTCAATTCAAAACGCCTTGTTATGATCGAACCAAGAACTATGAAAACATTATCGCGCTTTTTTCGTGCGGCACAGATCTGCATCCTCCTCGCCTTTGCCCATGCCGCGCCGGCCCAAACATGGACGCTGACCAGCGCGCCCAATGAGAGTTGGTCTTCCATTGCCTCTTCGGCTGACGGGGCCAAATTGGCGGCCGTAATCAGTGACGGCGGCATTTATACTTCGACGAATTCGGGCGGCACTTGGACCCAAACCAGCGCGCCGAGCAACCTCTGGACCTCCATCGCCTCCTCGGCTGATGGAACCCAATTGGCGGCCGTGAGTGACGGCGGCATTTACACCTCGACGAATTCGGGCGGCACTTGGACCCAAACCAGCGCGCCCGGTCAAAATTGGTCTTCCATCGTCTCCTCGGCTGATGGGACCCAATTGGCGGCCGCGAGCGGCTTCGGCATTTACACCTCGACGGATTCGGGGAGCACTTGGACGTTGACCAGTGCGCCACTCTACCGTGGCTGGACTTCGATTGCCACTTCCGCCGATGGAACGGAATTAGTGGCCTTGGGTAACTCTTCTCAAGACGTCCTGATTTTCACCTCGAAGGATGGGGGCGCCATTTGGACTGCAACCAATGGAGTGGATATGAACGGCCTTCAGTCTGCTGAAGCTGAATGGGCTGCCGTCGCCTCCTCTGCCGATGGAACCAAACTCGTCGCGGTGGCTCAACTAATCGGTGAGATACCAATAAACTCACAAGGCGAGGACGGTTTCGACTCGAACCCAGGTCCTTTGGTCATATCAACAAATTCGGGAAGCACTTGGTCCCGAAGCAGCGCACCCAATAATTATTGGGCTTCCGTCGCCTGTTCAGCGGATGGAACAATACTGGTGGCGACGGCCATCACCGAAGGTACGCCGGTAGGCCGCGGCAGGCTCCCTGTTCCCCCGGTTTACCTCTCACCCCCGGTTTACCTCTCGACGAACTCGGGAGCCACCTGGACTCCGAGCATTGGATACGGGGTTGCCGTCGCCTGTTCAGCCGACGGGACAAAACTGGTGGCGGCGGGTGGCGGCATTTACACGCTGAACCTTGCGATTCCACAGATTACCGGCCAACCCGCCAGCCAGACTTTGCTGGCCGGGACGAACGTGACCCTAAGTGTGGGCGTGTGCTGTGTGGCGCCGCTGACCTATCAGTGGCGATTCAATGACACCAACCTGCCCGGCGCAACGAACGCCGTGCTGACCCTGATGAATGTCGCGCCGTCCAATTCCGGCAGTTACGCCTTGCTGGTGATCAACAGCTATGGCGGCGCGATCAGCAGCAACGCGGTGCTTGCGGTTGACCCAGTCTTTGTCGAGACCCAGCCGCAACCGCCCAACCGGACCGTGCTGACCGGGACCAATGTGACGTTCACGGTGAGCGTTTTGAGCCTCGTGGCGTCGAATTATCAATGGGAATGCGATGGCGCGAACCTGCCTGGCGCCACCAATGCCTCACTCGTGCTCACCAACCTCACCCTCAACAACTCCGGCACATACGCCGTGCTCATCAGCGACAGCTTCGGCAGCGTCTTGAGCAGTAACGCCATACTCACAGTTGTGCCCGCCTTTGTGACGACGTTGCCCGCCACGAGCCTTTCCACCACGAGCGGGAATCTCAACGGCACTGTCGCCAATGGAGATAGCGAGGCCGTCGTCTGGTTCGAGTGGGGCGGAGACACAAACTACGGCAATCTCACCGGCGCGACCATCCTGCCTGCGGGAGGCAACGTGGTGGCGGTCAGCAGCACGTTGAGTGGGTTGAGCACGAACATCTATCACTATCGCCTGGTGGCTTGGACGGTTCCGGGCTTTGTGTACGGGACCGACGAGGAGTTTGCGGTGCATCCTTCGGTTTGGAACAACAACGATGCGGGCGACGGTTCGCTACGCCAAGCCATCCAGGCCGCGGCCCCCGGCGCAACCATCAATTTCTCGTTCCTGGGCGCCATTACCCTCACCAGCGGGGAATTGCTCCTCACAAATGATCTCACGATCATCGGCCCTGGCGCAACGAACCTCGCCATTAGCGGTAATACCATTGGCCGCGTCTTCGAGATCGCCTCCAACGCGACCGTCAGCATCTCCGGCCTGACGATTTGCAATGGGCGCGCGCCTGACGGCATTTCTGGCGGGCCGGGTGGTGATGGCGGCGGCATCTACAACGCGGGCGCGCTGACACTTACGTCCTGCACTCTCGTCAGCAACACGGACGGCAACGGCGCGACACCGGGGCCGGGCAGGATTGGGGGGAATGGCGGGGATGGGGGGAATGGCGGCGGCATCTACAACGCCGGCACCCTCACGGTGGATGCTTGTGCATTCGCCAGCAATTCAGCAGGTATCGGAGGCCATGGTGGTAATGGCAGTCATAGCTCAGGTGGGATGGGGGGCAGCGGCGGCGCCATCTACAGCGCGGGCGCTCTCAGCATCTCCTCCACCACTTTGAGCGGAAACACCGCTGGCGGCGGCGGCGGCGCGGACCTCTACTACGCCAGTAATGGAAGTGGCCATGGAGGCAATGGCGGCGCAGTCTGTAGCGCAAGCCCCCTCGCGGCCAGCGCCACCAACTGCGCCTTTATCGGTAATCAAGGCGGTTCTCCTGGCTTGGTAAGCGCATCCCCCGGCGGCGATGGAGGTGGTTTTTATAGCACCGGGCCGTTGACGCTGGTTGGTTGCACGTTCACTGGCAATCAGGGCGGCACGGGCGTTTCCTCCGAGTACGACTCCAGCATTACGCCTGGTGTTGGTGGGGTTGGCGCCATCTATGCCGCGAGCAATCTCTTCATGCTCGATTGCATGCTCCAGGCCAATCTCGGCGGCCCTGGCGGCGGAGGTTTCCAGAGTTGGACTGGATTAACTGGCGCGGGCGGCACCGGTGGTGTTTTCAATGGAGGCACGTCCACCATTACCGACTGTGCAATCGCGGACAACATGGGTGGCAGCGGCGGGATGGCTGACCCGTGCGAGGACTACGAATTGGGCGGCTTTGGAGGCACGGGAGGCATTTACAACGCAGGCCAGTTGACGCTGATCTCCTGCACACTCAGCGGCAATATCGGCGGCAGCGGCGGCTCTGGCGGCACTAACAGATGTGATGGTAATGGAACAGGAGGTGCTAACGGCAACGGGGGGAATGGTGGTCCCGGCGGTGTTTGCAGCGCGGGCACCCTCACGCTGGCCGGTTGCACCGTCAGCGGCAATTTTGGCGGCAATGGGGGTGATGTCGGCGTCGGCAGTTACGGCGGCGCACCGGGCAATGGCGGGAGTGGCGCCATCTCCGACTTGTCTCCCTCGACCTACCCGGTGTTTGTCGGTTCTTCAGCGCAACTGGTGAACACGCTCGTTGCGCTGAACTATGCCGGAGCCGCCGGCAATGGAGGTTCTGCCGGCGCCGGCCCGGACCTCGCCGGCTCGTTCACCTCACTGGGATATAACTTGATCGGACAGACCAACGGCAGTACTGGCTTCACCAACGGCGTCAACGCTGACTTGGCGGGCACCACGGCCAACCCGCTTGCCCCGCTGCTCGGCCCGCTCGCCGGCAACGGCGGTCGCACCCCCACCATGGCTCTCCTTCATGGCAGCCCGGCCTTGGAAGCTGGCGACGCCGCGTTGTTCAGCCCGCCGTACAATCTCACGACCGACCAACGCGGCTTCCCCCGTCAGGCAGGGGGGCATGTGGACATCGGCGCGTTCGAGTTTCAGCCCGTCGCCACGCCGCCGGCTCTCATCACCTTGCCCCAGTCCGCCACCGGCGAATTCCAATTCGCCTTCACCAACATCTCCGGCGCGACTTTTAGTGTGTTGAGCTTCACCAATCTATTGCTGCCTGCCAGCGGCTGGACGGTGATCGGGCAGGCCCTTGAAACAGCTCCCGGCCAATTTCAATTTGCCGAACCGCAAACCACAAATGATTCCAATCGGTTTTACCGGGTCAGTTCACCCTGAAGCCCGGTTTTCCGGCGCAACTCCGCAGGTTCTGGTAATCGTCGCTGATTGAGGAACAAAGCGGCGCTGGCGCGCCCGCACTCCAAGACGCTTCGCGCACACAGGAAGCTTGCGAAAAGCCGCCAGGCCTTGGAGTGCGCGCGCGCCAGCGCCGCTTTCCCCCGCGCGCCCGGCGTTTGGATCTGAATGGATATACGACTCTCATGGTCTTCCCTGCGGAGACAAACCGCCTGAAGAACTCTGTCTCACGCCCGCAAATGTTCTGCGGGCAAAAATGCTCTTGCAATCCCTCCCTGGTATGTTACATTTCATAAGCAGGCTTGTTCTTTGAAATGCTGTCGGCGCGGCCCGTCCCGCATCGGGCGGCCTGCGTGGCGTGAACCGTTGCGCCCGCTGTGCGCTGAAAGCCATTTTTTCCCGCCTGGCGGGCATTGGGGGATTTGAATCCGTGTCCATCCGTGTGCATCCGTGGTTAAAAAATTACGGTAGTTTTGTTGCGATGCAAGCGAGCCTTTCGGTGCCGGCCGCCCCGGGCGCAGGACAGGATTCTTCGGAGATCACACTCATACTACCCCCCCCGCCATCGGCAAGGCCATGGCGGACAGGCTGGGAGAAGAGCAGCAGGCGCGCGGTTCTGGCGTTGCGAATGAGCGTCCGGCAAATCCAGCGGAGCACTTTCCCGCCCGGCGGCGCGGAGATCCCTGCGCTTATGCAGGCTTGTGCACCCTTGTGCACCCTAAATTCCCGCGGGGTTTCCGCGCTGGGCGTTAAATTCGAGCCGTCCATGCGGAATAGGGGGCTCGCAGGAGACGGAACAAATTATTGGGCTGCACCGCTTGCGAATGCTGCCCGCCCCGGAAATGAGGGAAGTCGGGAGGGCCTGCGATCCCCTGACTGGCGGCTTGGCGCGGGCAAAGTTTGATGGGAAGGGCGGCATTTCTTGTTCTTTAAAGTTTGATGGGCAAAGGGTAGATTGAGTCCATGACGGATGAGATAGCCAGTTTGCGAGCGGCCCACGACCGCCTCAAGCTGCTTTATCAGGTCAGCAACGTCATCCACTCGACCCTGGATCCGCAGCAGGCGCTGCAATTGATCTTGCAGGAAGCCGTGCGCGTCATGCGCGCCTCCAGCGGCTCGCTGGCGCTCATCAACCCCACCAACGCCCTCCTGGAAATCCAGGCCTCGGCGGGGCTGCCGGCCAATGCCGGGGACCTCCGGCTCCGCCTCGGCCAGGGCATCACCGGCTGGGTCGCCCGCGCCGGCAAACCGGCCCGCGTGGGCGACGTCCGGGGCGACCCGCGCTATGTGATGCTGCGCAATGACGTCCGCTCGGAATTGGCGGTGCCGCTGGAGGTGATGGGAGAGGTGAGGGGAGTGATCAACGTCGATTCGCAAAGCGAAAACGCGTTCAGCGTTGAAGACCAGGAATTATTGGAGGAACTGGCGGCGCAGGCGGCCAAGGTCATCCAGAACACCTGGATTTTCGAACAATCCCGCCTCAAGGCGCGCCTGCTGGAAACGTTGGTCAGCGTCAGCCGCAGCATCAACTCCGCCCTGAACGTCAACGAGGCGCTGCAACTGATCACGCGGGAGGCGTGCGCGTTGATGGATGCGCGGACTTGTTCGCTGCTTATGCTCGATCCAACCGGGCAATGGCTGGATTTGCGGGCCAGTTACGGCGGCGGCCCGGCTTACCTGGACAAGGCCCGCCTGAGCGCGGACGAAAGTTTCATGGGGATAGTCGTCCGTCGCAAGAAGCCGATGCAACTGGAGAACGTGCGGGAATCGTCGCTGTACCAGAACAAGGACATGGCTCGGCGCGAGGGATTGGTGTCGCTGCTAAGCGCGCCGCTGGTGTTTGGCGGCCAGGCCATCGGGACGCTCAACATCTACACCGGCAAGGCCCGCAGCTTTTCCAACGAGGAAATCCACACCATCACCGCGCTGGCCGAACTTTCCGCCATCGCCCTGGAAAAGACCCGGCTCTACGAGAGGGTCGTGGACCTGGAGGAGCAGTTGCGGCAGAACGAAAAGCTTTCCGCGCTGGGCCTGCTGGCCGCGGAGGTGGCGCACGAAATCCGCAATCCGCTGACCGTCATGAAGATGCTCTACCATTCATTGCGGCTGGAGTTCGCGACCGGGGACCCACGCATCAAGGACGATGCCATCCTGCGGGATAAAATGGATCAGTTGAACAAGATCGTGGAGCAAATCCTGGATTTCGCCCGGAGCACCGAACCGAAGCTGGCCCGCGTCAACATCAATCAACTCCTCGACGACTTGGCGCTGCTGGTCCGCCACAAGCTGCGCAACCAGCGGATTCAATTCGTCCGCAAGATGGGGAACGACCTGCCGGAAGTCATGGCCGATGGCACGCAATTGGCGCAGGCCTTCCTGAACCTGACCTTGAACGCCGTTGAGGCTATGCCCGGCGGCGGCACGCTCACCCTTTCGACCCGGGCGGTCAGGCTGACGGCGCGGGCGGGGAAGACCACGCACGTCTTGATCGAATTTCGCGACACCGGCAAGGGGATGCCCGAAGAGCATCGGCGCCGGCCTTTTTCGTCGCTGTTGAGCACGACGAAGGAAAAAGGCACGGGGCTGGGGCTGGCGATTGTGGAGCGGGTGATCGAAACGCACCGCGGCAAAGTGCGCATCCGCTCCGAGCCGGGCAAGGGAACGGCCATTCTCATCACGCTGCCGGTCTAGCCAGAAGTCACTTGGCAACGCCGCGCTCGCTGCCGCGGACGAATTCAACCAGGCGGCGGACTTCCGGCAGCGGCGGCAGATCGCTTTCGATTTTTGACAGGGCGGCGGCCTGGGTCAGACCGTCGCGAAAGAGGATTCGGTGGGCGTGTTTGAGGGCCGCTTGCGCTTCCGCCGAAACACCGTTGCGCTCCAACCCCACTTTGTTGAGGGCGCGCGTCCGGGCCGGGTTGCCGTCGGCTATCATGTAGGGGGGCACGTCCTGCACCACCTTGGAGCAGCCGCCGATGATCGCCATCGTTCCTATCCGGCAGAATTGATGCACTGCCGCCAGGCCGCCGATAACGGCCCTGTCCTCGACCAGGATGTGCCCGGCCAGGGTCGCCACGTTGGACATGATGACGTGATCGCCCAGGGTGACGTTGTGAGCGATGTGGGAATAGGCCAGGATATGGTTATGCGAGCCGACGGTCGTGACTTCTCCGTCGCCGGTGGCGCTGTGGATGGTGACGTATTCCCGGAACGTGTTGTGCCCGCCGATGAGCGTGCGGGTAACGCCGCCCTTCCATTTCAAATCCTGCGTTTTGAGTCCGATGCAGGCGAAGGGAAAAATCTCGTTGGCCTCGCCCAGGGTCGTGTGGCCGTCGATGACGACGTGCGAATGGAGCCGGCAGTCGTTGCCGAGTGTGACGTTTTCCCCGATCACGCAATACGGCCCAATCACGCAGCCGGCGCCCAGGCGCGCCTTGGGATGAATTACCGCCGTCGGAGCAATCATAAAAAGCGAAACAGGATCAGCTCCTGTCAATAAGCATAAAGGTCACTTCGGCCTCGCTGACCGTTTCGCCGTTGACCAGGCAAGTTCCCTTGGCCTTGCCGATCTTGCCCCGTGACTTGGTCAGTTCAACGTCGATGATCAGCGTGTCACCGGGCCGCACCGGCTTGCGCCAGCGCACGCTCTCGGCCGACATGAAATAGGCCAGCTTGCCGAAGTTGTCCGCCTGCCGGAGCATCATGATGCCGGCGACCTGGGCGATGGCTTCCAGTTGGAGCACGCCCGGCATGATGGGATGATTGGGAAAATGCCCCTGAAAATAAGGCTCGTTGATGGTCACATTCTTGAGGCCCACAATCCTGGCCCCGTCGATCTTGATGATTTTATCGATCATCAAAAACGGGTAGCGATGCGGCAGTATCTTCATCAGCCGCGCGGTGTCCAACTCATCGCCGTCGCGCAACGGCTCGGCGTCGCCATCGGGCTTTGCGGCGGGCGGGGGCGCCGGCGGGGCGAAACTGCGGGCGGCATCCAGGGGCTGGCGCATCTGCTGGGCGATTTGGCGGGCGACTTCGCAATTGGCCGCGTGGCTGGGCTTGACGGCGATGATGTGCGCGGCCACGGGACAACCCACCAAGGACAAATCGCCGACGATGTCCAATATTTTGTGGCGGACGAACTCCTCCGGGTAGCGCAGCGGCTCGGTGGTGAGAATGGCGTCGTCGCGGATGACGACGGCGTTTTCCAGGCTGCCGCCCTTGATGAGGCCGTTCTTGATGAGATATTCGATCTCCTCGAAGAAGCAAAACGTGCGGGCGCCGGAAAGTTCGCGCTCCCACGTCTCCGGCGTCACCTCAAGGCTGAAGAATTGGGTGAAGCGGCCCTTGGAGTCGGCGCTGGTGCAGGTGATCTTGAGGCCGTCGTGCGGAAACACGGAAATGCTCGTCTCGTCCTTCTCGTAGGAGATGGGGGAAAGAAGGCGGAAAACCTCGCGCGGCTCGTCCTGGGGGGCGACGCCGGCGGCCTGGATCATCTTGACATACTCCCTGGCGCTCCCGTCGGCAATGGGCGGCTCGTTGGCGTCCAACTCCACGACCGCGTTATCGACGCCGCGCCCGGCGAAGGCGGCCAGGACGTGTTCGACGGTGTGGATTTTGGCGCCGCCTTTGGCCAGGGAAGTCGAGCGATTGGTGGCGCTGATGAAATCGACGCCGGCCTCGATTTCGGGTTTGCCCTCCAGATCGGTCCGGCGGAAGCGGATGCCGGAATTGGGGGGAGCCGGAAGGAAAGTCATATTGACGCGAGCCCCGGAATGGAGGCCGACGCCGGAGAAACTCGCAGGCTGGCGCAGAGTTTGCTGATGTAACATTAGGCAGAATTAAACCCTCCGGCGCGCCTCTTGGCAAGATTTTGCTCTATGCTTTGGGTGGGGCCGCTTCTGTCGCGGGCGCGGGAGCAGCCGGTGCGTGCAGGGATTTGGCAAACATCCCCGTGAGTGTCGCCATGAGTCCGTTGGCGGCGTTCCCATCGCCATTTCCACCCGTAACGAGGATGTTAGGCACGAAGGGCACCGTGCCACGGGAGAGGACATCGGCCACGTTGACCAAAGCGGTTTGAGCCTGGCCAAGCGCAGCAACCTGTTCTTTGTAGGCCTTGGCTTTTGCCAATCCGACCGCTTCCACTTCGGCGGCCTTGGCGGCGCCGGTCCGGGAGGTGAATGTGGCCTCGCCGTCGGCTTCGGCCTTGCGGGCCTTGGCATTGTTTTCCTTGATGGAAATCTCGACTTCCGATCTTGCCAGCGGGCTTTGCATATCAGCCGTGCCCTTGGCTTTTTCCATCGCGACGCGACCCTTCTGGGCTTCCTCCTGTTTTTGGAATGTGGCGATCTGTTGATTGGCGATCTCACGTTCGGTGAGGACCTTGACGAGGTCCTCCGGCAAAATGACATCCTGGATGTAAACGCCGCGGGTCTCGACGTCGTAGAGGGCGAGTTGAGCCTGGATATGCTTGAAGGCTTCCTGCTGAACTTCCTGCCGTGTCTCGATGAACTGGATGGCGCGCATCGAGCCAAGCTTGTCGCGGAAAAGGTTGCCCACGGCAGCTTGGAGCACATCATCGACCAGATTCTTCATGGTTCCCACCATCGAGATGACCTTTGGCGCCTTGGTGTCCGGCACATGGATAAGCACCTGCAAATCGATTTTGAAAACGAAACCTTCGTCGCTTTTGGCGACGATCGGCTGGAGGTTTTTGTCCAGACCATGCGCGCCGGTCACCTCGGCGGCCCAATCCAGCTTTAGAATGGCAGTGGGCACCACCTCGGCCTTGTAGATGCGCGGATTAATGGCGTACTTGCCTGTCCGCAGAGGGTCCTCCCAGAGGCCGCGATGGCCGGGTTTGACCAACGACCCGAATTTGAAGTTCGGGCCGGAGGTGTCCTGGGTCACCAGCCCGACGTAGGCTTTGATCGCGGCAGCTTCGCCCTGTTTGACAACGAGCATGGGAACGATTTCCACCCGCACCAGGAATGGATTCAGGGTGTAGGCGCCGTAGCGGAGGACATCGTGCTGCAACCCCATTTTGCCGCCGGCGTTGAGGAAAGCCTGGAAATCTTGATAATTGTTGTGAGACGCGTTTTTATCGCCCAAGAGCACTTCGATAAGTTTCTGGTCGTCAGCGCCCGCCAGTTCCAGCTTTTCCATATCGTCGAAACCGCCCAGACGGCTGGCAATGTGACCCGACTCAAGTGGATCGCCTTCGAGCGTCGTGACAACGCCAACCACGTCGAGCTTCTCCTCGCTCCCCTGCTGTAGTTGCGGTTCGACCCGGAACACGTCGAGCTGCCAGGGTTCAAGATTGAACGAGGCAGGTGTCAGTCTTTCATCCCTGCCTTGGCGCGCCTGAAGATCGGACGAAATGGGAAGGCCAAACACTTTGTTCTTGGTGATGGTCAGAAACGCAACCGGGTGAACAGGCAAAGACTGCCGGGAGCCAGAACGGGACGCTGGACGCCTTTTTCACCGTCGTTGCCGATGAAGCTGGAAAGGTCGGTGAAGTTGCCAAACTCCTTCTTATAGCGCGCCGACTTGGCTCCCGCGGGCAGCGTTTTGCCAACCTGGGCTATCAGGACGCCGATTTCATTGGCCGGCACCTGGACCCAGGGAAATTTTCCCACCTTGTATAAGAACCACCATTTGAAACGAACCCCCGGCATGAGGAGTTCTGCCTGATAACCGGCCTCGCCATGAAAAGCAACGGGATTGTCGGAAGGAAGCTTGCCGCCGAACCGCTTCATTATCAAACCGACCTCCGCCGGTCCAATGATGCGGAAAGACTGCCAGACAGTGACAAATATCAAGACGAGCGCCAAGACCAGGATTGAATGGGATATCAGAGTGGACATAAAGAAAGGTTTCTTCTTTTCACCTGTTGGCACACTAGATTTGATGGGTTACTGTTGCAATTACAATTTGGATACAGCATTTGTAATGGGCGGATGCTCCCATTGAACTTCGATAAATGACAACATGAAGATGCCCTACAGAATCGCCACGCTGCTGTATTGTTTCAACCGGCAGGACCAGGCGCTGCTCATGCGCCGGGCGCAGGAACCCAATCTCGGCTTGTGGAGCCCCTGCGGCGGCAAGCTCCACATGGCCGATGGCGAGTCGCCTTACGCCTGCGCCTGCCGCGAGGCCGGGGAGGAAACGGGCTTAATGGTGACGCCGGGCGATTTGCATTTGACGGGCCTGGTGAGCGAGCACGGCTACCAGGGGCGCGAGCATTGGCTGATGTTTTTGTTCGAGGTCAAGCCGCGGCTGGCGCAACTGCCGCCGCCGCATCGGGAAGGGGAGTTCGCCTTTTTCGACGCGGCGGAGATAGCCCGGCTGACACTTCCCCGGACCGACGCGGAGGAAATCTGGCCGTTGTTCTGGCGGCATCGGGGCGGATTTTTCTCGGCGCACTGCCACTGCCTGGAGGATGGCAGCCAGCGATGGCAGTTGGAGGAGAGCTGCGTGGGAAAGGTTTAGTTTTGCATGACGGACCCGATCATTGATTTGCAGAGCGACCATTACTTCATGGGGGAAGCGTTGCGGCAGGCGTTGCGGGCCTATGAAGCGGAGGAAGTTCCGGTCGGAGCGGTCATCGCGCGGGCCGGGCGGGTCATCGCTCGGGCCTTTAACCAGGTGGAACTGCTCAAAGACGCCACCGCCCACGCCGAGATGCTGGCGATCACCCAGGCGGCGGAGGCGATGGGAGATTGGCGCCTGGCCGAATGCACCCTCTACGTGACCAAGGAGCCGTGCCCGATGTGCGCGGGGGCCATCGTCCACGCGCGGGTGCCGCGGGTGGTTTACGGGGCGGGCGACGCCAAGGCCGGAGCGGCGGGAAGCGCGCTGAACCTGTTGCAATTCCCGGGTCTGAATCACCGGAGCGAGATTACCGCCGGGGTCCGCGAGGCGGAATGCCGCGGCCTGTTGCAGCAGTTCTTCGCCGAACAGCGCGGGAAGGGTTGAAAGGGGAAGGCTCAACTCACTGAGAGCAGACAGGCCTTTTCATTGTTCTCGTCGCGGACAATGCCCTGGGCGCGCGGGTCCAGCACCGGTTGGCCATCGACAAGGAATCGGTATTGATAGTGGCCGTGGCCGAGCGGCACCTGGATTGACCAGGCGCCATCGACGCGGCGTTTGAGCGGGAGAGTGCCGGGCTGCCAGCCGTTGAAATCCGCCACCAATGTGACACACTTGGCATGGGGAGCGACGCAGATGAAATTGACCGGCTTGAGAGTTTTTCTGACTTGCAAGTGGTCCTTGCGGCGCGGCGGCGAAATCTGAAATGACATTTTTCCTCCTGTGCTCAAATTAAACCAAGCCAACTAAAAAGCAAATGCAGGAAGCCGACGCAAGCCGGAAGATCGGATTTTTTCACGCCGCCTAATCAGGCCCCAGCAGTTTCGCTTTGAGGGAGCGCAAGCTGCGGGTCGGATGCCGGACCGTCAGGCGGCGCAGCGCCAAGGGCGGGGTGGCGGGTGTATTGATGCCGAAGGCGGTGGTGCAGGCCGTCCGGTATCCGGCCTCCATGACCAGGTCGCGCACAGCCGGGTTCCAATCGCCATAGGGATAGCAGAAATGGTCAACGGGCACGGCGAAGGTGTCTTCGAGGGTCTTCTTGCTGGCGAAAATTTCCTCGCGGGCATCGCGAACGCTCAAGCGGGTCAAACGGGCGTGAGTCAGCGAGTGGGAGCCGATGGCATGGCCGGCCTGGAGCCACAGGCGAATCTGGCTGGCGTCCATGAGGCGTTCGGGGACCTCGCCGTCGCGCAGGTCCCATTCATTGAGTTTGCCAATCGCATCGGGCACCAGGAACTGGATGGCGCGGAGGCGATGTTGGGCCAGCGGTTCGAGCGCGTTTTCAAGAACATTGCAAAACCCGTCGTCAAATGTCAGCGCAACCCGCGGGCCGCCGGAGCCGCCGGCGCAGGCCTCGGCCAGCGTGCAGGAGGCAAAACCGGCCACCTGGAATTCGCCCAGTTGCCGCACGAAGTTGGCCACGCTCAGGTAAAGCCCTTTGAGGCGGACGCCGGGCGGGCGCGGCCCGATTTTGTGATACATCAATATGGGAACCCCGGTCCGAAACAGTTCCAGGAACGGATTCAGAGTGAAGTAGGGAGCGGCTGACAACTCACGCATGCCGGCAGTATGCCACCAGGCGCCCGCCGAAACAACCGCAAAGGCTGTCAATGGTTCAGTTTGTCAACTGTCAAACCTTGGTCTTGCCATCGCTGCCGCGTTGCCGTAACAAGTGGCCGTTGACCGCAAGGGCAAGAAACGGCCTGAAGCGGCATTATGAAACAATTTGACTTCCTTGTCCTCGGCAGCGGCCTGGCCGGGCTGTTCTTTGCCTTGAAAGTCGCGCCGCCGGGCCGCGTGGCAATAGTCACCAAGAAATCCAGCGCCGAGTCCAATACCAACTACGCCCAGGGCGGCATCGCGTCGGTGACGAGCAAGGAGGACTCGATTGAAATTCATGTCCGCGACACCCTCCGGGCGGGGGCGGGGCTTTGCCGGGAGGAGGTGGTGCGCGCGATTCTCGCCGACGGGCCGGCGCGCATCGCCGAGTTGATCGAGATCGGGATGAAATTCTCCGAGCGGGAAGGCAGCGAGGGACGCGAGCTGGACTTGGGACGGGAAGGGGGCCATTCCAAGCGGCGCATTCTGCACGCCAAAGATGCGACGGGCCGGGAGATCGAGCGGGCGCTGCTGGCGGCCGCGGCGGCGCGGCCCAACATCGAGATATTCGAAAACCATATCGCCATTGATCTCATCACCGCTCAGAAGGCGGGCGGCGCGGCGGGCGAAACGGGCGCGGCCAATCGTTGCCTGGGGGCTTACGTTCTGGACAGAAACCGCAATACAATTGAAACCTTCGCCGCGCGAACCGTTCTCCTGGCCACCGGCGGCTGCGGAAAGGTCTATCTCTACACCACCAACCCGGACATCGCCACCGGCGACGGCGTGGCGATGGCCTACCGGGCGGGCGCGGCGGTGGCGAACATGGAATTCGTGCAGTTTCATCCCACCTGCCTCTTTCACCCCAAGGCCAAATCCTTTCTCATCAGCGAGGCCGTCCGCGGCGAGGGCGGGATTCTCAAAAACATCGCGGGCGTCCCTTTCATGGACAAGTATCACCCGCTCAAGTCCCTGGCCCCGCGCGACATCGTGGCGCGGGCCATCGACAACGAGATGAAGAAAAGCGGCCAGGATCATGTGCTTCTGGACATCACGCGCAAGCCGGCGGCGTTTCTCATCGAGCGCTTTCCCAACATCCATTCGACCTGCCTGCAATACGGCATCGACATCACGCGCGAACCCATTCCGGTCGTCCCGGCGGCCCATTATCAATGCGGCGGCGTGGTCACGACGGTCGATGGGCAGACGGAAATCCCAGGCCTTTACGCCGTCGGTGAAGCGGCCTGCACCGGATTGCACGGGGCCAACCGTCTGGCCAGCAACTCGCTTCTTGAAGCCCTGGTCTGCGCCCACCGCGCCGCCGAACGCGTCCGCGCGCACCCCGACCCGGCCGGGGAATGGGCGCTGCCGCCCTGGCAGCCGGGCCACGCCCAGAACGTTGATGAAATGGTGGTGATCAGCCACAATTGGGACGAAATCCGCCGGATGATGTGGGATTACGTCGGCATCGTGCGGACCAACAAACGGCTCCAACGCGCCCGCAGCCGCATCGCCAATTTGCAGGAGGAGATTCAGCAATATTACTGGGATTTCATCGTCACCAGCGACCTGCTGGAATTGCGCAACATCGCCACCGTGGCGGAATTGATCATTACCTCCGCCCTGGGCCGGCCCGAAAGCCGCGGCCTGCACTACAACCTGGATTACCCGAACCCCGACCCCGCCTGGGCGCAACGCGACACCGTCTTGCGCAAGCCCGCCGCCGGCGGCAACGAATCAAGCAAACGATTAGATTAAGTATCCCTTTGTAAGTCCAAAATTGACTCCGCTTTCCCATGAGGCTGTTAAAAATCCGCGCGTCATATCAAACAAGTGCCACACCACATCCGCATAGATGGGATTTTTTTCATATGTGTCAGCGTAACGGAATTCTCTATCCGTATTCTTCTGCTTTCGTAGAACATAGATTTGATCAATCTTGAATTTTGGAGCCTTTCGAGTTGGTGCTTGAGATTAAGCGCAACCGCGCGCCCCACGAATGGAGGAACCGCGTTCCCGATTTGGTTGTATTGGCAGAGGTGCAGTTCCTCGTGTCGTTCTTCGCGTGCAAGAAGCTTGTGGCTGATCACGGTCGGCTTTCCCATGAACCTAAACCAGTCGGGGAATGATTGGATTCGCGCGCCTTCTCGAGCAGTGAAATTCCTGTGCTGAAACGGATGGACAAAGTTAGCGTAAAAGGAAGCGGGAATGGTGTGACACTGACGCTCTGGATGCATCCTCCTATTGTTCTGGTCGTATGCCTCCATGGCGATTTCCGAGGAATTGCGCCTTCTTGGTTTTAGGTGCTCGGCGACATCGTTGACGGAGTCCCCCCATTTCATTGTTTTGAAGCGCTCGACGATTCGCCGCGTATGACACATCGCTTTATGGTTAAAAATGCTCGTCGAACCCAATCGGAGCGCCTTCTGGTATTCAGTATTCGGCTCTGAAGAGTATGGCGTTTCTTCAGAACCCTCACCGGCTTCGAGCGGTGGCAAATCGGAGATGGCATCCCAAAGTGTGGGGCATGGCTGTAAGCTATCGTCGAAAAGCAACATGTCTCCGTTCAGGCAGACTTGGTGAGTTGGCCTCGGAAACAGGGTGGTCAACTGCATGCGCGACCCGATAACAAATAACCGCTGTCGCATTTGTGGAACACCGAATGAAGTTGCGTTAAGGACTGCCGCATATGCGTGGTATCCAAGTTCTCTCAGGCCCTGCTTGATAATCTCCAACACGCTCTCTTTTGACGCTGTCCTGGCCGCGCATAGATTCGGAACGCTCTCCATCACCATTATTTCCGGATGTAGTGCCGCTCCAACGCGAAGGAATTCCTTAAATAAGGAATTTCGGGGGTCTTTTGGGTCGCCATTCCTTTTGTTTGCAATTGAAAATCCCTGACATGGAGGGCCGCCAACAACGATGTCTGGATTGTTGTCGAAAAACATCTCTTTTAATTCGTCATCGGAAATCTCCGCGATATTGCGATTAACTGTGATAGCTCCAGAGTGATTGAATGCGAACGTTTCGCATGCCCATTTATCTCGCTCTATGGCGCCAATAACTTCAAATCCGGCAAGCTGAAATCCCAAACTGAAGCCACCAGCACCAGCAAACGTGTCGAGCACTTTAAGCGCGCTTCTTTGTGGTATATCGATTGTCATGTGGTCGCAGAAATCGGGCAGGTGTCACGGACAGGTATCAATCTTTGTGCTTGCACTTTTTCCTTGTCCATTCAGCAGATGCGAGACGTAGCCCCAACTGCCCGTCTCCAGGTGTTACGCCACACAGGCCAGCGTCATCGTCGCTTCGGCCCGCAACCGGCGAGCCAGTTTTACTTTCTCCGGGTTTCCTTTGCGCCGACAGCGCAATTCGTTCTGCTTCCATCCCGGGCGTTTGAGTTCTCGCGCGATGATCCCCCCGATCGATCCCATGATAAATCGCCTCCGGATACTCCATGCGCAACGTTCGCGGGATAGCGCGAATATCCGGCCTGAGGGTTCTTCTGGCAAGCTCAAAAAATGCAATTGGAGAGACTACTGCCCGAGCTTGAGGGCGGCGCCAAGTAGATCAAGCGCCTTTTCCCTGGCTTTTGCATTTCGGGGCTTGGAAGCGCGAGGTGTGAAATGCCGGCGAATTCGGCCAGTTGCCCGCTGGAAGCTCCACAGACCGACGCTTAGTTTGCGGAACAACGTCAATTCGGCCCGCGCCAGTTTTGCAGCCTCAGGCGGCAAAACAACAATTGCCAGGTCGGAAAAGTAGCCGTAACGATAAGCTTGGGCGAGCCCCTTGCGCCAATCGCTCAACTTCATTTCAAACGCGGTCAATTTTAGCCTGGCGAGTTGTGACTTGATTTTCTCGATGGAAAGTGCGGTGCCGTCCTGATCGTCACGCTGCCAGTGGAGCCAGACAAAGTCCGCAATGCCAAAGTTGGAAATCGCAAACTCACTCCCGCCGATTCCGTGCGGCCCAACCGTTGCGATATAGGCTTTGGAAAACGCCGACACAAAATTGGATTCCCCGCGCTTGCGGGAAACTCCCGCTGGAAGGTTCCGGCGCGGGCGGTGTGCTTTAAAATCGCAACTTTGAGCGGTGTTCATCAAGACGAGCGTAATCTAGTCCAGTTTAGCCACGCGTCAATTCCAATTCTTGTCATCTGCGGATTCAAGACATGTTAAAAATGCAAATAAAGTTCAAGGGATACGGTCCGGGCAGGCATCAATCCTTGATATATGCACTTTTCGCTTTTCCTTTAGAGAGACTACTGCCCGATTTGCACGCGATAAAAGCGATGGCTTGCTCCGGCGGCGTTGGAATCCATGACGGTCTGAGGCCCGCCGGAACCGCTCAACGTCAGGAGGGAAGTCCAGGTTTCCAGGTCCGTCGAGCGTTGAACGGTGTAGTTCAAGCCCACCGTTGTATTGAAGCTGAATTGGACCTGCCCACTGCTGGAACACGATGCAGCGGTCAACACCACGACGGGCGGGTTGGTCGAAGCATTGACCGTGAGTGTCATCACTTGGTTTGTGGTCGTATCCGCCGCATCGGTCACGCTCACGATGAAGGAGCTTGTGCCGGCCGTGCTTGGAAAGCCCGATAGGATGCCATTGGTCGCAAAAGACAAACCGGGCGGCAAGGCGGCCGACCCAAGCGCCAGCGACCAGGTGTATGGCGGTTGCCCTCCGATTCCTTGGAGTGGGGTGCTGTAAGAAACGTTCTGCGTCGCGCTGGGCAAAACGGTGGGTGGCGCCTGTAACGGCGCGACCCACACATAGACGAAAGCCACGCTGTTGGTCGCCGACCCGTTGCCGCTGGTGTCCACCGCGCACGCCAAGAGGAGATTGGTGCCGGAAGCCGGGTTCAGGTTGCCCGTGGTCCAATTGGTTGTGCCGTTGGCCTCCGTCCAAGCCCCGCCGTTGAACTGATACCACACCGACGCCACGGCAACGTTGTCAGTCGCCGTCCCGGCGGCGGCCAAGTTCGCCGTGCCCAGCGAACCCCACATCTGGACTGGCAGCGGTGAGGTTATGACGAGGGAGGGCGGCTGAATATCGTTGAAATTGGCCACCAAGGTCCGATTGGCCGAGACAGTGAACGTGTAGTTTGACGCGGCGCTTACCACCAGCCCACCCTCAGTCCAGTTGGCAAACGCAAAGCCGCTGTTGGCCGTGGCGGTCACCATCACTCTGCTCCCGCACCCTGCATTTGTTCCGCCGCCGCCGGTGGCGCCGCCAGAGGCGGGTGAATGGCTCGTGCTGATTGTGTAGAGGTTTTCCGTGAAATTGGCCACCAGGTTCCGATTCGCCGTCGCGGTGAAGGAGTAACTTGACGAGGCGCTGACGACGCTCCCGCCTTCCGTCCAGTTGACGAAATAGTAACAGGTTCTTGGCCGCGCCGTCACCGTCACGCTCTCTCCGCAGTTCACGGCCAGGACAAGGGGGCTGCCTCCGTTGCCGGAGCCGGACGGTTTGACCGAGGTTGTGATCGTCCAAGTGCAGGTGCCGAGCACGTTACTGATGGTCAGGCTGAACAAATTGCTGGCGGAGGCGCCCGTCACCATGTCGGTTACTTGGGCGACAAAGTTGAAAATCCCAGCCGTGGTTGGAATGCCGGTAATGTCTCCGCTGGAATCCGGGAGCAAACCGTCCGGCAATCCTGCAATCGTCCACGCGTAATTGCCTGTGCCGCCCGTGGCTTCCAATGGATGGCTGTAACCCACGCCCACGGTTCCGTCCGGCAACGGACTGGGGGTGACAATGGTGACGAATGAATTCGTGATCGTTAGGGTGAAGGTTTTGTTCGTTGTAACTCCGTTGTCGTCTCTCACCTCCACCTCAATGCTATTGGTTGTGGCGGCGGTCGGCATGCCACCGATGGCGCCGCTGCGGGTGTCGAACCCTAACCCATCTGGCAAACTGCCCGAGACGATGTCCCATGTGTAATTGCCTGAGCCCCGGTCGCCTCCAGCGTCACGCCATAGGACACACCCACTGTTCCGTCCGGCAACGGATTAGCCGTGGTAATGACAAGCGGTGCGACGACGGACAGGGTGAACTGCTGGGTTGCGGTCGTCCCGATCCTGTCCGTCACCTGCACTGTGAAGGTGGCTGTCGTCGCACTCGTGGGCGTGCGGGTGATGGCGCCGCTGTTCGCGTCCAAGCTCAACCCGTCGGGCAAACTGCCTGAAACGATGGACCACGCGTACGGCGGCGCCCCTCCTGTTGCGGCAAGAGTTTGATTGTAGGGCACGCTCACTGTCCCGTTCGGCAGTGGGCTGGGAGTGGTGATGGCAAGGGCCGGGAGGGGAACGAAAGAAACCGATACAATGGCGCTTGCCCTCGCCGTCATTTCACCAAGTCCAAGAAGAATCGCGTTATCGCCGTTACAGTCACAAGAAATTATATAACCGCCGGTGGCAAGGTATCCGTTGGTTGTCATCGTGGCCGATAACGAAGGAAAATGTGAAGTAGCTTCCATGTAGCTTCCAAACGTTGAGCTTGCAGAGTATTGGAACAGCGCGCCCGTATCGGCTGTGGTGCCGCCAGGGCAGGCGGCAGACATCTGAACCGACGCCGTGTAAGCGCAAGGTTCAGTCAAGGAGAAAGTTAACGTGGCGCCAGACGACGGCCACACCTGGGCTGCCATCCACCCTATCCAGGGTTCCTCCGGCCCTCCCGCTGAATCGTAATAAGAGCATGAGATCGTAATGCTGTCGGAAGAGATCTGGCAATCTTGGCTTACAAGCCCATAAGTGGTGCAATTCACGCCAGGGTAGTCGGACCTGGCCCAAGTTGATGTCTCCTCAATCGTGCTGGCGAAGGGCGGAGAGGACGGAACCTGATTTGACCAAATCTCACTGCGGGGGCTGACAAACTCCAACCATAAATCTCCGGTGTATTGGCTGGTGGTAACATCAATCGGCTGGGACTGCGCATTCCAAGCCGTCAACCCTGTCAGCATAAGCAACCCGGCTGCCAGGTAACATCGTGCAGAACCTGCACGAAGGGAGGCCGAGGCCGGCTTGCCGAACAACCGCCAGATGCGCATTTTCATCGGTTGACGAGCCTTTCTTGTTCCAACCCATTTGGAGGTTCTAGGGTGGCAGGACCTCCACGCGATAAAACTGGCGGCGGTTGGTCGTGGCGCCGGGGTCCATCACCGTCAGCGGCACGCCGGAGCCGCTGAGGTCCAGGAGCAGGCTCCAATTCAACAAGTTGCTGGAGGATTGAATCGCATAAGTGGCGCCCGCAGAGGTGTTGAATTTGAACTGAAACTCCCCATTGGTCAGCCGGGTCGCTCCCGTGAGGGTGATGACCGGCTTGTTGGTGATTGTGAGCGACAGAAGGTGATCCGCCGTCGCCGCCGTCGAATCTATGGCGCGGACGTAGAAGTAATACGTTCCGCTGCCCGTCGGCGTGCCGGAGATGATGCCATTGGTGGCCAGAGTCAAATTGGGCGGCAGACTGGCCGAGCCGGGACTGTTGGTCCAATAATAGGGCGCGACACCGCCAGAGCACTGTAGTTGCTGGCTGTAATAAACGCCATTGGTCGCATTGGGCAAAGACGTGGTCGTGACCTGCAACGGGGGAGCGGATGGCGCGATGTAAACCGATATCCATTGATTCGTCGAATCCTGAGAGGTATAATTATCGTAGGCCTGCACCGAGAATACAAAGGTCCCACTGGCGCTGGGATAGCCGGATAGAACCCCATTGGAAAAGGTCAAATTCAAGCCGGGCGGAGGGTTGCCATCCGGTGTGGTCCAACCCCACTGGTACGGAGGGTGCCCGCCAGTGGCTTGGAGTTGAAACTCGTAGAAGATGCCGACGCTGCCAGCGGGCAGATTGGTAGTCGTTATTTGCAGCGGCACGGGAGGCTCAACGGTGAAATTCGCGGTGCCGGTTTCATTGGTAATAGTGACATTCTCGTTGGTTGGACACTCATAATTGCCCCTGCCAAGAATGTTGTCCAGGCTGTCGTTGCCGCCGGAGCAGTTGACGCCAACGGACCAACTGCCGGCAATCACGTTCAGCGAGTAGTTGCCGTTGCCGTCGGTGTCCGCATAAGCGCCATAATTGGTGTCGCTAACGTCGTTGGCGTACACCCCGACTCCGGTGACGGGGTTTCCGTGGCTGTCCTGCACGAAGCCAGTGATCAACTGGGTCGCAACAGGGGCGGTGAAATTCGCCGTGCCATTGTCGCTGGAAATTACAACTGTCTGATATTGAGGGCTGAGATAGTTTGTGGGCAGACTATCGTTGTAGCCGCTCCCAATGAGGCCGACCGACCACGAGCCGCTGGCTACGTCCAGCGAATAATACCCATTGGCGCCGGTATCCACGGCTTCCAGTTGGTAGTACACTTCGGAGATCGTTGCGTAGGCGTAAACTCCGACGCCGGCGATGGGTTTGCCGGTGTTGTCCTTTAGATAGCCGGAGATGGTGTTGGTCGCCAGAAGGGCCGAGAAATCCCCCGGCAATGCCTGGCCGGAGCCGAGGTTGGCGCCGCCGTTTGAATCAAAGCCCGGCCCCTGATAAAGGTAGTCGGCGGGACTGTGGTCGCTGCTGATTTCAACCTGCCACGGGTCGAAGCTCAATCCGCCCAGGGCGACGACGACGTAGTTTCCGTTCGTGTCCGTATAGGCATCGCCTCCATACAAGTTGTTGTTGTCCCGGGATTCAACCTCAATTGACGGCAATGGATTTCCGAAGCTATCCTTGACGCTTCCATAGAACAGCGCCGTGCCCTTGGCCACTGTGACAATAACATTGGAGACGCTCCCGGAGGCCGTTTGAACGGTCGTGCTGCTCTGTGGAACAAGGTAGCCGCTGGCTGTCAGACCTGATTCGTCCAGGGAGACTCCCCACTGACTTGGGGTGACCGGCATGGTGAAGTTCCCGTTGGTGTCGGTCAAACAGGCTCCGGCCATGAGGCTATTGGTGGATTGGCAGATGACGTATATGGCCGGCAATCCGACGCCGGGGTAGGCTGCATCGACAAATCGACCGGAGATGGTTTGGGTGGCGGGAACCAGGAAAGTGAGATTCGTGGTGACGTCCGCCCCATTGCTCAACGTGAGCGTCGGCGACTGGGCCAGGTTGGCGACATAGTTGCTCTTGAAGACGTAGAAACTGTAAGGGCCGGGCGGCAGTTTGATGGAGTAGTTGCCGGCGCTGTTCGCCAGCACGCCGGCCACGGGGGTGCGGCTCGTGCTATTGGCAGGGACGACCAACACGGTCGCGTAAGGGACGTTGACGCCGCCGCATTGAACCGACCCGGAAAACGATTGCGCGTAGGCGGCATTGGTCACATCAAACAGGGCCGTCATCGGCGCAAAGCGGCCGGTTGGGCTGGTGAGCCTGAAGATGTACTGGCCGACGATCTCCTGAGCCACGTCGTTGGCGATGCTGAGCTGAGCGGTGATGGAGCCATCGGCCGGAGTGGTATCACCGGGGACGTTGACGTTGGTGACCCCGCCGATCACACTGGCCTGGCCGTCGGTCAGGGGGAAACTCCGCATCAGCGAATCCCCGGCATCCACCGCGCCGTCCCCATTGACGTCGAGAAACTTCTCCACCTGCACGGTCTCACCGATGTTCAACCCCGCCACTTGCAGCGTAATAAGCCCGGAATAAGAGTTGCTGACGGCGCCAGTCGAAACAGAAAACGTCACGGAAGTGGAAAGCGCATAGACGGCCAGCGACAGGGGCTGCGTCGCTGTTGCCGAGGCGCTGTCGGTGACTTTCACGACGAAGTTGGTAGTCCCAGCCCTTGTCGGCGTCCCGCTAATCACGCCGTTGGTGGACAAGCCCAAGCCGGACGGCAGCCCCCCCGATGCCAGGGACCAACGGTAAGGCGGCTGGCCGCCGCTGGCGGTCAACTGCTGGCTGTTATAGGGCACGTTGGTTGTGCCGCTGGTGAGTGAAGCCGTCGTCACACTCAACGGGCCGCCGTTGACGGTCAGGGTCAGTGCTTGAATGGCTGCCAGGCCGTTGCCGTCAACGACCTGGATGATGAAAGGGTAAACTCCGGAATTGGTGGGTGTGCCGGAGATTTCGCCGGTGAAAGGGTTCCCGCTCAAACCCGGCGGCAGTGAACCGGAGATGATCGACCAGGTGAAGGTGGAACTGCAACTGGAAGCCTGGCCAAACTGATCGTAATACTCATTAATTTCGCCGGCGGGCAGTGAAGTGGTGGTGATGATGATCGTGCCGCAGAGTTGCGCGATGAAATCGGCCGTCGCGTTGTCGTTGGAAATCGTAAACGTTTGATTTGGGGGGGGCAGATAGTTGCCGGGCAAACTGTCGCCCCCGCAACCGTTGCAGGAGTTGATGCCGACCTTCCAAGTGCCATTGCCCACGCTCAACGAATAATTGCCATTGGTGTCGGTATCGACGTAGGCCTGATAATTGGTGTCGCTGAGGTCGTTGCCGTAAACGCCGATGCCGGGGATGGGGTTGCCGTTATTGTCCTTGAGGGAGCCGGAGATGGAATTGGTCGCCAGAAGGGCGGTGAAATTCGCCGGCAGCGCCTGTCCGGTGCTCATGTTCGTGCCGCCGTTCGAGTCAACGAGCGGCTGCGAAAAAAGGTAACCGGCGGGGCTCGTGTCACTGCTGAGTCCCACCTGCCACGAGTCGTTGCCCAGGCCGCCCAGCGCGACGGCGGCGTAATTCCCATTTGCGTCGGTGTAGCCGTCGCCCTGATAATTGTTATTTTTGTCGGAGGACTCGACTTCGATGCCGGGCATGGGACTTCCCAGATTGTCTTTCACACTGCCATAAAACATCGCCGTGCCCTTGGGCACGGCGAGGGTGACATCGGTTTGCCCGGCGGCGGCGCTCACTTTCTCATTCAATCCAACATAGCCGTGGACAATAAGACGCTCGCCTTTGAGTTTGAACGACCAGTTGCCGAGGTTGGAGACGACGCCGACGGTAAAATTGCCGTTGCTGTCCGTCAAACCTATCCCCGTGAGGCTGTTGGACGCTGTGGCCCCCAAAAAAACGCCCGGCAATCCAATGGAGAGATTGTTGGAATCGACCAGTTGACCGGAGATGCTGGCCGTGGCGGCGGTGACCGTCAGGTTCGTGGTGATGGTCTGGCCGCTGCTCAAGGCAAGGACCGGCAGAGCCGATGAACTTTGATTGAAGACATAGTTGCTCTTGAAAGGGAGCAGCGTATAAGTCCCGGGCGGCGCCGGGATGGTGTAAGAGCCGGAATTGTCCGCCAGCACGCCTCCCTGGGCCGGGCCGTTTTCTCTTTCAAGGAGGACAATGGCATTGGGGACCGGCGTACTGGTTCCGCTGATGAGCACATTGCCGGTGAGCTTCTGCGCGAACGGGACGTTGGTGATGCTGAAAAGATTCGTTTTCGCCGTAAAATGCCCGGCCGGGCTGGACAGCTTGAAGAGATATTGCCCGGCAATGTTCTGCATGAAATCGCCGTTCTGAAAATTCATCGGCGTGGTGATTTGTCCCGGCGTCGTGTCGGTGTCGCCCGGCACGTTGGAATTGACGATGCCGCCGATCACCATGCCCGGCTGGCCATCGGTGAGTTGAAACTGTTGCACCAGCCAGTCATTCGAGGCGATGACGCCGCTGCCATTGACGTCCAGGTATTTCTGCACCACCACGGTATCGCCGGCGCTCAGGCCGGTCACCTGAAGGGTGATGAAGCCGCTGTAAGTGTTGCTCACGGCGGCAGGCGTGACGGTGAAGGCGACGCCGGCGCGCAGGGCGGGGCAAAAGAGCAGGCCCAGTTGGAGGAGGGTCAATTGGAGGGCCGGTTTGACGAATGAAGGGAGGATTGTTTTCATAACGGCAGTCTAACCGGGCCGAAGCATAAGGAATTCAGGGTGATATGCAAGAGTTAAATAAGGTATATTAAGGCGTCTGGGTGTGAGACAGAATTCTTCACCTTCCTGGCAGGGCAGAGATGCAGATGGAACTGGATAGTCGATGCCCGCTTTGCGGGCTGCTCTGCCCTGAATTCTTGGGCGGCGCAGCAGCGCCGCCCTACCGACGGCGTGAAGAATTCTGTCTCACGCCCATCTGGGGCGCATCTCATTTTTTGAGCAATGCCAGGCATACGCCTCGCCGGGTGCCTCGCCATCTGCCATAAACGCCTCCGCAGGGCGAGGCTTCTGCCGAGCCGGGCGTGTTCAGAAACGGATTGATTGAAGGCGCGGAGCGGTCATGAAGCCCGCGTCCTTCTCCGCGCCAGAACCACAACCTCCGTAATAGGGTCAGTCCTAGGAAATTGGTGCCGGTTCATTTTGTCATCTCCTTCTTTTCCAAAAGCTGTAGTTGTGACCCGGCTTTTCGGAATTGGCGAAGACCACCAAGGCTCATTTTCCGGGTCCCACCGCTGGCGTTGTTGTAATGGCCCATTTGGGGAAGGCCAAAGGGTCCCAGCCCGGATATTTCACAGCGCGGCGAAAGGCGCTTCCAATTTGTCGGTAGGGCGGTGCTGCCGCGCCGCCCAAATATCAGGGCGAAGCAGCCCGCAAAGCGGGCATCGACTATCCAGTTCCGCTGCAGCTTCGCCCTGCCAAGCTGTGAAATATTCGGGCTGGAATTGTGACCGTTTTCATTTTTCATTCAAATTCACCGATCCAAGTGCTTCAGCTTTTCTTTCAGTTTCTCCAGCTTCCGGCCGGGCCTTCGAGCCATCGGCTGACCGCTTTGCTCACCCGGCTGTAATGCCCCATCTCCCCATTTTGTCTCCCATTCAGTCCGCCCGGCCTTCATTCCCAACTTCAGCACCCGCCCTTCCATATACGGCACATGTCCTTTGACGGCTGCTTTGTCCAGTTCGAGTTTCTTCTCCGTTTGCTTTGTTTTCCTGTTCAAGTTCTTTGGCGCCATCTCAAAGAAGTCCTCATTTTCAGCAGAATTCTTTCCAGCGGCTTTGCGTGAGTGAATCCCCGGGGCAATCGGTTTTTGAATCCGTGTCCATCCGCGTTCATCCATGGTAAATGGATTAGTTATATTGCACAATGCAATTTATGTGGTATTGTGGTTGCAGTGGCTGAGGGCGGTTTGTTCTTTGAAAGGCCGCGGACCGGGGCGTTTGGGCGGCGAACCCGCTTGAACCACGCCATGCCCCGGCTGTCGCGGCTGTTGATCCGCCTTTGCGCGGAGCGCTGGCCCCGTTTCCGGCCCGCCGGGGCGCTGGAAAAAATGACTTAACCACGGATGGACACAGATGGACACGGATGGGAATTCTCTTATCCGTGTTAATCCGTGTCCATCCGTGGTTGAATGTCTTCGGCTGAGGTCTTGACCGGCGATTCGCGCCTATTCGCACCTATTCGCACCTTAAATTGACGGCGGTGAGGGGTTCCCGGATGGGGCGGAGTTCGTTGGTTACGGAAATTACGGTAAATTACGGTAAATTACGGTGGTTTTTGCGGCTCAACGGAGTTTGAGGGCGCGGAGCCATCCCCGGCGGTTTATGCAGGCTTATGCACCCTTGTGCACCATAAAAAGCGCGGGGGCTGGGGTTGTGCCGCGGGCCGAGGGAGCTTGAGAGCGTTGATAATCAAGAACATGCAACCCGGGACTTGGAAGTTTTTGAGCTATGCCTGGCATACGGCTCAGCAGGAGCGGTTTTTTGGGAAAAGGGGGCGCCTCCGCGGGAGCGTCGCCCTACCGGGGCGTTTATGGGAAGGCGACTCTTCCGCCGAGCCGGGCGTGTCTAAAGACTTCCAAGCGCCCCTCTGTATGTCATTGATAATCAAAGTTCTAAAAGGTGGGCGCTTTCTCCTCCCGTCGCCAAAGGCGACTGATTTGCCGAATCTTTCTGGAGCGCAAATCAGCTTTTGCTCGGGAGGGCGGAGCGCCGCGACGCCCTGACCTGTTCGAGGGGAGAATTTTAGGGCGTCGCGGCGCTCCGCCCTCCCGGACAAAGTTCCTGGCGAATCGGGCGCTCAAAGCCGGATTTGCGCCCGTCTTTCTGGATAATTTGCTTTTGCATTCGGTTATTTGGGGCCAGACTTGATTGCATGGGAAAACGGCGTGAAGCGCGAGAACGAGCTGTGCAGTTTCTTTTTCAGCACGACCTGAATCCTCCGGACAATCTGGAGGAGGCGCTGGGCCATTTTTGGGCCTCACAACGCGCCCCGGCGATAGCGGAGGAGAGGGCTTCCGCCAAGTGGGGGGAAAAGACCGAATTGCCGCCGGCCACCCCCCAGGAACTGGCCACGCGCCTTTTCGCCGACCGCCTGATTCGAGGCGTGATTGAGAAGCGCCCGGAATTGGATCAAAAAATCGCCGAACACACCCAGAACTGGGACCTGACCCGGATGGCGGCGGTGGACCGCAATGTATTGCGCCTGGCAATTTACGAGATGCTTCACCGGGAGGATATTCCGCCGGTGGTGAGCATTAACGAGGCGGTTGATATCGCCAAGAAGTTCTCCACCGAGGGCAGCGGCAAGTTTGTCAACGGCATCCTGGACACGATCAAAGACCAATTATCCCGGTCGGCGCGGGTGGTCAAATGAGCGCTTCGCCCGTCATTTCGTCCGAGAAGACCGCCCTTCGGCCCGGGGAGGGCGGGGGCGCCGACCTGCATTTGCACACGCTTTTTTCCGACGGAACCTTCACGCCCGAAGAGTTGGCCGAGCGTGGCGGACGGCTGGGGCTGGTGGCGATGGCGCTGACCGACCATGACAGCATCGAAGGGTGCGCGCGCATGGGCCGGGCTTGCGAAGGCCTGGGCATCGAGTTTATCTCCGGCGCGGAGTTGACGGCGGAATACGAAGGGAGGGAAGTCCATTTGCTGGGTTACTTCCTGGAGGTGGAACACCCGCGGTTGCTGGGAGAGATGGGGAAATTCCAGGCCGTGCGCAAGGATCGCGTGCGGGAAATGGCCGCGCGGCTCAACAAATTGGGAATTCCCCTCAGGGCCGAGACGGTCTTTGAACTGGCCAACTGCCATTCACCCGGGCGTCCGCACGTGGGCCGGGCGCTGGTGCTCGAAGGGCTGTGCGCCAGCGTGGATGAAGCGTTTGAGAAATACCTGAAGAAAGGCAGGCCCGCCTGGGTGCCCAAATACAAAATCTCCTCCGATGCCGCCATCGCGTTGATCCATGAGGCGCACGGCCTGGCGGTGCTGGCCCATCCGGCGTTGAACCACTGCGACCAAATCATTCCCACTCTGGCTGGCCAGGGGCTGGACGGCCTGGAATGTTTTCACACCCGGCACACTGGGGCGATGCCCGAATACTATCTGCAAATGGCCGCGCGTCTCAATCTGGCTGTCACCGGCGGCTCAGATTGCCACGGCTACAGCAAGGGCAAACCTCTCATCGGCGGCGTCCGGCTTCCGGCCCGGTATGTGGACAAACTCAAGGACGCCCGCCGCAACCGCGCCAGCCAGCCGCAGCCGGCCGCCAAAGCCACCTGATTCATGGGCCTGTTTCAAAAGCTCAAAGAGGGCCTGTTCAAAACTCAAAGCAAACTGGCCCACGAAATCAAGCGCATCGTCACCGCCTCTCCCAAGCTGACCTCCGGCGGCCTCGACGAGCTGGAAGCCGCCCTGATTGCCGCCGATTTGGGCCTTGCGATGACGGCGCAAATTGTCGCCGCCGTCAAACATTCCTACGAAACTCAGGGCCGCGCCGGCCTGGACGTTTTTGCCATCGCCCGCGCCGAGGTCGAACGCAGCCTGGCGGGAGCCGCCGGCGACTTGCGCCGCCTGCCCGATGGCGTGACGGTCGTGTCGCTCGTCGGCGTCAACGGCACCGGCAAAACCACCACGGCCGCCAAGCTGGCCCACTTGGTGCAGTCCCGGGGCCAGACCGCCCTCCTGGCCGCCTGCGACACATTTCGAGCCGCCGCCGTCGAGCAACTCAAACTCTGGGGCGAACGCCTCAAGGTCCCCGTCGTGGCGGGCGCGCGCGGCGCGGACCCGGCCTCGGTGGCCCACGACAGCATCGCGGCCGCCCTGGCGCGCAAGTCGGATTACTTGTTTATTGACACGGCGGGCCGGCTCCACACCAAGCACAACCTGATGAAGGAATTGCAAAAGGTCCATCGCGTCATGGATAAGAAGCTGCCGGGCGCGCCGCATGAGACGCTGCTGGTGCTGGATGCCAGCACGGGCATGAACGCGCTGACCCAGGCGCGGGAATTCAACAAATCCGTCCCCCTCACCGGCCTGGTCATCACCAAGCTTGACGGCACCAGCAAAGGCGGCATGGTCATCGCCATCCAGCGCGAGCTGGGGCTGCCGGTCAAATTCATCGGCGTGGGCGAAAAGCCCGACGACTTGCAGCCCTTCGACGCCAAACAATTCGCCCAGGCCCTTTTCGACGAGCGGTGAAGCGCCTATGCCGTCGGACCTTGATTTCATGCGACTGGCCATGCGATTGGCCCGGCGCGGCTTCGGGCGCACGTCGCCCAACCCGATGGTCGGGGCGGTCCTGGTCCGCGATGGCGCTGTGATCGGCCAGGGCTGGCATCGCCGCGCCGGCGGGCCTCACGCCGAAATTGAAGCCCTGGCCGGGGCGATCAAAAACGGCGGCGCGGCGGGCGGCACGCTGTTCGTGACTCTCGAACCCTGCTGCACGCACGGCCGCACGCCGCCCTGCACCGATGCCATCATCGCCGCCGGCATCCAACGCGTCGTCGTCGCCGCGCGCGACGCCAATCCGGCCCATGCCGGGCGGGGATTCAAGATATTGGAGCGGGCCGGAATAGCCGTCAGCACGGGCTTGCTGACGGCCGAGGCGGCCCTGATGAATGAATCGTTCAACCATTGGATCGTCAACCGCCGTCCTTTTGTCACGGTCAAAGCCGCCATGTCGCTCGATGGGAAAATCGCGACGATCACGGGAGAGTCCAAATGGATAACGGGAGAAAAGGCCAGGGCCTTCGGGATGAAATTGAGGACGGGCGCGGACGCGATCCTGGCCGGCATCAACACAATTCTGCGCGATGATCCCAGCCTGACGGTGCGGCGTCCCGGCTGGGCCGGCAAGCGGTTGCGCCGGATCATCCTGGATGCCAGAGCCCGCACGCCGCTGGGGGCCAGGGTGGTTTCCGACGCGGAAGCGGCATCGACCATCGTGGTCGTGACCCGCGCGGCCCCGGCCGGGCGCGTGGAGGCTTTGCGCAAAAAGGTTCGGGTGCTGACTGCGCCGCGAGCGGGAGGCGGCATAAACTTGCGCTGGCTGCTGGACCGGCTGGGGCGCGAAGACGTCACCGCCCTGCTCGTTGAAGGAGGCGGCGAAACCAACGCCTCGTTCCTGGAGCAAGGTCTGGCGCAACGGGTCGCGTTCTTCTATGCTCCCCTGGTGCTCGGCGGGCGCGGCGCCGCCAAAGCGGTGGCGGGCGCCGGCGCGGCGCGGCTGCAAGAGGCCCTCCGGCTGCGCGACGCCGTCTGGCGCCGGCTTGGCCCGGACTTGGTATTGACAGCCCGGACGGCGGAGGCGCCCGGCGGAGATTGATATGTTTACTGGAATTGTCGAAGAAACCGGCCGCGTTGAGGCCATCCGCCCCGGCGCGGCTGCAATTGAACTATGGGTGCAAGCCCGCCTCTGCGCGCGCGGCCTCAAGGCGGGCGACAGCCTGGCCGTCAACGGCTGCTGTCTCACGGTGGAGAAGACGCGCGCCCGCGGGAAGGACAAGCTGCTGAGATTCGCGCTGCTCAAGGAGAGTTGGAGCCGGACCAATTTGCAATTCGCGCGGCCGGGCGCGGGGGTGAATCTGGAGCGCGCCTTGCGGGTGGGCGACAGGATGGGAGGGCACTTTGTAACCGGGCACATCGACGGCCTTGGAAAAATCATCCGCTGGGAAAAGGCCGGCAAGGATTACCTGCTGGAGGTGGCGGCGCCGCCCGAAATCATGCGCTATGTAGTCTTCAAAGGCTCGATAGCGGTGGACGGCATCAGCCTGACGGTGGCCGCGGCGCGGCGGAAGAGCTTCGAGATTTGGATCATTCCGCACACGCGGGAGGTGACGGCGTTGAGCGAGCGGCGGGTGGGCGGCGCGGTGAACCTGGAAACCGACCTGCTGGGAAAGTTTGTCGAGCGTTTTGTTATTGACCGTATGCCTTCGAGAGGTTCCGGTTCGAATGCGGATCGATCCTGACCACATGGGCGGAGTCGATCTGCCGGCGCCGTCCGGCGGCGTCCTTGTAGGTATAGACGCCGGACGCGCGGTCCAGGACCGGCTTGGTCACGTAGCTCACCCGCATGCCGCTGGTGAGGGTCATGTCGTAATGACGGGCGCACCCCGTCAGCAACAGCGCGGCGGCGAGACATGTCAACAACGTTTTCATTTCGGGCATAATGGCTGTCCGACCTGGATTCGAACCAGGACAAAGGCCTCCAAAGGGCCTTGTGCTACCGTTACACCATCGGACAAGAGCACGTTAGTGTAACCCTTCCAAAGGCGACTGCAAATTCAAAAAAGGGCGACCGAAACCGCATGGGCGACTGAAACGCCGCCGGTGACTGGGGCAAAAAATCAAAGAGGCCGGGTTTTAGGCCAGCCTCTCTGACTAAGAACAAACGCTTTGAAATATTTCTCGACGCACTGCTGGCAATGGAAGCCAACGCTGTTGGAGGCGGTTTTGGATCGCCGGCGCAGAAGCGCGGTGGCAACGTCAAAATCCTCCTCCGCGCAACGGACCCATTCACGCGCGGCCGGCTTCATGCATCACTTTGCCCTCGCTCAGGATGGCGCGAGTGAAACCGCCGGGCTTCCGTTCCTCAGACGGACGCCAGACTAACAGGTCCATCGGAAACGGCGCCTCCACACGGCCCCGAATCTCGACCGCCTTGTCCGTGGTCGAGCCGCAAAATGGCAGTACAACGATTAAATCCACGTCCAAGTCGGGGGTGGCGGTGCCGTAGGATTCAAAGAGAATAATCTTCAACGGCTGAAATTAGCGGGCGACCGCATGGCAATACGCTCGTATCAGTGCGGTGCGCACCCGCCGGGTACCGTTCCAAAGCGGACCCGGCACATCCGGGTGCCAGAACCGCGCCACCGGGTGGCGTTCTGGCCGTGGCCAAGTCGCCTTCGCCTCCCGCGCCCTTCTCTTTTCGCCGCTTCGCATGACGTTTCAACCAATAACAGATCAAAGGGGGAGCGTGAAAGAGGAAAACCAGCCGCGACTTTGATTTCGGTTCGGGCGCAGGACAGAATTCTTCAACTTCCAGGGCGAGGCTCCTGCCGAGCCGATTCCGCGGGAGCGTCGCCCTGCCGGCCTCACCTGTTCGGTGACGGACGCCCCCGTTTCGATGAGGATCGGGGCGGCCGCGCATTAAGCAAAAGCGGGACAGTGGAGTCTCCACTGTCCCGCGAAGTAATGATCTTTTACAAGGCGCTATTTAATGATCTTCCAGAACGTATCCGTCAAAGTGCCTTTGAAGGTGTAATTGTTGGTGGCCGTGGCGCTGATGTCAGTGCCGGAGCCGTAAACCGGGACATTTGCATTGGAAGTCTCGATATACACAGGGGCTTTTTCCGTCCCCAAGTTCATTACACTGGAGGAACTGCTGCCACCATAGCCGCTCACATAAAGGCTCCAAGTATTGGTCGTGCCAAAAAGATGGAGAGAACCTTCGGATATCACAGCGGTCCCAGCGCGACTGTTCAGGAGGGGAACGCGATCGAAAGCCTTCTCGTTCCCATTGTCAGCGCCATAAGCGCCAGCATAAGCATCAAAGTAGTTCGGCAGATTGGTGTTTGGAGAGATGGTTGTCCCGACAACAGTCGCCCATCCGCCCGCAACCCATGCATACACCATATTTGAGGCAATTGTCAGGCCCGTGGTTGCCAGGTTCGTCAAGCCAGCGTAGTTGGTTCCATAAACGGCATTCGTCGAGTAGGTGCCTTTGCCAATATTGGTGTACGCTACGATGTAGCCATTGGTGAGAACGTAAGTGTTGGTGTAACCCAATGACGCCTTATTGGTGTCGATGCTGGACCTGGTCGCGACGCTGATGGCCGCCAGGAGCGACTTCATGGTAAAGGCGCTCGGGGTTGTCTTGGCGGTAATCTCCGTTCCCGCCTTGTTTGTGACATAGGTGTCTGCGGAGTAAGCGGTGAGCGTTACACCAACCTTGTTCAACACGGTGACACTGGTTGGAGTGGCGGCTTGGGCGGTGGACACCGCTGCAACGGTGGCTAACGCGGCCATACTAAACATTTTCAGTTTTTTAATCATATACTTGTTTGACAGGATTTCAGTTTCGTTTCGGTTCTCTCCCGCACCTGCCTTTGTCATCTTCACTCTGAAAACGGCGCAGACGGCGCGACTTTAACACTTGCTCTCACCTGCAACACGCAGGTACAACTTGCGAAGTTATCGTCTATGCGCCCCGGAAAGTCAAGCCCCCAGCAGAGATTTTTTGTCAAAAAACGCTAAAACGGGGGTAAAAACAATCCTAACACATTGTGGTTAAGGAAGTTGCATTATTTTTATAATACAGTCAAAAAAATGCGTTTTTTTTATTCCATTCGTGCGTTTCTCCCCCATTTTCAACGACTTGCGCCCAAAAATGGACGCCTTGGGCAATCCTGAAAGGATTGCGATCGCTCGGCCCAGGGTTGCGAGGAACGAGCTACCCTGGGGAAAACGCGCCAAAAGGCTATCAACCCTGAAAGGATTGAATCGGAGGGCGGGCGCGCGTACCATCACCCCATGGCACAATCATTGGCCAGGATATTGGTTCATGCCGTTTTTTCAACAAAGGACCGTCGTCCATTTTTGCGCGACACTGCCCTGCGCGAAGAACTCCACCGGTACCTCGGCGGGATACTGGCCCATCTCCAATGCCAGCCGATTATTATTGGCGGTGTCGAAGACCATGTTCATTTCCTGTGCGCCTTGTCGCGCACCAGCACGGCGGCAGAGATGGTCAAGGAGGTCAAACGCGGATCCTCGCTGTGGATCAAGGCCAGAGGCCCTGGCCTTGGCGACTTTGCCTGGCAGAATGGTTACGGGGTTTTCTCCATTGGATTCTCGCAAATCGAATCGGTGCGGGGATATGTCGCCGGACAAGAGGAGCACCATCGCAAGATATCATTTCAAGATGAGTATCGTGAACTTTTGCGGCGGTATGAACTGGAATTTGACGAACGATATTTGTGGGAATGATTCAACCCTTTCAGGGTTGTGATTATTCTGTCTTGTCACCCAGGGTAGCTCGTTCCTCGCAACCCTGGGCTGAACGATTGCAATCCTTTCAGGATTGNNGCGTCGCCCTGCCGGCCTCACCTTTCGACGAAGGATGCCCCCGTTTCGATAAGGATTGGGGCAGGTTGGCTTGCGCTCTGACCGTTCCTATTCTCAACGCTGTTGAGACAGGAGGAGGGCGGCCAGGCCGGCGGCGGCCAGGGCGGCCAATACGGCCAGCGTGATCTTGACCCAGCTCTTGGGATATTTGCCGGCGATGACGCCGGTGTAGCCGTTGATCACCACTTGGAAATTCCGCGCGCCATAGTCGTAAGTCAGCAGCCAGATCGGCGTCAGGATGTGTTTGAAAGTCTGGCCGGAGTAGTCGGCCGACACCTGGAGATTTCGATGCGTGTTGCCGGGCACCCGGGCGGCGCACAAGGTTTGGAGTTCGGAGTCCATTTCCTGGCGCGCTTCCTGGGCCGCGGCCACCAGGTCGATTTGATACCGCTCGACGACCCAGCCGGACAAGTAGGCGGCGTTGTAAGGCACCAGGTCGGTGGTGGTGGGGAAAGGCTCGATTTTGCGGAGCATTTCCTCCCGCACCCCGCGCGAAGCGGGCACCAACTCGTCGTCAAAAAAATGATCCAGCGCGCCGCTGCTGGGCACCCAGCGGATTTTTTGGACCTGCCGCGTCTGGTTGTTGCCGTTGGCATCCCGATAGGTTTCGGTCTCGTAATAATAGTAACCGCTCTCTGCGGTCCATTCCGCGTGAACCTGGGCGTCGAAGGTCCAATAGGGGATGTAGAGGCCTTTGACGATGTCGGTGAGTGCGCCGCGCTTGAGCTGGTTGGGGGCGAACCAGCGGTTGCCGTACCAACGCCGAATGGACTCCCGCACTTGCGTTTCGGTGATCTTCATCGGCAGGAGGCTTTCGGGCCGGAAGGACTCCTTGATCTCCTCGTAGGGCACCAGCGCAGTTGAGCCGCAGAAATCGCACCGCTGCCCGACCCTTTCGGGATCGAAGACCGAAATGGCCTGGCAACTCTGGCATTTGACCGAGATTTTTTTCGCCTGCCAGCCGCGCTGCTCATCGGGGATGCCGCGCAAGGCGGCCACGAGGTCATGCTCGACGATGACCTGCTCGCCTTTGGCGTTGATTTCGGCTTGGGCGGGCGAGGTGACGCCGCAAAATGGGCAGACCAGCGCCTTCTTGGCGGGATTCCATTGCGCCTCCGCGCCGCAAGCAGGGCAGGAGAATTTCTTTTGGGCCGTGGCGTCAGGCATGATCCGCTATGATTTCAGGAACTCATCCAGGGCGGATTTGGTGATGCGCCAGGTGGAACCGATCTTTTTCCCTTTAAGGTCGCCTTTCTCCAAAGTCGCCAGGACATCGGCCTCGCTGACGCCCAAGGTCCTGGCCACGTCGGCCGGGCCGAGCAATTCGGCCGTGGAACCGCCGCCGGGAATGACCGGCGGCTGGGAGCCTGGGGAGGCGGAAGGCAGGACTGTTGGAGGGGTGTTTAACGCCGTCATTATTTGCTGCCCCATGGCCAGGCCCGCGCCCAGTTGGGCGGCGGAATTGGCCAGCCCGCCCCCGGCGCCGCCGCCCTGGGTCATGGACTGGGCCATCTGGAATTTCACGTAATCGTTGAGATTCCCAACCGCCGCCATGCTGCTGCGCTTGTCGATGGCCTCCTCGACTTCGGGCGGGACCGAAACGTTCTCGACAATGAAACTTGAAATCTCGATGCCGTACTTGGTCGTGACCGCCGGGTTGATGACCGGCAGCAACGCCGCGCCCAGCTCCAGGTAACGCGAGGCGATGTCCAGCACGGGCAGTTTCGCTGCCGCCAGCGCCTCGGTGAAAACGCTGACAATCCGGGACCGCATCGTGTCGGAAAACTCCTCCAGCCGGAAGTGTTCGTCCGTCCCGGCGACCTCCTTGAGGAAGAGCTTGACGTCGGTGACGTGGAAATCGAAGGTGCCAAAGGCCCGCGCGCGCACGACACCGAAATCCGCGTCGCGCAGCAGGATGGGGTTGGCGGTGCCCCATTTGTTGCCGGTGAACAGGCGGGTGTTGACGAAATAGACATCGGCTTTGAATGGGGAATGGAGGCCGTATTTCCATCCTTTGAGCGTGGAGAGAATGGGAATGTTGTCGGTGGTCAGCGTGTGTTTGCCCGGCCCGAAGGTGTCGCCAAACTGGCCGAGATAAACGAACTGCGCCACCTGCGACTCGCGGACGATGAGTTGCGCGCCGTTCTTGATTTCCTTTTGCAAATCCGGATAGCGGTAGGAGAGGGTGTCGCGGGAATCGTCCTGCCACTCGATGATCTCGAGGAACTGCGTTTTGAGGTAATCAATCAAGCTCATGTGTATCGCCTTTCGTTGCGCCCATTTTAGTCCTGATGCGCTCCAGAGGGAATTACAATTTGCGGCAATTTTTCTCGCGCGGGGGCCGCCCCTTGGATAACCACGGATTTGACGCCTAGGGCGAGTACGAAAACGCGCCCGTGGCGAAAAATGCAACCCGTAGTTTAGCTGCGTGGTGAAATTCCGCGTGAAGTGGTAGTTAAACTGCGTGCTTCAACGAAAACTTGGCAAACGCATTGGCGACCTGCGCCGGGCAAAGAAGCTCACACAAGAGCAACTTGCCGAAGCTGTTGGCTGCTCGGTTGAGTTCGTTAGCCTCGTGGAACGTGGCATCAACGCGCCATCAGTCGCCGGGTTGGAGAAGTTTTCCGAAGTCCTCAGCGTTGAGGTCAAGGACCTGTTCACCTTTGAGCACAACAAGCGATGAGCCGGGGAGACGCATACTTCCCAATGCTCACGACGACGCTTGAGGGCGTGGTTGGGAACCTTCGCGCGAAGGGAATTGATAAGCGACATTTGACTTTCGGCGGGGAAGGTCTGCCGCCAGGCAGAAAACCGACTGTGCCGACCGACGCACGCTCCGAATTTCTCGCTAATCGAGCAATGGGCGACTGGGCCGAGCGGATGTTGTCAGCAAGCTTGGTTCGTGTGCTGACCGATTGGAAAGTCGTGCAATACGGAAGCACTGACCGAATAGCGGCGGGGCATCCCGAATTTAAAACACACTACCTCGCAGGGCTTGAAGAGACGCGACGGTTCGGAAAACGGCCTGACTTGCTTCTTTTTCTTGTCGGCACTCCCGTCGATGCCGACCTGTCCGAGCGCAGCCACACAGATACCGAACCATTCCTTAAAAACGCCATTGCGGCCGTGGAGGTTCGCTCCAGCAAGTTCGATGCGTTGAAATACATCGCCGTTCGTAAGCGTCAGCGCGATTCCGGCAAAAAGACCGGCAGAGAAACGCCGAGCTTCACGGTGAAAGTCGAAGACCTGGTAATTGTCTATCGCTGGTTGGAGCAATATCGCGTGCCGCAGAGCTACTGCCAAGTGTTTTTTGATTCGGTGTTCGCAATCAACTTCCTCAACATCTTTGCCATCGTAGGGAGCGGCAGCGGTTTTACCATCGAAAAGCCGGAGAAGAGTCAGGAGAAGGCAACCATCATGATTCCCATCACGAGCGGCGTGCTGATTGGACGCGCCACCGCCAAGCCGACGTTCGCTGCGGAACATCGTGTCACGGAACTGGGGCGACACGATGCGTATGTCGTCCCGCAAGGTGGCGGTTTTAAACTCGATGCCGCCGCTACGAGAAAAGTCTTCCTGGCCGAAACTTAGCGGCGAAGTAACGCTTGGCAAATTCGTCAATGCTCTCCGTTCGCTCGCCCAGCCGAAGCTTCTCCAGATTAGCCAGCTTGCGTGTCAATTCATCCGCCTCGGCTCGCCTCAACTTCGGCATCGCGGGACATGGCATGTCTTCCACGTCTTTTGGTTCGAGCTTGTTTAGCCCGTCGCCATAAAACCGGTTTACTTGGGAGAACGCCCGCCGTCCGTCCGAACTGTTCAGGAACAAGGTCATCAGCGGTGGCAGGTTTTCCCAGCCCGGTTTAGCGTAGAGGCCGTGGAAGCACGTCAGGTTTTTTGTGCCAGAGGTGTTCAGGATGAACTTCACCGACTCGCGCGAAAACACGGCTGCCCAGATGTCCGCCACGGCGCGGTTCTCCGGCTTATACCAGATCGGACGATGGCTTGGCAGATGCCGCTCAGGAATGCCCCGTTCCACCCCGAACTGAAGATAGCGCATGAGGTCTTGGCTGTTGCGCGAGGGATTCAGCAGGAAACACCGGCGAGTGCTGGCGGCCAGCGCGTCAAAATTCTCCCGTGTGAACACCAGTCCATCCGCATCTACGGCCTTGGTGATGCACGGCTCGACATGCGCTTCCGTCAGATGGTGCAAACGCAGTTCTGCGCGGCTCAAACAGAAGAAATCGTTTGCTCCCGTCGCGATCCCTCGACTGCAACCGAAGTAATCTCCGACTCGGTTAGGAAACGATGCTTCATCGGTACGCGGCTCCCCGTTGAGCAGCAGGTTAAGCCATTTGTCGCACGGGTTGAGCTTCATCAGGTCCAGGCAACCGTTGCTGGGGTGCCCGATTGTCCCGGCGCAGAGCTTGCAGACGAATTTCGCGGCCTCATCGATCGAATCAACGCGCTTCGCCCAAGCCGAAGCTGCGCCTGGCCGGCCCTTGTCCAGAAAGACGATTGCGCTGGTCGTAAGTGCGTTTGCAAAAAGGTTTACTGACGGAGCGAAGACCACGAGTGCCGCCGGCCGAATCGAACGCACCAAACGATCCTTGATTTCATGGCCAAAGTTCGCATTCAGGAATTCCGCCGGCAGGATGATGGCGGCGCGTCCGCCCGGCGCCAGGTCTTCCCAAATTTTGAGCAAGAACAGCGCATAGAGATTCGTGAGCCGGTCCAATGGCGTGCCAAGACGCTCCTCGAAATAGCACCAATCCTCCTCCGAATAATCGAGGCGATGCGCCTTCACGTAAGGCGGGTTTGCAATAATGCCGTCGAAAAGGCCGGTGTCGGACTTGAGATAATCCGCCAGAATCAGTTTCGTGCCGCGCGGCGCGGCGATTTTCGCCCGTTTCAAAGTCTCGATATCCCGCTCCACCCCCACCAACTGGACGTGCCTGTCGAGTTGCCGGCATGCGGCTAACAGCCCGCCCAAGCCCGCCCCTGGATCCAGAACAGTGCGCGGCTTCGCCGACATCACCCACGGCGCCATCACCGTCCCAATCGCCTCAGGCGTTGCTACCTGCCCAAGTTGCTTTGCCTCCCCCTGCCACGACTCGCCAGAAGCGCACGAATCCGCCTCGCCTGTGGCAACCTCCACGGCGTTCGGCTCATAGTAGAGCGAGAGAAAATTCTGATAGTCGCGCAGCTTCATCGTTGCGAGTATGCCAGCAGTTTAACTACGGGTCAACTGAATCCTGAACCGTGAATCCTGAACCGCCTCCACAGCCAATGTGGCTAATTTCCAGGGCCGGGTCAGAAGGCAAGCATGCGATGCTGATCGGCCTGCCGGGCATCAGGGCAGCGGGGCGGGGGGCAGCGGAAGTTCGAGGGTGAAGGTGGCGCCCTTGCCGGGACCGTCGCTCTGGCAGGTGAGGGTGCCGCCCAGTTGCTTGGCGGCCAGCGCGCCGCCGTGCAGTCCGAAGCCGTGGCCGCCTTGTCGCGTGGTGAAACCGTGGCGGAAAATCCGCGTGAGGTTTTCGGGAGGGACTCCCACCCCGTTATCAACCACGGATATTTTCACCGTGCGGTCGCCGGGGGTGATGCGCAGGGTCAGGAGCTTCTCGCCGTGGCCGCGCTCGTCCAGGGCGTACTTGGCGTTGCGGATGAGGTTGACCAGGATTTGCAGCACCTTGTGGCGGTCCACGAGAATGGACGGGACCGGGGAGAATTCGCGGATGACCTCCACCTGGTGGCGCGCAACGGCCCCGGCATTGAGCCGCAAGGCGTCTTCAACCAGGCTGCTGGGGGCCAGCAGTTCCGTAACGCCGGAGAGTTTGGCATAGGCCTGCTGCATGGCGACAATTTCCTTGATGTGCTCGATGTTGGCGCAGAGGGAGGAAAGCTCCTTGCGGATGTCGTCTTGCTCGGCGTCCAGGTGTTGGGCCAGGCTGGCCAGATAGCCAGGCATCTGGCGGCCTTTTGGGTCTTCCGTGAAAAAAGCGCCCAGGTTGTCCGCATGAGTCTGGATCAGGCTGGCCGCCTTGGCCAGATTGCCGACCTTGGAGGCGCGGAACTTGTCGGTCATGAGCGAGGCGGAGACGTTGACGCTGGTGAGGACGTTTCCGACGTTATGCAGGACAGTGGTGGCGACTTCCGCCATGCCGGCGAAGCGGGAAGCGTCAACCAGTTGCTTGTGCGTTTGTTCGAGCTTGGCTTCCGCTTGTTTCAGGGCGGTGATGTCCTTGGAAATGCCAAAGGTTCCGATGATTTCACCGCTCTGGTTGCGCAAGGGCCATTTGGTGGTCAACGCCCAAAATTCTTCGCCGTTTTTCATTGACTCGCGCTCGACCTTGCCGCTCAAAGGCTCGCCGGTGCGGATGATGGCCTGCTCGTCCTCGAAAGCCGCCTTGGCGTGGCTTTCATCAAAAAAATCGAAATCCGTTTTGCCCGTCATTTCCTGGTCCGTGACCCCGAACCGCCGGGCCAGGGCATTGCTGCACCGCCGGAAACGCGAGGCGCGATCTTTGAAGTAGATGCAATCGGAGGAGTATTCCAGGAGCGCGGTCAGAAGCTCATGTTCCTCCCCCCGGTCTTCCGACGGGCTTTCTTTGCCGGGCGCGCCTGGCGGGTTGCTGGCACCCAGCGCGGTTGGCGTGGCCGGGGAGGCCTGCCCCCAATGGCGGAGGCGGCTTGCCCAAACAAAAAGGAGAAGGACTGTCGCGCCGGCGCCGGCGCCCAGGCCGAAGCTGAGGGGACTGGCGTCGCTTATGTCTTGAGCCGTCAGCGGCCCTGCTGTCAATAGCAGCAAGGCAGCGATCTCAACCCATCTAAATGCTGGTCTTAGATTCATGCGTGTCGGCGCAATCAACGCGAACGATGCTCTCCATCGCAACGATTGCTTGCTGGTTATCGGCGGAAATGAGGAGGCACTTTAGGGTTGACGCAAAAGGCCTCTTTTGGCGTGCTTTTCGCGGGGTCAGCCAACCCACAATCCTTGGTGTATTATCCGTGGAAAACCCCCAACAGATTGTGTTTTTTTGGCGAAAAAACCTTGATTTAAAGGTTGTCCTCCAATGCCTTTTCCCCTAATCTACTCTCGTCGCACGAGGCAGGCAGAATCCCGCCCACGGGCGTCGATTTCCAAGGTGAATAATGGATGAGAATAACAGTCCGATGACAGGCATTGCGCCGGAGGTGTCCGAGAAGTACGACGCCTCCAAAATTGATAAATTAGAGGGTCTGGAAGCCGTCCGCAAACGCCCTGGGATGTACATAGGCGACCCGGATGAACGGGGGTTGCACCATTGTGTCTTCGAGGTGCTCGACAACTCCATCGACGAACATCTGGCCGGCTATTGCAAGAACATTAACGTTACCGTTCACGTCGATGGCTCCGTTTCCATCCGGGACGATGGCCGCGGCATCCCCGTCGATGTTCATCCCAAGTGGAAAATGCCGGCGGTGGAATTGGTTCTCACCAACCTTCACGCCGGCGGCAAATTCGGCCAGGGCGCTTACAAGTACTCCGGCGGCCTGCACGGCGTCGGCGCCAAGTGCGTCAACGCCCTTTCCGAATGGTTCAAAGTCGAGGTGTCGCGCGACAACAAGGTCTATTACATGGCTTTCGAGAAGGGCGTCACCAAACAGAAGCTGGAGGTCATCGGCAAATCCAAGCAGACCGGCACCCTCATCACCTTCAAGCCTGACCCGGAGATATTCACCCTCACCACCGAGTTCAAATTCGACCTGCTGGCCAACCGCCTGCGCGAACTGGCCTTTCTGAATCCGGGCGTCGAAATCTCCTTGAAGGATGAGCGCGTCGAAAACAAGATCGAGCGTTTCATGTACCGGGAGGGCATCGCTGAATTTGTCCGCCAGCTCGGCCGCAACAAGGAACTCCTTCATCCCAAGGCCATCGTCCTGGCCCGCCAGAAAGACGAGGTCCTCATTGATTGCGTCCTGCAATACAACGACAGTTACACCGATCAAATCCTCTGCTTCGCCAACTCGATCCCCAACCCGGACGGCGGGACGCACCTGACCGGATTCCGCTCGGCCCTGACCCGCGCCATCAATCAGTACGCGCGCGCCAACGAGTTAATCAAGGAGAAGGACCCGGCCATCTCCGGCGATGACGTGCGGGAGGGGCTGGTTTGCGTCTTGAGCGTCAAGCTGCCCAATCCGCGTTTTGAATCCCAGACCAAGGTCAAGCTCGTCAACACCGAGATCGACGGCATCGTCTCCTCCATTGTCTATGAAGGCCTGATGAGCTTCTTCGACGCCAACCCATCGGTGGCGCGGCGCGTGGTTGACAAGAGCCTGGTGGCGGCGCGGGCGCGCGAGGCGGCCCGCAAAGCGCGCGAAACGGTGCGCAAGGGCGCCCTCACCGGTGGCGGCCTTCCGGGCAAATTGGCCGACTGCTCCGACCGCGACCCGGCCAACACGGAGCTATACATTGTCGAGGGCGATTCGGCCGGCGGCTCGGCCAAACAGGGCCGGGACCGCAAGTTCCAGGCCATCCTGCCCATTCGCGGCAAGCTCATCAACGTGGAGAAGGCGCGGCTGGACAAGGTCCTGCAAAACACCGAAATCCGCACGATGATCACGGCCATCGGCACGGGGATTGGAGACGGCGAAGGGGAAGGGGCGTTCGATCTGGAGAAACTGCGCTACCACAAGATCATCATCATGACGGACGCGGACGTGGACGGCTCGCACATCCGCACGTTATTGTTGACCTTCTTCTACCGGCAGATGGTGCAGTTGGTCAAGCAGGGCTACGTCTATATCGCCCAGCCGCCCCTCTACCAGATCGCCCGCAAAAAGCGCGTCGAATACGTCGATGACGACGCCCAGATGAACCGGATTCTCATCCAGCTTGGCACCGAGGACGTGCGCTTGCGCGACCTGGCCACGGGCCGCGAGCTTTCCGAAAAGCAACTGGCCGAAATCCTCGAATTGCTCGAATCGCTCGACAAATACGTGCAGGCCCTGCGCCGCCACGGCGGCGATTTCGGCGAATACATCGAGTGCCGCCACAAAACCACCCACGAACTTCCACGCCATCTGGTCAAGGTGCGCGAGGGCAATGACGAGACGGTCTATTACTTTCACACCGAGGAGGAGTTGGGCGAATTCGGAGCGGCCAACGCCGACCTCAAACTTTTCGGCGAGGAATCCGACACCACCCTCCTGGAGAAAGCCGACAAGACCCGCAACGGCAACACCCGCCGCGCCACGCACGTCGAATTGCACGAGAGCAAGGCTGTCATGGAATTGCTGGCCAAGCTGGAGCGCAAGGGATTGAACGTCGAACATTACTCCGCCCAGGACCATCCCCTTTACGAATTGATCGAGGGCGAAGGCGACCGCGCCACCGTCAAGCCTCTCTTCTCCATCGCCGAAATCCTGGCGGGCGTCAAGGAAGCCGGCAAGCGCGGCATCCAGATCAAGCGTTTCAAGGGCCTGGGCGAAATGAACGCCAAGGAATTATTCGACACCACCATGAACCCCGAAAAACGCAAACTCCTCCGCATCGACATGACCAACGTCCTCGAAGCCGAGGAGATGTTCACCAAATTGATGGGCGACGAAGTCGAGCCGCGCCGCCAGTTTATCGAGGACAACGCCCTCAACGTCCGCAACCTCGACGTTTAAAGCCGGGTGGATAATAACTAATGACGAAATCTTAATGACGAAAGAATTCCCAAATGACTCAATGACGAGTTCCGTGACGAACTGCCTCTTGGACATTGAGGCTTTCGTCACTTTAGTCATTAGAGTCACTTCCTTGGTTTCCCATGCCTGACGACAAAGACCCAATCCCACCCGGCGTCCCTGGCACTCCGCCGCCCGCCGGAGCCGCCCCGCTTTTTGCCGCGAACGAAAAAATCCAGAAGATCAACGTCGCCGACGAAATCAAAAATTCGTTCCTGGATTATTCCATGTCGGTCATCATTTCCCGCGCCTTGCCCGACGCGCGGGACGGGTTGAAACCCTCCCAGCGCCGCATCCTTTACGCCATGCACCGGCTCAATCTCTATCCGGGGCGCAAACATTACAAATGCGCCAAAATTTGCGGCGACACCAGCGGCGACTTCCATCCGCACGGCGAAGCGGTGATTTATCCGACGCTGGTTCACATGGTGCAACCGTGGGCGATGCGCGAACCGCTGGTCGATGGCCAGGGCAATTTCGGCTCCGTCGAGGGCGATCCCCCCGCCGCCATGCGTTATACAGAGGCGCGCCTGACCCATTTAGGGGGCGCCCTGATGGACGACATGGACAAGGACACCGTCGATTTTGTCCCCAATTATGACGAACGCCTGACCGAGCCGACCGTGTTTCCGGCGGCTTTTCCCAATCTTCTTGTCAACGGCGGCACCGGCATCGCGGTGGGCATGGCGACCAACATGGCCCCGCACAACCTGGGCGAAATCATCGACGGCATCTGCGCCCAGATCGACAACCCGCAAATCACCGTCGATGAACTCATGCGCCACGTCAAAGGCCCGGATTTCCCCACAGGCTGCGCCATCATCGGGCTGGGCGGCATCAAGGAGTATTTTTCCGAGAAGGGCCGCGGCACGGTCAAAATTCGCGGCAAGGTCGGCCTCGAAGAGATCAAGGGTGGGCGCGAACAAATTGTCATCACGGCCATCCCTTACAATGTCAATCGCGCCCTGCTCGTCGAGCGCATCGCCGAATTGGTCAACGAGAAAGTCATCACCGACATCACCGCCGTGCGCGATGAATCGGACGAGAACACGCGGGTGGTGATCGAGATCAAGCGCGACGCCCTGCCCAAGGTCGTCATCAATAATCTCTACGAGCACACCGCGCTGGAAACCACTTTCTCCGTCAACTCCCTGGCCATCGATCATGGCCGCCCCAAGACTCTGGGCCTCAAGGACCTGATCAACTGCTACATCGAGCACCGCCGCGAAGTCATCATCCGCCGCACCCGCTTCGAGTTGCGCAAGGCGGAGGATCGCGCCGAAATCCTCGAGGCCTACCTCATCGCCCTGGCCAACCTCGACGAGTTCATCCGCATCATCCGCCAGTCCAACACGCGCGACGAGGCCCGCATCAAACTGCTGGCCTTTGATTTCACCGGCCAGCAGGTCGAGCGCATCGGCCTGGTCATCCGCAGCGAGGCCCGCCTGACCAACGGCCGCTATTCCTTCAGCGAAGCCCAGGCGGACGCCATCCTGGAATTGCGCCTCTATCAATTGACCGGGCTGGAAGCGGGCAAAATCCGCGCCGAATACAGCCAGTTGCTCGAACGCATCAAGGATTTGCTTGACATCCTGGCCAAGGAAGCCCGCGTCTTCGCCATCGTCAAGGCCGAGTTGCGCGCCATCAAGGAAAAATACGCCACCCCGCGCCTTACCGAGCTGCTGCCCGAAGAAGGCGAGATCGCCATCGAAGATTTGATCGCCAACGAAGGCGTCATCATCACCATCACCCACGGCGGCCTCATCAAGCGCACAAACGTCAGCTCCTACCGCGCCCAGCGCCGCGGCGGCAAAGGCGTCATTGGCATGACCACCCGCGAAACTTCCGCCACCCCGGGCGAGACCGAGGACTTCATCGAGCACCTCTTCACCGCCAGCACCCACGATTACCTCATGTTCTTCACCAACACCGGCCGCGGCTACGTCGAGCGCGTCCATGAGGTGCCCGACATGGGCCGCGCCGCCAAGGGCCGCAGCATCGCCAATCTTCTCGAACTCAAGGCCGACGAAACCATCGCCGCCCTCATCCGCATCATCGCCAAAACCGGCCCGAACAAGGAGGACCTCACCTGGACGGAACCCAATTTTGTCTTCTTCGCCACGGGCAAAGGAACGGTCAAGAAAACCAGCCTGGAGGACTTCGCCAACGTCCGCAAAGGCGGCATCATCGCCATCGGCATCGAGCCGGGCGACGCGCTCATCGACGTCAAACTCACCGCCGGCCATGACCAGGTGGTGCTCATCACCCGCGAGGGCCAGAGCATCCGCTTCTCCGAAGAGGAGGCCCGTCCCATGGGCCGCCCCGCCGGCGGCGTCCGCGGCATCTCCCTGGAACCTTCCGACGCCGTCATCGCCCTGGCCGTCGTTGTGCCCGACGCCACCCTGTTGGTGGCGGGCGAGAACGGCATCGGCAAACGCACCGATTTCGGCGAATACCGCCTCCAATCCCGCGGCGGAAAAGGCATCATCACCATGAAAACCACCGACCGCACCGGGAACGTCGTCGGCGCGCTGACAGTCAAGGATGCCGACGAAATCATGCTCATCACCGTGGCCGGGCAGATGGTCCGCACCCGAGTCAGCGACATCCGCGAAGCCGGTCGCAACACGCAGGGAGTCAAACTAATCGACCTGGAAGGCCAGGACAAACTCAAAGCCATCGCCCCCGTCATCAGCGAGGAAAAAGAAGAGGCTGAGGAACCTGAACCGCCTCCGCCCCCCGCGCCACCCGCGCCCAAATAATCCGCGAAGTAAACGCGCCAAGATGGGCGCCTTGAGGAATCCTGAAAGGATTACAGTCATTCAGCCCAGAGTTGCGAGGAACGAGCTACCCCTGGGTAAGAAGACAGAAAAATCACAACCCTGAAAGGGTTGAATCGGATTGCCGGGTCCCCTGAACCAGCGCGGCCAGCCCCAACCAAAGAAGACGTTTTGGGACAACATGAACAGAACACCTTGACAGCATTTGCCAATGGATTTCCACAATGACATGGGTTATTCGCGCACAGATTACTACGAATCCATCATCCAGCGGCACATCCGTACCACGCGCATAGCCGCCACGAAGAATCTCAACTCCCTTCAACTCCTTTGAAGACTTCGGTCACCAAATATGCGCGCGCAGCTCGGGGGCGCGCCACATCGGGTCTTCCGGCTTGATCTTGAAGGCTTCGAAAAACTCGCCAAAATTCACCAGCGGACCAACGGCTCGAAAACGGCCCGGCGAATGCGGGTCCACTGTGGCCCGCCGGCGCGCTTCCGCGTCACGAATGTTGGTTCGCCAGACTTGCGCGAAGGAAATGAAGAAACGCTGCTCGGGAGTCAATCCGTCAATCGTCTTGCGCTGAGACGGGTCTTTGGCCAGCGTCCGCTCCAACGCATCATAAGCTATGCTGACGCCGCCGATGTCGGCCAGGTTCTCTCCGAGGGTGAGTTTGCCATTGACATGCACGCCCGGCAACGCCTGGAAGGCGTCGTACTCCTCCACCACTTTTTGCGCGCGCGCGTCAAACTCCTCCGCGTCCTTTTTGCTCCACCATTCATTCAGGTTGCCTTCGGCGTCGAACTTGCGCCCTTCGTCGTCGTAGCCGTGGGTGATTTCGTGCCCAATCACCACGCCGATCGCGCCATAGTTCACAGCGTCATCCATCCGCACATCGAAGAAAGGCGGTTGCAGGATGCCGGCGGGAAAGACAATTTCGTTTAGCAGGGGATTGAAATAAGCGTTGACCGTCGGCGGGGTCATTCCCCATTCCGTCCGGTCCACCGTTTGGCCGACCCGGACGGTCTCGCGATGCACTTCAAAGGCTTGGGCGCGCCGGACGTTGCCCAAAAAATCATCTGGGCGAAGCTCGATCGAGGAGTAATCGCGGAATTTATCCGGGCAGCCGATTTTTTGGGTGAAGCGGGCGAATTTGGCCAGAGCCTTGGCGCGGGTCTCGCCGGTCATCCAATCGACCTTTTCCAAATGATCGCGGAAAACCGTTTTCAGGTTCTCCACCAGGTCCTTCATGCGGGCCTTGGCCTCGGGCGGAAAATACTTCTCGACGTAAAGTTGGCCGACCGCCTCGCCGATTGTGCCGTTGAGGGTGTGGAAGGCGCGTTTCCAACGCGGCTCCTGTTCGGGCTGGCCGCTGAGGAACTTGCCGAAGAAGTTGAAGTTTTCCACCTCGGCGTCCTGGCAAAGGAAAGGCGCGCTGCCGTGCAAGACGTGCCAGCGCAAATAGACCTTCCAGTCGGAGAGGGGACGCGATTGGACCATTTTGTCCACCGCGTCAAAGAACTCCGGCTGGCCGATAATGGCATAAGAGACGCCGCCAAGAGATCTTTCCGAAAGATAAACCTGCCAGGCAATGGCGCGATTCTTCTCCAGAAGGTCAGTCTTTGTGAACTTGTTGTAGTTCTTGATGGGATCGCGCAGTTCCACGCGCGTGCGGCTGGCCCGGGCCAAATCGCGCTCCACGTCGAATACAACCTCAGCGTGGGTGGCGGCGGCGTCCGGCGTCTCGCCCAGGAGGGCGAACATCTTGGCAAGATGGTCCCGGTAGGCCTGGCGATACTTGGCGAACTCAGGTTTCAGATAATAGTCGCGATCCGGCAGCGAAAGGCCGCCTTGCTCCAGCTCCAGCGCGTAGAGGGTGCTTTGGCGGGCGTCCGGGCCCACTCCAGCGCTGAAAATGCCGCCCGCGCCCTCATTATGGAATCGCGCCAGCAAGCCGAACAGGTCCTCCGTCGTCTTGATTGCCTCAATGCGTCCAAGGTCATTGGTGATGGGGTCAAAGCGCAATTCTTCGAGGCGATTGGTATCCATGGCCGAACGATAGAAATCGCCGGCTTCACGGCGAGGCGTCCCCTTGGGGTCATTGCCGGCGGCGGCTTCTTCCAGGAGGGAATGAATCAAATAGGAGTTGTACTCCGCCAATTGGCTAAAACTACTCCAGAGTGATTTGTCGGCGGGGACAGGATTATCTTTGGACCACTGGCCTTCGGCGAAGGAGTAAAAATCCTGGCCCGGGCTGACCGCGCGGTCCATATAGGAGAGGGAAAAGGCCGGCACGGGCGGCTCCGCGCCAAATGGGGCCAAAGGTTCAGCCGCGCCCGTCCAACCCGCCAGCGCCAAGGCGGCGCCAGCCCACTTCGTTTTGAAATTGCATGGTGGCATAAACTTCAACCGACGGGCCGATCATAAGGGACTTTGATTCTCCAAGCAAACGAAACGAAGAACTCTGTCATGCGCCCCCTCCCTTCGCCGGGTCGGGCGGGAATATGCTTTGCGCGGGGGCCGGGGTGATGGCACTTTGGTCCATCATGTTGAAGTCCAGTTTGATTCCCGGGGGCCGGTTTTGGGGCGGCTTGCTTTGCGCCGTGGCGCTGACCTGCGCGCGGGCGGCCGATGAGCAGGCGGCCATCGGGTTCACCGGCAAGGAAATCTTCCCCATCGACCCGGTCATCAACCTTCTGCACGCCGCGGACCTTGACGGCGACGGGTTGAACGACTTGATCGTCGTCAACAACGGCCGCTCCAAGATAAATATTCTCTACAACCAAACCGGCAAGACCAACGCCCTCCTCCCCAAGCCGGTCGGAAAACAGGAGCTGAACCAACTGCCGCCCGATTCCCGGTTCCGCATCGAATCCATCGCCTCGGAAAAGAGGATTTCGTCGCTCGTCGTGGCGGACCTCAATGGAGACGGGCGGCCCGACCTGGCCTATTACGGCGACCCCAAGGAACTGGTCGTCCAGTACAACCTCGGCGGCCACGACTGGAGCGCCCCCAAGCGCTGGCCCATCGACGACGGCCAATTGACCGCCAACGCCCTGGCCACCGGCGACCTCAACGGCGACCATTTGACCGACCTGGTGCTGCTGGGTGAAAACAACATTTATTTCCTGGCGCAAAAGCCCGACCACACTCTGGCGGAACCGCGGAAAATCCCCTTCTCCGGCTCGGTCAAGGCCGTCCAGGTGCTGGACATCGACGGGGACGGGCGGGAGGACCTCCTGCTGGTCAATTGGGAAAGCCCGCAGCCCTTCCGCTTCCGATTGCAGAATAGCGATGGCGAATTGGGGCCGGAGATTTATTTCAGCATGCCCCCGATCCGGTCCTATCTGGCCGAGGATTTGGACGGCGACGGCAAGGCGGAAATCGTGACCATCTCGTTGAACTCCGGGCGCGCCGCCGTTTCGCAGTTCGCGCGCAAGCCCGCCGAGCCGCTTTCGGGCGCGCTTCAACAAGGCCAGTTCCAGGTCTTGCCGTTGAACAAAACCACCCGCTCCCGCCGGGGCATCTTGTGGGCCGACGTCAACGGCGACGGATTGCCCGACTTGCTGGTCGCGGAACCGGACAGCGGCCAGCTCTCGCTCTATCTGCAAAAGCCCGACGGTTCGCTCTCGGCCGCCAAGACGTTTCCAACCCTCACCGGCGTGAGCGAACTGGCCGTCAGCGACTGGGAGGGCGACGGGATGCCCAAGATTTTTCTCCTCAGCACCGACGAGCACCAGGTGGGAGTGACCCAACTGGACAAAAACGGACGGATCGCCTTTCCGACGATTGTGCCGCTGGAGGGCAAGCCACTGACCATGGCTGTCGGCCCGTTGCAACCCGGCGCCAAGCCCAGTCTGGCGGTGATCGTTGAGATGGACACCAACCGCGTGTTGGTGACACGGACCGCGGACGGAAAATCCCATACGCAGAAGCTTAGCCCGGATTTCCAATCCGCCCCGGCCTCGATGACGATGGTCGATGCCAATCAAGACGGCCTGGCCGATCTTGTGGTGTTGATCCCTTACGAGAAGATCAAGGTCCTCATCCAGAAACCCGACAAGACGACCTTTGACGAGGAGGACGTGCTGCCGCCGGGGGGCGCCGTGCCGCCGGGAGAGGCCGTTGAGGATTCGTGGGTCAAGCCGTGGTTGAGCGTTTCGGACGTGGACGGCGACGGCAAACCGGAGTTGCTGCTGGCGCGGAAGAATTTTGTGCGGGCGGTGGTGTTGCAATCGGATACGGACCGGGGCACCAACGGCAAGCCAGTCTGGTCGTTTCACGTCAAGGAACAAATCAACGGCGCTTCGCGCGATTCGCGCATTGTCGGGGCCACTCCATTGCGCAACGGCTCCAATGGGATCGCCTCACTCTTCCTCCTGGACGCCGAACACAAGGAGTTGACCCTGAGCGAACGGGACAAGGCGGGCGTCTGGCAGGTGGTGCGCACGCTGCCGCTGCCGGTCAGTGACTTTTCCTCCCTGCAAAGCATCGGCCTCGGTTCGTCTTCCAACAACAGCATCGCGCTGATCGGCGTGAACGCGGTCGGAACGATGGCCACCCGCGGCGAGGTCTGGGAACTGGCCGAGTTGGACAGTTACGAAACGCCCATCAAAGACGGGCGGCTGACCGACGTGGTGGCGGGCGATTTGCGCCATAGCGGGCGCAAGGACCTCGTATTCCTGGAAACAACCAAGAATTACCTGGACATAGTTTCCTACGAGAAACCCCATAAACTCGTTCCGGCCAACCGCTGGCAGGTCTTTGAGGAACGCACCTTCCGCTCCCGCCGCATCGACGCGCTGGAACCGCGCGAAGCCGTCGTGGCGGACGTGACCGGCGATGGAAAGGCGGATTTGATCGTGCTGGTGCATGACCGCATCCTGGTCTATCCGCAGGAGTAGAAAGGCGGAAACAAATCCACTCTTTTGGGCAAGTCCCGCCTTTGTCGAGCTTGACTTGTGTTTGAAAGTGGCGCGATAGCGCCGCTTTGCCCCGAATACAAGACAAGCTCGACAAAGGTGGGATGCCCCCCCGTTAACATTTCGGCTTTGTCGATTCAGAATTTGTCATTGATCATCGGAAGACCGCGCGGCGCATGTCGCCTTCCTTGGAAAACGTCAAATGCAGGGCAAAGGCGTCGCTGAGAGTTTGCGGCGAGTGGCTCGAGCCGGCCAGGGCCACGTAATCGGTCAATAGGCCGCGATAATCGGGGTGGGCGCAATTCTCGATGATCGCCCGCGCCCGTTGCATTGGGCTTTTGCCGCGCTGATCGGCGACGCCCTGATCGGTGATGATGATTTGCACCGAATGCTCGCTGCTGTCCAGATGGCTCACCATCGGGACTATCGTGCTGATCTTGCCTCCCTTGGCGGTGGACGGGCAGGTGAAAATGGACAGGAAGGCGTTGCGCGCGAAATCCCCCGATCCGCCAATCCCGCTCATGATGTTGCGCCCCAGGACGTGTGTGCTGTTGACGTTGCCGCCAATATCTACCTCGATGGCCGTGTTGATGGAGATGATGCCCAGCCGCCGGATGATCTCGGGACTGTTGCTGATCTCCTGCGGACGCAACAGCAGCCGCGGACGGAAAAAATCGAGGCTGTCGTAGATGTCGCGCAAAACAGGCGGGCTGACCGTCAGCGAGCAGCCGCCGGCAAAGCGCACCTTGCCCGCTTTCATGAGCGCGATGACCGCGTCCTGGATCACCTCCGTGTGCATGTCAAATATAGGTATGTCCGGGCATTCGCCCATCGACTTCAGGACCGCGTTGGCGGTGTCGCCCACGCCCGATTGGACGGGGAGAAACTCCTTTGGAATCAGGCCCCGTTTGCGTTCTCCCGCCAGGAATCGCGCCACGTTGTCCCCGATGCGCGCTGTGGTCCCGGAAATTTCCGCGAACGAGCCGACTTCATCCGCCGCGTTGGTCTCGACAATCCCGGCGATCTTGCCTGGGTCCACCTTGATGACCGGCGCCCCGATGCGCTGGTCCGCGCGGCACAGCGGAAGCGGCTGGCGGAAAGGCGGATCGGCCGGTTCATAGATGTCGTGCAGTCCGAGCAGAGACGCCGGGTGATAGCGGTTCAGCTCGATGAAGATTCTATCGGCCACATGGCTGAAGGTGGGCGCGGCGCCCACGGAGGAGGTGAGGGTGATTTCGCCCGAATCGGAGACGTTGCAAGCCTCCACCACGGCCCAGTGAACCGGCCCCAAAAAGCCGTAGCGCACCGCCTGCGGCAGCATTGAGAGGTGCATGTCAAAAAACGTGGTGCGCCCCTCGTTGATGCTTTTGCGCAGGTCCGGGTTGTTTTGATAGGGGGTGCGGAACAGGATGGCCTCGGCCTGCGCCAGGGCGCCGTCGAGTGATTTGCCGGTCGAGGCTCCGGTGATGACGCCGATGCGATAGGGTTGGCCGGCCTGGTGCGCTTCTTTGGCGCGCGCGGCGATGGCCTTGGGGATGTCCTTCGGCGCTCCCGCCGGAGTGAATCCACTGAAGGCGACCGTCTGCCCGTTGTTGATTTGCAGGGCGGCTTCCGCCGCGCTCAGATTTGGGAATGAATGGCTCATGGTAAATCTTCAAGCTCCCTTAAATGCCGCACCTCCTCCGGCGCAAAGGCGGACTCAACTCCCGCGGCGTCAAGCAACAAAAGCCGGCCGCTCTCGTCCACGCCGGCGAATTGCCCCGTCCGCACCGGCCCGTCGAGGTTCAACTCGACGCGGCGGGGAAGGGCCCAGAGCCGGTTGACACCCGCCAGGAGCGGCGCCGAGCGGCGCGCCAAAAGTTCATCCACAGCCGCTCCCAGCCGCCGCAGCAGCAAGTCCGTCAAAGTCTCCAGGGCGACCGGCGCGGGGACCAGATTGTCCAGGCGCTCGGTTTGATGCCAAAGGCGCGGGTCGGAGGATTCGGGCCGGTTATGGACGTTGAGGCCGATGCCGACGACGGCGAGTCCGCGGGCAAAGCTGTCAATCAAAATGCCAGCGAGCTTGCGATCCCCGGCCAGCACGTCGTTGGGCCAGCGCAGGCGCAACCCCGCCACGCCCAGCTCTTGCAAGGCGTCGCACACCACCCATCCCGCCGCCAGCGGGAGAATCCTCCCGCCGGGCGAAGCCGGGTCCAGCGGCACGACCGCCGAGAGCCACAACCCCCCCTCGTCGGAAACCCAGCCGCGCTGAAAGCGCCCGCGCCCGGCGGTTTGGCGGGCGGCGCGCACGGCCTGCCAGGCGGGGCACGTTGCCGCCGCGAGGTTGGTCGATGCGACCTCGTCGTAGTCCAGGACGGTCCAACGCTCCGGCGCGCTCATAAGCCTGTCCCTTATTCAATTCGAGCCAGCGTCCGGCCTTCGCCGACGGCGTCGCCCACGGCGACGTTGACCGAGGCGACCCTGCCGGCTTTGGGGGCGAAAACGAAGGTGTTCATCTTCATGGCCTCGATGGTGAGGAGATGATCGTTTTGCTTGACTATCTGGCCGGGTTGCACGACGATCTCGATGATCCTCCCCGCCAGCGGGCTGGGAACATCGCCGGAGCCGGGCGGCTCGGGGGCGGCGGACGCCGGAGCAGGCTCCGGCTTGGCCGGCGCAACCTCCGCGGATTGGTGCGGAGGAGCCGGCGGCGCGGGCGGCGCGGACGCCGGGGCGGGCGCCCCCGGCCCGTCGGCCATTTCAACCGTAACATCGTAGGATTTGCCATCCACCGTGACGCGGAGCTTTTTAATCATAAGGGTGCATGTTATTCTCAATGGCCTCTTTAGCGGACTTTGTGAGAAACAAACAATTGGGAGCGGCCTTCATAGGCCCAGACGTTGAGGTGCGGCGTTTCCGCTTGCACGGGCGCGACCGAAATCACCCGGTGCGACTGTCCAAGCACGGCCGCGACGGCCGCCGCGATCACCGCTACGATCTCCGCGTCCACGGGGCCGGCCGCCACCGGCGCGACCACAAGGGCGCGCTCGCCGGAATGCGCCGCGCGGGCGGCATCGATCAGGACGGCGGCGCAGCGCAGGGCAGCCTGCACCTCCGCGGCCCGGTCGGGCTGGCGGACCCAGGGAAGAACGCGAAGGATGGAAGCCAGGGCTTGGCCCAGGTTGGACTCGGCCGCGTTGAGGCCCCCGTCCGATGTTTCTCGAGTTGACATGGTGGAGAGGGTTTAGAGGGGGATGGTGCCGTGTTTTTTGGGCGGGCGCGATTCGCGTTTGCCCAGGGAGTTGCGCAGGGCCAGCGCCACGGTGGCCCGCGTTTCGGCCGGCGCGATGACATCGGTAATCATGGCCGTGCGGGCCGCCTCGTAGGGCGAGCAGAATTTCTCCCGGTATTCGGCGACCAATTGCGCTTCCCTGGCCTTGGGGTCCTTGGCAGCGGCGATTTCCCGCTTGTAGAGTATTTTCACCGCCCCCTCCGCGCCCATCACCGCGATTTCGGCCGTCGGCCACGCATAGACATAGTCGGCTCCCATGTCCGCGCTGCACATGGCCAGGTAGGCGCCGCCATAAGCTTTGCGCAGAATGACGGTAATCTTGGGCACCGTCGCCGCCGCGTAAGCGAAGAGCATTTTGGCGCCGTGGCGGATGATGCCGCCGCGCTCCTGCTGGACGCCCGGCATGAAGCCGGGGATGTCCATGAGCGTGACCACTGGGATATTGAAGACGTTGCAGAATCGGATGAAGCGCGCCCCTTTGTCCGAGGAGTCGATGTCCAGAGTCCCGGCTTTGACGGCGGAATTGTTGGCCACGATGCCGGTGACGATGCCTTGGATGCGGGCGAAGCCGACGACGATGTTTCTTGCGAATTGGGCGTGGACTTCGAGGAACTCGTCCTTATCGACCAGGCGTTGAATCACCTGGTAAATGTCCAGCGGCTGCTTGTTGTCAGCCGGCACGAGTTGTTCAAACACCGGGTCGGAGCTGAGATCGATTTGCGCGGTGGGCCGGTGCGGCGGGTCGAGCACGTTGTTGGAGGGCAAATAGGATAGAATCCGGCGCGTCAGACGCACGGCATCCGCGTCGTTTTCCGCCAGGAAATGGACGTTTCCGCTGACGCCGGCGTTGGTGGCGGGGCTGCCGATTTCGTCCATGGTGCATTTTTGGCCGGTGACAGCTTGAATGACTTCCGGCCCGCAAATAAACATGTTCGAGATGCCTTTGACCATGATGATGAAGTCCATCAGCGCGGGCGAATAGGCCGCGCCGCCCGCGCACGGCCCGGCGACAATGGCAATTTGGGGCACGACGCCCGACAGAAGGACGTTGCGAAAGAAGACCTGGCCGTAAGCGGCCAGCGAGCCGACTCCCTCCTGGATGCGGGCGCCGCCGGAATCGTTGAAACCGATCATGGGGCAGCCGGTCTTGAGCGCGTAATCCATGAGGTTGCAGATTTTCTGGGAGTGAATGCGGCCCAGCGCTCCGCCGCCGACGGTGAAATCCTGGCTGAACGCGGCGACCACACGGCCATCGACCAGGCCCGTGCCGGTGACAACGCCGTCGCCGGAGAGCGATTTGCCCTCCATGCCAAAATGGTGGCAATCGTGATCGGCGTGCATGCCCCACTCCTGGAAGGTGCCGGCCTGGATCAAGGCCCCCAGACGGTCCCGCGCCGTCATGACTCCCTTTTTCCGGCGGGCGTCGATTTTATCGGCACCGCCGCCGAGGCGGGCCGCGGCGCGCCGTTTTTCCAATTCGTCCAGCAAGGATTTTTGAATGGGCATAAGATCAGGTTTTGGGCGCGCAGAATTCGGTCAGCACGCCGAGGGTTGATTTTGGATGGAGAAAGGCGACCAGCTTGCCCGCCGCTCCTTCAAATGGTTTGTCGTTAATCAAGCGGACTCCCGCGTCGGCGGCCTGCTGTAATTGCGCCTGCACGTTATCCACGCCGAAGGCGATATGATGAATGCCGCCGGCGGGGTTTTTCTCCAGGAATTTCGCGATGGGGCTTTCCGGGCTGGTGGGTTCCAGCAATTCCAGGTGGACTTCGCCGGCGCTGAAAAAGGCGGTGCGGACTTTTTGGGAGGGCACCTCCTCGCGGTGTTCGCATTTGAGGCCAAGGGCCTTTTCGTAATAGGGCACCGCCTCATCCAACGAGCGGACGGCAATGCCGAGATGGTCAATTTTATTTATCATAAATCGCGTTACTGCCTGCGGTTGGGAAGAATTCCTGCAACAGACCCTGCGCGGCCTGCCGCACGGTCACTTCCCCCCGCACCACGGCCGCCTGCGCCTCCGGCAACCGCGCCCGCACAGCCGGGTCGTCGTAAAACTTCCTCCGCAATTCCTCGCGCACGGCGTCGGAAAGCCAATCGAGCATCTGCACCTTGCGCCGGGCGGCAATGACCCCTTTGGGGCCGAGTTGTTCGTAAAAAAAAACGATCCGCTCCCAAGCCGCCGCTATCCCATCGCCCGTCTGGGCCGAACAGAGGCGGACTTCGGTCTGCCATCCGGTCGTGGCCGGCGCGGCGTAATGCAGGGCCGTTTCCTGTTCGGCGCGCGCCTGTTCGGCGCGCATCCGGTTGTCGCCATCGGCCTTGTTGATTAAAATCATGTCCGCCAGTTCGACAATGCCGCGTTTGATGCCCTGCAATTCATCGCCGGCGCCGGGCAATTGCAGCAAGAGATAAAAATCGACCATCGAACGCAAGGCAATTTCACCCTGCCCCACGCCCATGCTTTCCACCAGCACGATATCAAATCCGGCGGCTTCGCACAAAAGCATCGTTTCGCGCGTGTGCCGGGCGACGCCGCCCCCGTGATCCCCTGCCGGAGAGGGGCGAATGAAAGCCTTTGGCTCGCGGCTGAGTTGTTCCATCCGCGTCTTGTCGCCCAGAATGCTGCCGCCGGTGCGGCTGCTGGACGGGTCTATGGCCAGGACGGCGACTTTGTGTCCCTGCTTGATGAGGTGGCAGCCAAGAGCTTCAATGAACGTGCTCTTGCCAACACCGGGAACGCCCGTGATGCCCACCCGCCTGCCGCCGCCCGTGCGCGGCAGCAATTGTTGCAGGATTTCCTGCGCGCGCGCCTGATGCTCCCCAGTCAGGCTCTCCATCAAAGTGATCGCCCGCGCCAGCGCGCTCCGGTCTCCCGCCTGAATCCCTGCCACGTAGGCGTCGGGTTTCATTTTCCCTCCAGGCGCTTGCGTAACTGCGCCAGGACCTCCTTGGCCGCGTCGGGTATGAACGTTCCGGGTCCAAACACCGCCGCCGCGCCGTGGCTCATCAGGAAATCGTGGTCCTGCGCCGGTATCACTCCGCCCATGACCACCATGATGTCCTCGCGCCCGACTTTCTTCAACTCCTCCACCAGTTGCACCAGCAGCGTCTTGTGGCCGCCCGCGAGGGAACTGACGCCGACGACATGGACATCGTTGTCCGCCGCCATGCGGGCCGCTTCATCGGGTTGCTGGAACAAGGGGCCGATGTCCACGTCGAATCCCAGATCGGCATAAGCGCTGGCAACCACTTTCGCGCCGCGGTCATGGCCGTCCTGGCCCAGTTTGGCTATGAGGATGCGCGGGCGGCGCCCGTGCGCCTTGGCAAATTCATCGGCCGGCCGCCGCGCCTCGTCCAATCCCGGGCCGGCTCCGTACTCGGCACGATAGACACCCGAAACGGAGCGCACGACCGCCTTGTGCCGTTGAAAGACTTTTTCCAGGGCGTAGGAGATTTCCCCGAGCGTGGCCCGCGCCCGCGCGGCCTCGATGGCCAGCGCGAGCAGATTCCCCTGGCCGCTGGCGGCGCATTGCGTGAGCGCCTCCAGCGAGCCTTGCGCCAGCGTATTGTCACGCTCCGCCTTGACTTTGCGCAACCGCTTGATTTGCGAGTCGCGCACGGCGGTGTTATCGACTTCCAACACATCGAGCTTCTCCGCTTTTTCGAGGCGGAAGAGATTGACGCCAATAATGGCCTCCTGGCCGGAGTCAATGCGGGCCTGGCGCCGCGCCGCGGCCTCCTCGATGCGCAGCTTGGGCAGGCCGGTCTCGATGGCTTTGGCCATGCCGCCGAGGGCTTCGATTTCGCGGAGGTGGACGCGCGCGCGGTCCAGCAGCGCCTGCGTGAGCGATTCGACATAAAAAGAACCGGCCCAGGGATCAATCACTCTGCAAATGCCCGTCTCCTCCTGCAATAACAACTGCGTGTTGCGCGCGATCCGCGCCGAAAAATCCGTCGGCAACGCAATCGCTTCGTCGAGCGAATTGGTGTGGAGCGACTGCGTGTGGCCCAGCGCGGCGGCCATCGCTTCGACACAGGTGCGCACGACGTTGTTGAAGGGGTCCTGCTCGGTCAGGGACCATCCCGAAGTTTGGGAATGCGTCCGAAGCGCCAGCGATTTGGGATTCTTGGGGTTGAACTGCTGGATCATGCCCGCCCACAAGGCCCGCGCCGCGCGCATCTTGGCTATCTCCATGAAAAAGTTCTTTCCCTGCGCCCAGAAAAACGACAGCCGCGGCGCAAACGCGTCGATGTCGATCCCCGCTTTGAGACCGGTGCGGACGTACTCGAGGCCGTCGGCCAGAGTGTAGGCCATTTCCAGATCGGCCGGCGCTCCCGCCTCCTGCATGTGGTAGCCGGAGATGGAAATGGAATTGAACTTGGGCATGTTCCTGGAGGCGAATCCGAAGATGTCGGCGATGATGCGCATCGAGGGAGCCGGGGGATAGATGTAGGTGTTGCGCACCATGTATTCCTTGAGAATGTCGTTTTGAATGGTGCCGGAGAGCTGCTCGATTTTGACGCCCTGCTCCTGGGCGGTCACGATATAAAACGCCAGGACCGGCAGAACGGCCCCGTTCATCGTCATGGAAACCGAAATCCGGTCCAGCGGAATCTCCTTGAAAAGGATTTTCATGTCCTCAATGGAATCCACCGCCACCCCCGCCTTCCCTACGTCCGCGAACGCGCGGGGATGATCGGAATCATAACCCCGATGCGTCGGCAAATCGAAGGCGACCGACAACCCCTGCTGGCCGGCGGCTATGTTGCGCCGATAGAAGGCGTTGCTCTCTTCGGCCGTGGAAAAGCCAGCGTACTGCCGGACCGTCCAGGGACGCGAGAGATACATCGAACCGTACGGGCCGCGCAGATAGGGCGGCAAACCCGGCATCGTGTCCAAATACTCGCAACGGGCCGCGTCGCGCGCCGTGCAGAGCGGCTGGAGATCAATGTGTTCGAGCGTCTTATAGGCCCATTGTTCGGGCGAAAGGCCGGTCTCGCTTTTCAGCCGGGCGCCCCAGTCCTCCAAGCTCGCGGTCGAGGGCGCGCTTTGGAAAGCAACTTTGGTGAAATCAGGAAAGGTTTGCATTAGTTGACTCCGAGTTTTGCATGAAATTTGCCCAGCAGCCCAACCGCGTCCGCCCGCAGATGAATGAACTCATCCACCCCCGCCTTCTTGTGCGCCTCAATTTGATCGGCGGGATTTCCCGCCAGAACGACGGTCGCGCCGGGCTTTTGCGAGCGAATCGCTTCGACCAACGACGGGACGATAGCGGGGTACGATTCATCCGTCGAGCAAATCACCGCCAGGCCCGCTTGCGATTCCAGAAAGGCCGCGGCCGCCTCCGCGGGTTTGGAGAAACCGCCCCTGGCCGCCACTTCATAGCCGCCGGCCGCGAAAAACGCGCGCGAAAAATCCGCCCGCGCCTTGTAGTCCTTGAGCGATCCCATGTTGCACAGGAAGACAACGGGGCGTTTTCCTTCGCGCGCCGTGTAACGGTCGGCCGCCGCCCGCAACTCCTCGAACGGCGCCGCCGCCCGCGCCAGGCACACCGGAGTAATCGGCGCGCACGGGTGGTCGTGGATTCGCAGCGCGCGGACAATTTCTCCAAGAGTCGCTCCAGCCGCAGCCGCAGCCGCAGCCGCGCCAAAAAGTTCAGCCGCCGGAACATCAATCATCTCGGCCAGGCGGTTGAGAACCAATTGGTTCCCGGCGTCGTCCAGCGCCGTGCGATATGAGGTGATTTCCCGGACGCGGCGCTGGTGAAAAGCGGTCGCATTGGCGGCCGGAAATTGGGGCGGCGTCTCCAGCGCGTTGGCGTATTGGTTGACTCCCACAATGACAGAGCGGCGCTGGCGGACCGCCTTGATCTTCTCCGCGGCGACGGCTGAAACCGCCTGCTGCGGGTACCCCGCCCGCAAGGCCGCCTCCATGCCGCCCAGCTTTTCCACCTCCTGGAACAGGCCCCAGGCGCGGACGGCCAGTTCGGCGGTCAACGATTCCACATACCACGACCCTCCGGCCGGATCGATGACACGCTCCAATTCGCATTCCTTCTGCAAAACAAGCTGCGTGTTGCGCGCCAGGCGCTGGCTGAATTCGTCCGGGGCGCGGAAGACCTCGTCAAAAGCGCCCACCTGCATGCTGTCGCATCCGCCGAGCACCCCGGCCAGGGCCTCGACCGTGGCGCGCAAAATGTTGTTGTGCGCGTCGTAAATGGTCTTGTTCCAATGCGAGGTGCGGACGTGCAGAAAAAGCTTCTGCGCCGGCTCGCCGCCCCCCAAAACGGACACCGCCCGGGACCACAAAAGGCGCAGGGCGCGCAGCTTGGCAATCTCCATGAAAAACTGGCTGCCGGTCGTGATGGCGAACCGCATGCGCGGCGCCACCGTGTTGACCTCCAGCCCGCGCTGGCCCATCTGGCGCAAGTACTCGACGCCCGTGGCGAGGGTGAAAGCCAGTTCCTGCGCCGCGTGCGCTCCCGCCTCATGCCAGGAGCGGCTGTGGACACAGATGGTTTGGAGCCGGGGCGCATTCTCCCCCGCCCAGCGCGCGCAGGCGGCCATTTCACGATAGGCCCCCTCCATTGATTGCGGCAGTCCGCCCTCATGCGCCAGCACCCCCAGCGGGTCCATCTCGACGCATCCGCGAAAAACGGAGGCGGGCAATTTTCGTTTGCGGGCCAGCGCCGCCAGCAACACCGCCAAGGGCATCGCCGACCCGCCCGAACGCACCAGGAGCGACGTCTTCTCCAGGTCAACTCCCTCCAGCGCCTTCTCCAAGTCCTCCACGGTTGAAATCGAAAGCCCGCCAAAACCGACTTCCTCCGGCCGCGCCCAATCCGGGTCGTGGCCCTGGCGCGTGGCGCGGTCGAGCACCATGTTCAAGGCATTCAGCCCGCGGCCGAGGGAATTGCGGGCGGCGTTATTGAATTCCGCCGGGCTGGAACAGGTGATTTCCTGCGAAACCTCCCACGGCTGCCGGATGTTGCCCGACACCGTCCCGCCGCGCACGAAAGGAGCGAAGCCGGGAAATGAATCGACGTGAGTCAGCGCCGCAACGTCCTGTCGGCGATAGATCGGTTGGAGCGTAATGCCTTCGTAAGTCGGGGTGAGCATCCGCTTGTCGAAAGAGGCCCCTTTAAGTTCGGTCTCAACCAGCTTGCGCCAGTCTTCGTATGTTACCGGGTTTGTCGAATTCATGCGTGGTTCCTCTTAGCTCGCCAGGGTTTCAACAAAGACCTCATGCCGGTTGCCACCGAGGGTGACATACAGTTTGGTCGCCCCGCCATTGGCCGCCGGAACGATGGCCGGGGCGGGCGCCGCCGCGGGTTTGGGTTCCGGGGCGGCGGCTGCCTTGGGTTTGAGCAGCGCTTCCACCTGCTGCGGAAACATCGCGAAAAGCACCGCCGTTTCGTCATCCGAGGGAAGCCCCTTATCGACGCATTGCTTGCGGACTTTTTCCATGCCCGGCTCCAGCAAATCAGCGGGCCGTTGGGTGATGGCCTTTTTGCCGCTGAGTTTCTCCACCTGCGCAAGGATGGCTGGGTCGATTGGCCCCGGAGTGCGGCCGTAGCGGCCCAGGGCAATGTCCTGCGCCGGCTGGCAGATCATTTTCCAGCGGCCGAACTTGACGTTCATCATGGCCTGCGTGCCCACTATTTGCGAGGTCGGCGTGACCAGCGGAATCCACCCCAGCGCTTCGCGCACGACGGGGATTTCGTGGACGACCTCGTTAATGCGGCCGGCCATGCCCTGTTCCTTGAGTTGTGTGCGGAAATTCGAGAGCATCCCGCCCGGCACCTGGAAAATAAGGATGTCGCTGTCCACCCGCTCGTTGGCCGGACTGGTGAATTTGGCCAGTTCCTTGTAAACATCCTCGAAATAGTCCCGCAACTCCGCCAGCTTCTCTTTGTCGAATTCCGGGCAGCGCGGATGCCCTTCCAGCAACGCCAGCATCCGTTGCGTGTCCGGCTGCGCGGTTCCGTTGGCAAAGGGCGAGATCGAGACCTCCACGCAATCCACCCCCGCGTCGATGGCGGCCAGGTAACTGGACGCCCCCAACCCGGCGGTGTCGTGGGTGTGCAACGTCACGGGGATGCCGATCTTGGACTTGAGTTCCTTGACCATGTCGTACGTGATGCGCGGCTGGATGATGCCCGACATGTCCTTGATGCCCAGCGAATCGCATCCCATCTTCTCCAATTCCACACCCATCTTGACAAAGTTCTCCACCGTATGCACCGGGCTGATGGTGTAGCAGAGTTCGCCCCGGGCGTGTTTGCCGCTTTGCTTCACCGCTTTGATGGCCGTTTCCAGATTGCGCGTGTCGTTGAGCGCGTCAAAAATCCGGATGATGTCCATCCCGTTGGCGCACATGCACCGGACAAACGCTTCGACCACGTCGTCCGGGAAGCTGGTGTATTGGACGATGTTCTGGCCGCGCAAGAGCATGATTTGGGGCGTCTTGGGAGCGGCCTTTTTGAGCGTCCGCAGGCGGTCAAAGGGGTTTTCGTTCAGGAATCGGAGGCAGGCGTCGATGGTGGCGCCGCCCCAGGTTTCCAGCCCGTGGAAGCCCATGCTGTCGAGAATCGGGGCGGCTGGGAGCATCTGCGGAGTGCTCATGCGGGTGGCGGCCATGGATTGATGGCCGTCGCGCAGGACGGTGTTGTTGAACAGAACAGGTTTCATAGTTCCTGTCCAAACAGTAACAGCGAAAGGAAAACCCGACCAACCCTATTTTGTTATTCTCACAGCAAGATTTGTCCAGCCAAGCCAATTCTCCCATTGAATCATAACGCAAATGCGCCCCTTTTCCAAGCCCAATCGGCCTGAATCGCGGCGGCGCGTCCCATCTTCTTGGACATACGCCGGCGCGGTCAATCGCGAACTTCGATCCGCCAATGGAAAATGACGAATGACGAAGCACCAATGACGACGGAATTCCAAATGACTCAATGACGAAATGGCCGTCCGGAGTGCTTTAGTCATTCCGGCTTCGTCATTCTTTCGTCATTGGTGCTTAGCCGTAACTATGCAATAGGATTGGGAGCGCGGGCGAAGACGCCCGCGCTCCCAATCCTATTGCATGGTTACGGCTTAGACATTAGTCATTCCAGCGCCTCCGTGCCCGCCAGAAAGGCCTCCCCTTTGAAGCCCCCCTATTTGGCCTGCGGGGCACAAAAATGGTGTATTGACGAAAGTGTGATTTGGTGAGTCAATTGAAGCTGTCTTGAAGTCCTTGATTTCGAAACGAACGGTCATCGATTGGCTGCCTTGTCAGAAAATCGGGAACGCCATGAAAACGGATTCTCTCGCGCATTGAGTTGATTGAACAAAGTATCTATGAATCGAATCGCATATCCTGTCCTCCGCGCGGTTTTGGGAATCCTCGTTTTGGCGGCCTTGCCCGTTCATGCGGACCTCATCACTTGGACCAATACCGCCGGAGGGGATTGGAGTCTGGCTTCCAATTGGAGTCCAAACGAAGTGCCGCAATCGACGGACGCCGCTTTTATCACCAACAACGGCACTTACACGGTGACGGTGACCGCAAGCGAGTCTGTGAGCACTCTGACGCTGGGCGGGGCGAGCGGGACGCAGACGCTGAGTCTTTCCAGCGGCAGCCTCACCGTGGGCGGCGCCGGCACAGGCAATGCCCAAGGCGTTGTGAACCTCAGCGGCGGGACGCTGGCGGGTCCGCTGACACTGGCCGGCCCCTTCAACTGGACCGGCGGCTCGATCACCGGCGTGGTGCAGTGCAACGGCTCGGGAACCATCGCCCCCGGATCGGTTATGAAGTACCTGTATGGCGGCCAATTGGTCAACGCCGGCGCCCTGGCTTGGAGCGACATCCTTTACAGCGACTCCGGCAGCGTCATCAGCAACCTGTTCGGGGCGACGATCAATCTGACGGCCGGTGTCGCCACCGCGCAGTATAACGGCGGCTCGCGCACCATAATCAATAACGGAACCATTACGATGGCCGGATCGGGCACGTCCGCGTTCGGCGACGTGTTCAACAACAACGGCACGGTGAACGTCAATGGCGGCACACTCAACCTGAGCGGGGGGGGAACCGAAACGGGCGCTTTCACGGCGACGGCTAACTCCACGAACAATCTGAGTAATGGCACCTGGGGATTTGGGTCCGGTTCCAGTATTTCGGGCGCGGGCGCGTTCACCGTGAGCGGCGCCACCGCGTCCTTCACGGGCTCCTCCTCTCTGAGCGCGGCATCCGTGAACGTCACCAGCGGGACTCTCGCCTTCAATGGCAGCGGCGCCATCACCATTGCGAACTTCAATATGAGCGGCGGTAATCTGGAGGGCAGCAGCCCGGCAGTGGTCGGCGGAGCCTTCAATTGGACCGGGGGCAGCATCACCGGAGCGGTGCGGTGCAATGGCACAGGAACCGTTGGCCCGGGGGCTGCCAAGGATCTGCAAGGCGGGCAACTGATCAACGGCGGCACACTCGCCTGGAGTGACAACATCCAGAACAACTCCGGCATCATCAGCAATTTGTTGGGGGCGACGATCAATCTGACGGCCGGT
>PLGF01000118.1 GCA_003138485.1 Verrucomicrobiales bacterium | reverse complement strand
TTAACTACGGCCCCAATTGGCCGTGGCGGCCCCAATTCTGGCTATTTTCATTCTGGACCTTTACCACGCGCTGGAACGCTTGCATGAGTTGTGCGCCGGACTCTACGGAGCCGACAGCCCTTGGGCGGAGCGGATGGCGCGGACTTGGACCGCGATGCTCAAGAACGACCAGGTGGGCGAGGTGATCGAAGCCATGCGCCGCCGACTCCATGACCTGGGAACGCCACCCGGGGATCCATTGGAAAAGCAGATCGCCTACTTCGAACACCATCAAGACAAGATGCGTTACAAGACCTATCGGGAGCAGGGTTTGTTTTACGGCTCCGGTGTCATCGAGGGCGGATGCAAATCCGTCATCGGCCAGCGCCTCAAAGAATCGGGGATGTTCTGGACCGAAGCCGGAGCCACCAGCATTTTGAACTTGCGTCTCGCCCTCAAGAGCAATCGCTGGGACCAGTGCTGGAACCGCCTTCACAACTCTGATTATCTCAAAATCAAACTCGCCGCCTGAACNNTGGGCGACCAGCCGGGCGACCGGGGCGGTTTCGCGGATGCCAGCCAAAGGCCCGTTGACCCTGTGGAGGCCCTGCTGGACGCCTTGGAAGACGTGAGAAACGAAGATGAGGTCCGCGCCGCCGTGGAGGTTGCGTTTGACCAAGCGGAGCGCCGGGGCGCGGAAGACGCGATCCGGCTGGTAATTGGCCGACTTCGCGGTACGAAGGCCGCCCGTGAACTACGGCTTGCCCTGCTGGGCTACCCCGTCACCGAGGCCGACGCCCGACAAGCTGGTGTGTCCCGTCAAACGATGTCGGCTGGCGTCAAGCGTTTGCGCAAAAGGCTGCTGCAACCAGTTGATGCGCAACGAGTTACGCGCTAACGTACTGCGAGATTACGCTATAAGTAGAAGTGAGAGATGAAAAAATTATGACTACACCAAACATCGTCAAAACGATTTTCAACGCAATCACCGGCAATCCGCCCCCCGCGCCGAAAAGTGGCGCTGTCCCGTCAACCCCGCCGCCCGCCGTGTCAGCCNNGCAAATACCCGGACGTCGAGCTGCCTTCCGAGCCGCGCCGCCGTGCCCGCAAATCAGCCCCATGCCGCAAAGCAAAGCGCGCGGCCACGCGCCGCGTCCGGCGCGCCAAACCCGTCCAGCCCGACCCCGAACCGTCCGCCGCGCCTTCCCCCGGCGGCGCCGGGCCGTCCGCCGCCGATGCCTGGCTGGCGCGGTTCAACACCCCGACCTACGTTTCGCCGAATTCGCGTTTCATCTTGACGCCCGCGTTCCTGCTGGCCGTGGCCGACGCATCTGGTGAGGAGCTTATTAGCCCCACCGAGCGGATGACGGTCCTGGCGCAGGAGGCACGGCACACTGCCGCGCGGGCCGCCCTGTCGCAATGTACCGAAGATTCGATCCGCGCCACCGTGGCGGAGGCATTCCGCCAACAGGAACAACAGATTCAGGCAGGCGAACCGCCGATTGAAATTCCCGACAAGGCGCGGTTGCAGGCGCAAATGGCGTTGCGTCGCCAGCAGATTCGGGGTGAGTTTCGGAGCGCGGATGTTTTGCTCCGTCCGGTTTATGGCACCGTGGCCGCCCGGCTGGCCGCCGCCGCGCGAACCGTGGCGACCAAGCTGGACGACCTGGAGCGCCAGCAGGCCGCGCAATTCGGCTTGCAGTTCTATCCTTCCCATCAATTGTGTGCTGTCATCCACCTCGCCATTGAAGGCGCCGCGAAGCTGGGCGGAAATTTCCTCATCAATTCGTGTTGCTCTCCGTCGTCTGCTTTTGTGGGCGCGGTTTTGCAATTTCCCACGTCGGACACTCCGGCGGGCACCAAGTAACCCCAAACACCCACCATTTTTATGATTGACATAATCCAAACCGACCCCCGGCGCAGTTTCAACGTTTTGGCCGAGACCGCGCGCGAAAATAATCAAAGGAACCAGCCCCCCCGCGACGCTTTCAAAAATGCGAAGAATTTCGCGCGGGTGTACGCCTCAAACCGCGAAGGCCACATCGCTTTGTTTGACAGCTTCGTGAACACCAACACGCTGGACGACGGCTTCCGGCGGCAGATCGTTCTGCAAGATTGCCTGGCCGATTTCAAGACGGTTATCCAACCACTAACCGCGTTCTGCACCGTCCACAACGACCTGCCGGTGGAAGGGAAAGATGAAGTGGTTTGCCACTATGGAACCGCCATTGAGATACACCGTGCTCCCCGCGCCAGCCAACGGACGAAGGTCACGCTTCAGGACGGCAGCTATTGGGTGTTCGGATATGACGCGCTGGGGCAGTTGACGAGCGGGATCAAATATTTCTGGGATGGCACCCCTTATGCTGGACAGCAGTTCGGTTACGCCTTCGACACCATCGGCAACCGGACCAGCACGGAGGCGGGGGGAGATCAGACAGGGGCGAATTTGCGGCAGGCCAGCTACGTGAACAATTCCCTCAACCAGATCACGAGCCGGGATGTGCCGGGAGATGTGGACCTGCTGGGGTTGAGCTTGGCGACCAATGTGGTGAAGGTGAATGGCACCAACGCCTATCAGAAGTGGGAGTACTTCCGGGAGCAGATCGCCACCAACAACAGTTCGGCGGCTCAATGGGTGGGCATCAAGGTGACAGCGCCGGGACAAGCGACGAATTTTGGGGGCGTTTTCGTGGCCAAGACGCCGGAGACCTTCACCAACGACCTGGACGGGAACCAGACGCAGGACGGGCGCCACTTCGCGGCGCAGGGCCTCCAGTTCCACCTTCACCGACAGATGGTCATGGTTTTATAGGGGGACGGAAGTGGATCGGAATTCGGTTTTTGTCGGAATTGATTACGGATTGCTCCAATGTTATATAACTATCGTAATAACAAGGTGTTACGATATATTTAAGGCCAGATTTCGACCTTGTGCTGTCGGAAATGCTTACACATCATGCTGGCTTCTACTATCATTACAATTACTAATGATAAAATGATATTCGTATAGTGCTGCTTATCATGCTCTTACGACTTTTCATCTGTGGAGTGGATTTATGAGGCTGCGTTTGGCATCCTTTATGCGCATTTATACCCAACCTCAGAAAGGGTGTGGTATTCCGCCATTTGGCGGGATGATTGAGCACAGACCACAGGGGGTGGGTTGGAAAATGACGTAAAAACAGATAAGAAAGAAGAAATGAAAGCCAAAACTACAGGATTATTGATCAGTCTGCTCGCACTGGCATCGTTGCCAGCGTCCGCAACCTCGTATTCCGGCGCCGATTTTAGCACCATGGCCGAGGCCAATGGCACCTATGTCGCGGGTTCGCCTGGTTATGAGGCATTAAGCTATGCCAGCCCGGATGTGGACGCGGTGGTCGGCGTCAGAGGCCCGCTTGGAGATTTGGACACGCTCAGCATGAGCTTCGTTTATTCCGACGTGACTGGCGGCCCGGGGAATGCGCCCTTTGCGGCCTTCGGCCTCTCCCTCGACGGCACTTGGGGCTTGGGACACCAAGAATTCGACATCATCTCCGAGGACGGGAACCAGCTCTACGGATACTCTGACGTCCATGTATGGGATTTTACCACAGATGCCGACGTGCCTGGGCTGACCGATGTGACGCTGGACAGCATTCTAAACCTGGCCAATCCCTACAGCAGCGCCACATACGGGGATCTGGAGGCTATGAGAGCCTACGCTTATGTTGGCGACGAGGGCGCGCTATCCGGAAGCGCGGACATCAATTCGATCACCATCGGTTCTTTTGTCACGTCCGTCCCGGATGTCACCTCGACGATGTCTCTTTTGGGTATTGGCTTTGGTGCTTTGGTGGGACTGCGCCGCCGTTTGAACCGCAGTTAGTTTTCGCAATTACGGAACGCGCAGAGCGCTTGGAAAGGTCCGAGAGGCTCTGCGCGTTTTTATTTGCCGGTTCAGGGTCAAAGGAATCAGAACTAAACGAGGACGGCCCAGCAAAGAGCATGGTTGAAGGTTGCACACCCCGGCGGGCCGCCCTGCCGGGGTGTTTTGTCCACCGCCGCCGAGGCCACCGCGTTGATCACCACTAGATGGAGGTGCTGGAGATGCTGGTGAAGGGCTGAAAAGAAAAGCCCGGCCCCACTTGGGACCGGGCTGTTTGCTTTGCTGTGCCTCTGCGACGCTTCGCAGGGCGTTGCCTTTGCTTCGCGGCGCAACGCCGCGCAAAGCCTTTGCTACGCGGAGCAGAGCAGTGCTCCGCTTGGCCTTTGCGAAGCCACGCCTCGCCGGGCTGTCGGCGGTTCTTCGGACTTCGCACGTTGCTCGCAGTCTCGTCAGTCGCATAAGGCCGTATCGAGTTTGTGTCGCGGGCCGTTTTGGCCCGTCAGTTCTACGGACTATCCTTTCGTTTCCAGTTGCTCTCCACGCCCTGTCGCCAGGACGCAGTTACTTTCAACTCGTGGCGGGAAGCACCGCCACAGAGGGACTTCCACCCTCCAATGCACGCTCATTCTCAAGCGCACGAGCGCGACCGTCCCGGTCGC
>PLGF01000091.1 GCA_003138485.1 Verrucomicrobiales bacterium | reverse complement strand
CCCCACTGTCTGAATTGCAGGAAGAAATGGATGGTGGAGCGTAGGGGTCTCGAACCCCTCACCTTCTGAATGCCATTCAGACGCTCTACCAACTGAGCTAACGCCCCATCCAGTGCGCCCGCATCTTCGGCCAGACGGTCCGATTGCGCAAGGGAAAATTCTCTCAGTGCTTGGGCCGGAGCAGGATGGCCTTCTTGGTCGTGCCATCCACCTCGACGCTGACGGCCTCGATGCCCGGATCGTCCCGCAACGAATTGTAGATGATGCGGCGGTCAAAGGCGCTCATCGGCTCCAATTCCACAATGTCCCCCCAGCGGCGCACTTTTTCCGCCGCCGCCAGCGCCTTCTGCGCCAGCGCCTCGCGCGCCTTGGCGCGATAGCCCCCCACGTCGATCATCACTTTGGGTGTGTCGGGTCCTTGTTGAAAGAGAATCCGATTCGTCAAGTACTGCAGATCGGAAAGCGTTTGCCCCTGCCGCCCAATCAGGCGGCCGGAGTCCTCGGTCTTGACATCCAGCAGGAGTCCGTCGTCCAGCGGGTGTTCTTCGACGGTGGCGTCGAACCCCAGCAATTTCAGGAGTTCCTCAAGTATGGCTTTGGGCTGCGGTTGCGTGTTCATGCGATGTGTCTGTTTGTCAGCCGCCCATCTTAGCGCGCGGGCGGAAGCGCCGCTACTTCAATTTCTTGGCCGGTCCGGCGGCCGGCGCCGGATCATTGGTCTTGGTAATCTTGGTTTGCAGAATGCTCAAAAGGTTCTGCACCGTCCAGTACAAAGTCAGCCCCGCCGACATCCGGTAGAGCAGCGCGATGAACATCAGCGGCATGAATTTCATGATCTTCTGCTGGCCGGGGTCCATTCCCGGGGAGGGCGGCATCAAGTGCGCCTGCCAAAGCTGGGTCACGCCCATGATCAAGGGCAGGGGGTTGACGGGGAAGCCGGCGAGGTGCGTCACGGTGTCGGGCTGGGAAAGGTCGAAGGCCCAGAGAAAGGACACCCCGCGCAGTTCGATGGCGTTGCGGAGCATCCAGTAAAAGCCGAAGAAGACCGGGATTTGCAGGAGCGTGGGCAGGCAACTGCCCATCGGGTTGATCTTGTGCTCCTTCCAGAAAGCCATCGTCTTTTCGTTCTTTTTGACAGCGTCGTCCTTGTATTTTTCCGCGATGGCCTGGAGTTGGGGTTGGAGCGCCTGCATGCGCTTCTGCGATTTGGTGCTTGCGTTGGTCAGCGGCCAGAACACCAGCTTGATGATGAGCGTGATGGCGATGATCGTCAGCCCGTAACTCAGCCCGATGGCGTGCAGCCCGTTCATCCAGAGCAGGAGCAATTTGGAGAAGAATCCAAAAGGCCCCGTGAACGCCATGATCAAATCCAGATTGTTGTCCATCTTCTGGCCGATCTGGGCCAGCCGCTTGTATTCCTTCGGCCCGGCGTAAAACGTAAACGTCTCCGTCAGCTTCTGGTGCGCTCCCAGCGCAAGAGCCGGATAGGCCAGGGCCGCCTCGAACCCGTTGGTCAGCAGCGCGCTCATTGAGTTGGACACCCCGCTGGCTTCCGGGGCGTCCACGCGCACTTTGCGGATGACGATGCGCGGCGCGGCGTTGGACGGAATGGCAGCCAGCGCGAAAAACTGGTTGTGGACCGCCGCCCAATGCACGTTGCCCGCCCCACCCTCGTACTCAGCCCGCGGTATCCCCGGTATGCAGCCCAGAGTCCGGTTGGCAAACCACGAGTCCTTTATGTTTTCAGTCTTGATGCCGTTGTACCAGAAGGTTCCCATCGCCGTCGGATCATCCAGCGGCCCGATGGCGGTGGAGGTGCCGATGACCACCTCCCGGCCCGGCAACGGCAATGGCTGCGTTCCCGTGTTCTCAAAGGTCAGCCGCGCGTTGAAGAGGTAATTGCTGCCCACGTCAAACTCCTTCACCACCCGCAGCCCGTTGCTCAGGCTCCTTTCCGCGATAACCGTTCCCCCCTCCCGCCTCAACGTGTAATCGTCGTCAGCCGCCAACCCTTCGCCCACCACGCTCAAAACCGGCGACGGCGCGTTGTGATTCAAACTCGCCATCCGCGTCACCGCCGCGTGCTCGGACGGCGGGATGACCGCGGCGGGATAATCCTTCAAATCCACCGTGTCCAATCCGCCTCCCCGCGACGTGAAATGCCAGATCAAATCCTGGTTGGAAACGATCAAAGTCTGCTCCGGCGCGGTTGGCCGCGGCACTTTCGGCGCGGGTGCGGCGACCGCCGGCGCCGCAACGGTGGCGGACGGGACGGCTTCGGCAACCACATTGGTCTTCAGCGCCTGGGGTGGAATCGGTTTGGGCGGAAAAAAGTGGTCCACCACTTGCGACCCCACCAGCAGCAACGCAATGGCAACCGCGAGAATAATGATCGACTTACGATCCATGACAGATTTTCCCCTTCCTCAATTTGGGCGGCAGCAACTTGAATCGGATCGGCCCCGGCGGCGGCGGGTCCTCGCCCCATCGGCCCCAGGGATGGCAGCGGCAGAGGCGCCGCACTGCCAAAGCGGCGCCGACGAGCGCGCCATGCCGGCCAATGGCCTGCCGTGCATACTCCGAACAACTGGGCGTGAACCGGCACCGGCCTGACGGCCCGACGGCCGCCGCCAGCACCGGCGAAAGAGCCGCCTGATAGACGCGAATCCCCAAAATCAAAACGTGCTGAAAAATGTTCATGGCTCACCCAAGCCGGACCGAGCCTGGCTCATCGCGCGCAGAAAATCCCCCTCCACCTGCGCGAGTTTCTTGCCCTTGATCGAGGGGCGGGCGATGAGCACCACATCCAGCGGACGCGGGAGGTCCTGCTGGTGCAGGCGGAAGCTCTCGCGCAACAGGCGCCGGGCGCGGCTGCGCAGAACAGCCCCGCCTATCTTTTTGCTGGTCACCACTCCCAGGCGGCTGGCCGCTCCGGCCGCCCGCGGGCGCAGGTTGGCAATGAGGCATCCGCAAACCAGCCGCCGCCCTTCCGCCCTGGCCCGGACGAAATCGCCCGATTGCTTGATGCGACGGGAACGGGGGAGGCCAAACTTGACGATGCGCGTGCCGGCCATGCGCGTCACACCGGGGTGAGACGTTTGCGGCCCACGCGGCGCCGATTGGCCAAAGTGGCCCGGCCGCTCTTGGAGGCATTGCGGTTTAAAAAGCCGTGCTGCCGTTTGCGCCGGATTTTTGACGGTTGATACTGGCGTTTCATGTCATTAATTCTTTGCCGTTGCCATGTTTCTTAGTGAGCTACGACCCCTTCTCGCGGCGAGTCCGCGATTCGGAGTGTGAGAGGATACCGGCCTGCCCGGCGGTGTCAACCGCGCAAATCAGGCGCCATCGAACGTCTTTTCCTCGTGCGTGCGGAGGTTCTTGACCTTGACCATGAAGCCGCCCTGTTCCGAAGGCTCCAACCGAAGGGTAAAGGCCGCGTTAAGTTCGACGGCCCGTTTGAACTGTTTGTCGGATTTGGCCGGGGCCAGCGGATAATCCACGGCGAAGCCCTGGTCGCGCAGGTCCTGCACCAACTCCAGGGAAGCCTGGCGATAGGCCTCGTCTTCAATGAGGCAGTAAGCCTCAATTTGGGAATCAAACTTCGGCAGCAACCCGCGCGCGCGCAATAACTCCAGCAACACCACGTCTCCCATTCCGAAGCCCAACGCCGGCAAATCCACCTTCCCGCCCGAGATCAGCTTGATCAGATTGTCGTAGCGTCCGCCGCCCGCTATGGCTCGAAAATCCCCCTTCAAATCGAACGCTTCAAACACCACGCCCGTGTAATAGGCCAGGCCGCGGATGACGTGGTAATCGACCCGCGCGAAATCTCCCAGGCCGCGCGCCCGGAGGTTCTCCATGACCGCTTCCAGCTCCGCCGACGGCTTTCCGGCGGCGATGAATTGTCCGACCTCGTCGGAGGAAAAGCCCAGCGCGGCCAGTTTCGCGGCGCTGGCCTCCGGCGCCTCGCGCTCCAGTTTGTCGATCACCTGATAAAAGGGTTCTTCGTCCTCAGCTTTGGCGCCATGCCCGCGGAAAAACCCGCCCCAGGCGTTGCGGCTGCTGAGGCGGACGACAAAGTCTTCTTTTGTCAAACCAAAAGCGCGCAGGGTGTCGATGAGCAGGGCGATGATTTCGGCGTCCGCCGCCGGGGAAGGGTCGCCGATGAGGTCGGCATTGAACTGGAAATGTTCGCGCAGGCGGCCTTTCTGCTGGCGTTCGTAGCGGAACAACTGGGGGATGGCGAACCACTTGAGGGGCTTTTTGTAGTTGCGCTCATGGGCCGCGATCATGCGGGCCAGCGTCGGGGTCATTTCGGGCCGGAGGGCGACCGGGCGCGCGCCTTTGTCGGTGAAATTATAGAGTTGGCCGACGATTTCCGCGCCGCTTTTGAGGGTGTAAAGCTCCAGCGGTTCGAGCGGCGGGCCGTCATACTGGCGGAAGGCGTAGCGGCGGGCCGTCTCGCGCCAGCGCTCAAAAACAAAGTGGCGGGCTTCCGCGCTCCAGACATCGGAGTGCGGCAGCGGTTCGGGATAAAAGTCGCGGAATCCAGGCAATCGTTCCATAGGACCGCGACAGAAAGGCACAAGCCGGCTGAAAAAGAAATGAAATAGTGCGGCCCGCACGCCGTCGCCGCTTGACTGGCCCGCCCCCTGTGGCATTCTGCCGGGGAACTTGAATGAGAACGAAGGCCAAACACGCCGCTCTCTTTTTGCCGCTGCTTCTAGTGTTGACTGGAGGGTGCGTCACCAAGGCTCTTTGGACCAATGACCGGTTGGAAGCCTGCAAAGAACCCTCTGACAAACTCAACCTTCAGTTGTTCGAGGGCAATCCCCAGACCAACTTGCTCGTCGTCTATGATGAATACTCCGAACGCTCGGATTGCGTCCACACCCGCGCTTATTGGCTCGCTGGAAATCAGACTCGCGTCGAACAAGGTTTCCGCCCGCATTTCACCCGCGTCGCCGCGAGGGCCAATTTGCCGGCGGTTCCGATTGTCTATGGCCCCATTTCTGCCGGAAATATGTTGGCTCCGGGTCTTTGCGCCGTGGTGGCGACCAACGGTCAATCCTTCACTCTTTACCAGGCCAGCCGCCCGATTGCGTCCCACGACCTGCCGGTTTACAACGACGGCAAGGGGCGTATTGAGAAAATTGCCCTGACCCCCGTCGCCGTCGGCGCCGACCTTACCATTGTCGGCGCGATTCTCGGTTACTGTTACCTGTGCGGTACAGCTACGTATTATTGACTGATGGGCGGCGCATTACGGCGCATCAAGGTTTTTTGGTTTCCCCTCTCAGCAGGTTGTCCACTTCTTCGCCAATGTCCATGCCCGCGGGATGTCCGGCTTTGATGATCCGGCCCTGGGCGTCAATTATGTAACTGGTCGGCACTCCATGCACGCGGAATGCCACCGCGGGTTTGGATTGCCAGCCGCCCTCTTGCGCCCAGACGTTGAAGGTGTTCGTCCAGCCACGCTTGTCCACATGGTCGCGCACGATACTCACGGTGTCGTCAATGCTTAAAGGAACAACGGCGACCTTGTCGCGCCAATCGGGGTGGGTTTGGCGCAGGGTTTGCAATTTGGCCATCGGTTCCTGGCAGGGACCACACCAGGTCGCCCAAAAATCCAGCACCACCACCTTCCCGCGGAGGTCGGAGAGTTTCATCTTCTTGTCGCCGTCGAGGGTGGTGAATTCGATTTCGGGAACGGTTGTCTGGAGCGGCAAGGTGCCGTGTTCGGCGACGTAGTTTTCAAAGTCGAGCTTCGCGGCGGCTTTGTCGTCCACGACGCCGGCTGGGAATTGATACCAACGCAGCGTGCCTATGACTCTCCACTCCTCGGCGAATCGCATGAGTTGATCGGCGGCAAGAATGTAATTGCCGGACAATGGGGTTCCGTTCCTGGATTTGGCATCGGCCTTCACGGTCAGCGACAACTTGAATTGCGCGCCACTCAGCCCAGCCACCGCCCCGGAAGAGCCCTGGCCTCGCACGTGTTCAACGGACGCTTTGCTGATCTGGATGTCCGCGTCCTTCAGGTCAATGCCAGCGTCTTCCATCTGCTGGACGGTGGAACCGGCGCCGATCACCTGTGCCTTGACTTGGGCATTCAATTGATCCTCCAAGTCCCGCCGGGAAGGCCCGTTGGTGTTCTGTTGAAACACACTCCAAAGCAGGTCGATGGTGACCTGTGCCTCATTCTTGAAAACGTCCGTATCGCGAGATCGGATGAAATGAACCAGGGCATCGCCCAGCTTGAGGAGGGCGGGATCGTCCTGGCCGGTGATGCCCTCGTTGAGCGCCGCTTTCTGGAGGATCGCCACCTCGCGGGCCGTTTTCGGATCGGCGACGTCGGACGGGAAAGAAACCCATTGGACGCCTCCACGGGATCGCCAGCCGCCGGGGAATTTCATCAAACGGAGCACGGCGAGCTTGAATTCACCGTTGGTTGGGCCGACGCCGCCCGAATCAGGCAGCAGGACGATTTCCAGCTTGTCCGCGGAGGCCAGCCATTGGTCCGCGGCCATGATGCTTTCATTGCGACTTTGTCCAAGTTGCCTGGGCGGGATGGCCTCGGCGCGGAAGGCGCCCTTGGAGAAATCAACATGCAACGAATCCGCCTTGGCCAGGAGTTGCTGGGCGCTCCGCTCAATCTGGCGACGCTGGTTCTCGCAGGATTCCTGGAAGCCGGCCAGCGGGTCGGGGTTTGAACCGGTTGTGTTTGTGGAGAGGACGGACCGCCAATCTTCGACCGCGGGCGCCAACTCTCTGGCGATCCGGGCGGCGTCGCGGCTTTGGAACAATTTGACGACGGACGCGGTCACATTCGAAAAATCGTCGTTCGATTCGGCGGCTGCCATGCCGGCCGGAGCCGGCGACACGAGGAGGCACAGAACCAGGACCGTCCCGGCTGACATGACATGAGAAGAAGAATGGATCATAAATTGGAGAATTCGCTTGGAATCAGGGGCAAAGGTTAGGGTTCAACCCGCGCAGTTTAAAGTTTAAAAGCAGTCTCATGCCGGATGAGACAGTTGCCCCCGCCAACCCTCACGCGAGTTCTGGAAACTTCTGCGGCATGGCGTAAGTTTGCCCGCATGTCTCCCGGCCCGTCAATCGTCTGTTGACAATTTCCGGGCAGGCCGCAGAATGGCCGCCCCACCCGTGGTGGGAAACGCGGGGACGCCTTTCCGCGGAATAAGGCTTGAGCAGAGAATAAAAAAATCTAGTGTTAGCGCATGTCAAAGGTTAAACACATTGTCCTGTTGAAGTTCAAAGACGGCACGACCGATGAGCAGATCGGCAAGTTTTTTGAAGATGTGCTCGATTTGTCCGAAACCGTCCCCGGCATCGACGACTACGTTTCCGGCACGAATTGCAGCCTGGAAGGCAACAATCAAGGGATGACTCACAGCTTCATCATGACCTTCGCCGATATCGCGGCCCGCGATGCCTATATCGTTCATCCCGAACATGAACGGTTCAAGGCGATGGCCATGACCATGGTGGAGAACAAGCTGATTTTCGATTTCGAGGTCTAGGCCGCGGCGTGCCGCCAGTGGGGCCAGTCCGTCGCCGGCCTCCGGCCCGCCTCCGCCGTGTCCCCGGTGCTCTGTCAATGAAACGAACTCATCACTGCAACCAGTTGCGCCCGGCACAGATCGGGCAGTCCGTCACCCTTTCGGGCTGGGTCCATTCCCGGCGCGATCTGGGCGGCCTGATATTCATCGACATCCGCGACCGCGAAGGCCGCACCCAGACCGTCTTCGACCCCTCCGACATGGCCCCGGAGCTTTTCCAGCAGGCCGGCTTGTTGCGCGGCGAATGCGTCGTTTCGGTGACCGGCAAAGTCCGCGCCCGCCCCGCCGGAACGGCCAATCCCAAAATCGCCACCGGCGAGATCGAAATCGCCGCCGCCGCGCTGGAAGTCCTTAACATGGCCGACGTGCTGCCTTTTCCTGTCGATGACCCGGAGGTGGCGCGGACCGTCAACGAGGAATTGCGCCTGCAGTACCGCTACCTGGATTTGCGCCGGCCGGAAATGGCCCGCAACCTCCGCCTGCGCAGCAAAGTCGCCTCCGCCACCCGGGTCTATTTCGATGAGCGGGGTTTCTTGGAAGTGGAGACGCCGACGCTTTTCAAATCCACGCCGGAAGGGGCGCGCGAATTCCTGGTGCCCAGCCGCGCGCAGCCGGGCAAATTCTACGCCCTTCCGCAGTCGCCCCAGCAATTCAAGCAAATCCTCATGGTCGCCGGCGTCGAGAAGTACTTTCAACTGGCCCGCTGCTACCGGGATGAAGACCAGCGGGCCGACCGGCAACTGGAATTCACACAGATCGACCTCGAAATGTCCTTCATTGAGCGGGAGGACATTTATGAATTGATCGAGGGGCTGTTGCGGCGAATTTGGAAGACGGCGCTGGACATCGACGTGCCGGCGCCCTTCAAGCGGCTCACCTACCAGGAGGCGCTCAATCGCTACGGGATTGACAAGCCGGATACCCGTTTCGGACTGGAGCTGGCGGACTTGACCGAAGACTTTCGCGCCAGCAAGTTCAAGGTTTTCAGCGGCGCGATTGCCGCGGGCGGCGTGGTCAAGGCCATTAACGCCAAGGGCATGGCCGACGCGACGCAGGGCCAGATCGAAACCATGACGGAGTACGCCAAGAGCTTTGGCGCCAAAGGACTGGCCTATATCAAAGTGGAGAAGGGCGAATGGAAATCGCCCATCGTCAAGTTTTTCAACGAAACGGAGAAGCAGGCGCTGTCCACAAAGCTCAAGATCGAGGAAGGCGACCTTCTCCTCTTCGCGGCCGATCAATGGCTCAACGCCTGCGAAATCCTCGGCAAAATCCGCCTCTATTGCGCGGACGTCTTGAAAACCCGCGGACAACTCGTCCTGCCCGCCAACCGGTTTGATTTCCTTTGGGTGGTGGATTTCCCGCTCCTGACGTTCGACAAGGAACAAAACCGCTGGTACTCCAGCCATCATCCCTTCACCGCTCCCGTCGCGGAGGACATTCCGCTTTTGACCACGGATCCCAGGAAGGTGCGCGGGCAGCATTACGACATCGTTGTCAATGGCATTGAACTGGGCGGCGGTTCCATCCGCATCCACCAACCCGCCGTTCAAAAACTGGTCTTTGAGCAAGTCTTGCAGATTCCGCCCGACCTGGTCCAGGCGCGGTTTGGCTACATGCTCGAAGCCTTCCGCTACGGCGCCCCGCCGCATGGCGGCATCGCGCTGGGCTTCGACCGTTTGAACGCCATCCTTTGCGGCGCCTCCAGCATCCGCGACGTCATAGCCTTCCCCAAGACCGCCAAGGGCGCCGACCTGATGACCGATTCCCCGGCGGGAGTAGATCCCAAGCAACTGCGCGAGCTTTACCTGGAACAGAAACTCCCGAAAAAGGAATAGCGGCCCCAACCGGCGGCGACGCCGTTTCCGGACGGCCATCGGAAGCGATGCACTTTGTATATTATTATCTGGCCGCGCTGCGGAGCAACCCGCTGGCACTGCTGGCGACGGCTTTCCAAATCTGGATGCTGGTCGATGCCATTCGGCGCGACGAATGGCTCTGGGCGGTTCTGATCCTGATCTTCCCCTATGGCCTGACATCGCTGTTTTATTTCTTCATGGTCTATCGCGCCGCTCCGTCGGCCATGCAAGGGTTCGAGTTGCCCGGGGCGGGGAAGCGGCACCGCATCAAGGAATTGGAGACGCTCATTCACAATTTGGACAAGCCCCATCATTACCTCGAACTGGGCGACATTTATTTTCAAAAAGGCAATCTGGCCAAAGCCGAAGAATGCTATCGCGCCTCTCTGGAACGCGATCCCCAGGACCTCGATGCCCGCGCCCATCTGGGCCAATGCCTGCTCCGCCAGAAGAAACCCGACGAAGCCTGCGCGCTCCTCTATCAAGTATGCGTCGAGAACCCCAAGCACGACTACGGCTACTCCCTCATGGCCTATGCCGAAACCCTCCAGTTGCTGGGCGATGCCGCCGGCGCCATTGAGGTCTGGAAGCGGGTCCTGGAAGACCACACTTACGCCCGCGCCCGCGTCCAGCTTGGCGAGCTGTACCTTGCCGAGAAAAAGCCCGATCTGGCCCGCCTCGAATTCCAGTCCGCCCTCAACGACGACCGCTACGCCCCGTCCTTTCAACGCAAGCGCGACCGCGTTTGGATTCGCCGCGCCCGCGCCCTGCTGCGCTAAACAGTGACCGTGCGGATGAAGATCGGATAGGGGTAGGGATGGAGTTTTCGACTCCACCCCTCCCTCCGAAACGGACAGGCGGGTTTCCCGCATCCGGCTCTCCAGTCAGTGGGTTCTCTTTCGAGATTGGATCGCTTGCGCTCGGGCTATGGCTAAGGAGAATAGCCCCAGTTCGGCGAAGTAGGCATTGGGCCAGCGTTGATGGTCGAGTCCCCGCGCGCGTCCGTGTCCCTTGTTCCGCTTTCGCAGAATAGCCCGCAGTCGTCCGCGTATCCGTTGGTCTTCCCTGTCGAACACACCCTTGATGCTGTGCTTGAAGTATTCAAACCAGCCTCGTGTTGTCCGGTTCACCTCTCCGATGATCTCCCCCATGCTGCCGGGCCTTAAACGTCCGGTCTTTTGCCGGATCGTTTCTCTGAATTTATCCAGGCTCTTTTGGCGCGGCCAGCGATGGCCGCGCTCAAAGTGATAGCCCAGAAAATCAAAGCCGCCCTTTTCGCTGGCGTTGACAATCCGCGTTTTGGTCGGATGCAG
>PLGF01000069.1 GCA_003138485.1 Verrucomicrobiales bacterium | reverse complement strand
GTACGGTTTGACCCCTATGATCTATGAACGGTTTGACCCCTATGAACCTATGATCTATGATCCTATGATCGCCGATGCACCGCAAATCCAAATTCGAGATTTTCTTCCAGCAACATCACGGCAGCAATCTAACCAACTCCAACGCCCTTTCGCGAGAAATCTTTGTGGTTGTTCCCAGCCGATTGGTCCGCCACCACTCCTCCACGATCCCGCGCCTTAGAATCCAATAGGGCACCGCCGGAAAGGACTCAATATCGGTCACGATGTAGCCATTAACACCCGCCAGCTTTCGAAGAAATCCAGGACTATCAAAACTCCGGCCAGAACCCACCATGTAGCTCGGGCAAAAATAAATACCCCCCCGCGTAATGTTCCGCACCTCCCACTTCCCACCCTCTCTGTCAACCAGGTCGAACGCGGCACCCTCGCTCGGAGCAAGCTTAAAGCCTTCCTCTCGGGCAATCCGCCGCTCAATCAGAAACGCGACCCGTCGCCCATCCGTAAAGTACTCGCGGACGCTCTGGACATCCACCTCTAGTGCCGTCGCTACTTCCTCAATGTCCCAACTCAGTGTTTTCGCTGGCTTCATCGGGCCTACTAAAACGTAGCGTTTTGATGCGCGCCTTTCGGGAGACTCTTCTGGGTCACCGACCCTTCCAGCCGCATGTTAACCGGCGTGCTTGCCTCTAAAAAGTCCAGCCTCAGTTGCTCAAGCACGATCTGCGGACCATTCTTTTCGGAAAGGCAAAAAGTGCAAATATCGAGGACTGACACCCGGATGACACCCGGACGTCCTGATTGTCCCGGGATTTTTTCATTCATAATTCACCTTTCAGCAGATACAACGGAGTCGTGCCATGCCCTGATGCCCTTGATCACGCGCCGATGGATAACAGCCTTGATTGTGCGATTAAGCCGAACCGCAATCTCCTGATCCGGCCGTGTCCCCAGCATTGCATCTTCTTCGGGCCGCCAATCCGGCGCGACCGGGCGCACACTGGAAATGTGCCGGTTGGTCCTTGCGCGGCGAACGCTGCCCAAAGAATGCCCCGTCTGACGAGCGACTTCCTCATCCGGCAATTTGCCCAACAAAGCAAGTTCACCGGGTTTCCAGATTTCATAGCGAGGATTTTGGAACGGGATACCCAGTGCGAGTCGTTTGCAACGCACGTTTTCAAGAGATCGATCCACTAACTTGGCTACCTCCCGGTCTGGACGAGCACCAATCAAAGCAATCTCCTCTTTCGTCCAATGCCGGTGATTGGGATTGCCGCTCTGCAAACCAAGCAAACGCCGGCGGCGACTAACCCTCGTCACGGGATAGCCCAGCTTGCGGGCCACTTCTTCATCTGTGGATTTGCCCAGCAACGCATCCTCCTCCGCCGTCCAAGTGCAATATGCTGCGCCAGGCTTGGCGTTTACCGCAGGTGCGGGCTGCCCGTGGCTGGCGCCGGATGAAACCACTTTGAGAACCTTGAAAGCGGCATCCGGTTTGGGCCGGCCCAATTCAGTGCGGCGTCCTTCCACCGCCTGGACCGTGCGGCCAAAGGCGCTCGCCAACTCCTCGTCTGGCTTCGAGCCGAGCAAGGCGTCTTCCTCTGGAGTCCATCGACGCGGCTTGGCTTTGGGCGGAATGCCGAGTTTCTTGCGACGCCAGAAGACGTCCGCCAAGGTGCGGCCTAACAGCAATGCGATCTCACGATCCGTGCGAGTGCCAAGAATCCTGTCGTCTTCTGGACGCCAGAGCATTCTCACCCGGATGCGCTTCTTCCCGCGGCGATGCCGCACCGCGCTGACAAGACGGCCAAGCTTGCGCGCCAGCAGGTTGTCCGGCAGCGTTCCCAACAACTGATCTTCCTCCAGCGTCCAGTCCGGCTGCTTTTTCCTTGCTTTGCCGCCGGCCAACTGGTGACGCATTTTAAGAATCCGGTCATGACTCCAACCGAGAATGGCGCGCAGTTCCCGGTTTGATTTCGTGGAAAACAAATGCGAGTAATGTTCGTGCGGCCCGGATTCGACGCGAGACGGTTGTGGAGCGTGTCCAACCGCTGGTTTTCCGAGAAACTGGCGCCGGCCCCGTACACCGAGCAAAGTTCGATTCAGTTTTTCCGCCACTTCGCGATCGGCAAAACTGCCGAGCAAAGCATCCTCCTCTTTTGTCCAAGGAAACTGGCGCGCCGACCGGAACCCCACTGCGTTGTCGATTTTCCGCTGCGAAGGGGATGGAGGTGGGGCTTTCATACGGGTGGAATCGACGATGTTAGCGCCGGCGCGGATCCGCGTTGCGCGCGCTTGAACATTCGATAATGGCGGCGAAGCCGATCAACATACGCCGGATCCTGGAGGAGAATATGGCGAAACACCTCCAGCAGCGCCGGAGAAAGCTTCGACTGCGGATTCAACGGGTCCAAACTGGCCTCGGCCAATTCGCGCGCGCTCTCGCGGTCGCCGTGCAGCCATTGAGCGTAAAAATCCTCGCTCTCCCAGCCGTAATTGATCGTGGCCAGAACTTTATTGGGGCGGTCAGCGCGGCAGACCTGAAAGAGGACGCGCCGGCAGTCGCAAGTGGGCTCATTGCAATACAATTCCAGAAACCCGTAATCGCCCGCAGGCAGCCCGGCGTGGGGTTGCAGGAGGCTGATGGTGCGCGTCTCGCGCGCCGCCAACTCTGGGAAACGCGAGAAAAAAGGGGCCATGTGTGCCAGAGGCTTCATGGTACCATTGGGGACGTAGTAAACATTTAACACATGTAGTTTTTCTCGGCTTTGCTTCAGAGCGGCGGAGAGCGCCGCGTCATGGGCTACCCGCTCGCCGATTCGCTTGGCAGCCATGAAAGCCAAAGGGTCCTGGAATTGTGACCGTTTTCATGTTTCATTCAATATCACTGATCCGACTGCATGAGCTTTTCTTTCAGGTTCTCCGCCTTCCAGCCGCGCCTTTGAGCCATCCGGCTGACCGCTTTGCTCACCCGGCTGTAATGCCTCATCTCCAATGGCTGGCTTACCCACCGCGGCGACACCGTCGGACCTTCCCTCAGCCACCAGGCCAGCGCCACCTTCTCCCCGGCCCACGCTGCTCTTCTTTCGCCTCGTTGATCCCCAGCAGTCTCAAGCCTCTTTGCAATATCCTTTGCCGGATGCTTTGTCCAGTCCGAGATATTCCATCACCTTCTCCCGGCACAGCCAGAATGAGGGCAAAGGGGCCTCGGAATTACGTAAAACGGTGGGCGTGCCGGGCGGGCGGTCGCGGTCCTCACCGCGAAATATCTGAATCAAGTCTCGGAACAGCGCGGGTTCAAGGCCCCGGAGCCATGTTTGTTCCGACAAGATTTCAAGGACGCCTATTCATCTTCGTTGCCTCCGTTTCCTTTTGTTCGAAACCCCAGCGACGCGCTCTGAATCAATCGAAATTCCGCCCTCGGCTTTTGGAATCAAGGCAACGCAAGACCTTCTCACGCCAAGCGGAGTGAACAAACGATTGTTGATTTCACCCCGGAACGATGCAACAATTAGCAAGGAGACAGAGAATTCACCAACTATCATGCAATCACGAGTGAAAGTGAAAAGGCATCCGTTCATGGCAGTTTGCGCCCTGGCCGTCCTCGTGGCGGCGGGCGCCCTCTCGTTTAACGCTCACGCCGCGTGCAACATCTACATGGCCACAAACCAACAGGTCATCGACGGCTTCGGCTTTTCCACCGCGTGGTGCGGAACTCTTACGGCCGCCAAGAACCAATCGCTCTATGGAACGCTGGGCATGTCTCTGATGCGCGTCCAAATCGTCAATGACGTGAACGGCGCGAGCGACGGGGCCTGGGATTACGAAGCTGCCGATGCCGCGGCAGCGCATTCGTACGGCGTCAAGGTGTTTGGAACGGACTGGTATGGGCCGAGCGGATGGGATGATCCCAACAACCCCAATCCCGTATTGCTGCCGCAATACTATGGCGCCAACGCCCTCTTTCTGGCCCAGTGCGCGCAATACACTCATTTGGATTGGCTCTCTCCCGCCAATGAGCCTGACCTTGGGTGGCAGATGTGGACGACCAACGAATTCGTCGAGTGGACTGCCGAGTACGGAGCGTCCATCGGCGTGCCGCTCATGGAGCCGGAGAGCTGCTGGTTCGCCGATCCGTATTCCTCGGCGATCGACTGTGACCCCAACGCGGGGCCGTTCATCAGGATCGCGGCGGGTCATGGTTACGGCGGTCCAGGCACGCATCCGTTGGAGCTGGCCACGGGCAAACATCTCTGGATGACCGAGCATTATGTTGGGAATGGCCAGGATCAAGTGAGTGGCGAAGCCATACCCATCGCCCAAGAGATCAGCCAGTACATGAACGACCAGTTCAGCGCCTATGTCTGGTGGTGGGTCTATGACAGCGACACCATTTGCAATTTGGTGGATGAGAATGGGCACATCCATAAGAATGGCTACGCCATCGGCCAATTTGCCAAATGGATTCGCCCCGGTTCAACCCGCGTCACCGCCGATTACACTCCCACTTCGGGCGTCAACGTAACGGCTTACAATGCCTGTGCCAATGGCGGCATCGTGATTGTGGCGGTCAATGGCAACAACACTTCGGTCAGCCAGCCATTCACCATCCATAACGGCAACGCCACGCTGCTGGAAGGGTATCAGACATCCACCAACGACAGCATGTCGGACCTTGGCAGCTTCACCGTTGCCAACGGCAGCTTTACCGCGACTCTGCCGCCCCAGAGCATAACCACCTTCGTTCAAACCAACGTCGCTTCCCCCAACCTGCCGTGGCTGTGGACGGCGCAGGACATCGGGGCGGTGGGCATTGTCGGCAGCACAACCTACACCAATACCGTGGTGACCAACGGTGTGTTCACCGTGACCGCCTCCGGGAGCGACATCTGGAGCACGGCCGACGCGTTTCGTTTTGTGTGTCAGACCAACGGCTCCAATTGCACCATCCTCGCGCGCGTCACCTCGGTGCAAGACATCAATGCGTGGTCCAAGGCCGGGGTCATGGTCCGCGACAGTTTGAATCCCGGCGCGGCCAACGCCTTCATGGCCGTGACACCGGACAACGGGGTGACTTTTCAATACCGATCGAGCAACGGCGGCGGCACCAGCTCCAACATGGTGACCGGCGTGAGCACGCCGTGCTGGGTCGAGTTGGTGGGGAATGGCGGCGCGTTCAGCGGATACTGTTCTCTGGATGGAACGAACTGGACTCTGGTTGGAAGCACGACGTTGGCCGGCCTCACGACCGCGTATGCCGGATTGGCGGTCGCCGCCCACAGCAATACAAACTTATGCGCGGCGACGTTCGACAATGTGAGCACGCCGGGTTGGCCGTCCCCTCCGCCGTCGGCGCCGACAGGTTTGACGGCGACGGCCGGCGTTGAGCAGGTGAGGTTGACGTGGCAGCCGGGCAGCTACGCGACCAACTACATCGTCCGGCGAGTCCCCGCCAGCGGCGGGACTTACTCGAACATCGCCACCGTGCTGGGGACCCGATACGTGGACACCGATCTGCCTGGAGGCACAAGGTATTACTACGTGGTGGCGGCATCGAACAGCGTCGGCCAAAGCACGAACTCGGCGCCGGCCAGCGCGATGCCGACGGCCAACGTGCTGTCGCCGTGGGTGGCGCAGGACTTGGGGGCAGTGGGTTTGCCCGGCAGCGAGAATTTCACCAACGGCGCCTTCACGGTGTATGCTTCCGGGGCTGACATCTGGAGCGCGGCGGACGCCTTCCGCTACATTTATGTGACGACCAACAGCGTCAACTTCACCATCATCGCCCGCGTTACCTCGGTGGAGGGCATTGATTCGTGGTCGAAAGCCGGGGTCATGGTCCGCGACAGCTTGAATCCCGGCGCGGCCAACGCCTTCATCGCCGTGACGCCCAGCAACGGAGTTTCCTGGCAAGACCGTTTGAGCGACAACGGCAGCACCGTCAACGCCGCCACCGGAAGCTTGAGTGCCCCCTACTGGCTGAAATTGGTGCGCTCTGGAAGTGCCTTCACCGGCTACTATTCCCCAAACGGCACGAGCTGGACGCAGCAAGGAACTGCGACGATAACCATGCCCTCCACCGTGTATGTCGGTCTGGCTGTCACGGCCCACAACACCGCAAACTTATGCACGGCGACGTTTGACAATGTGAATGCGCCGGGCTTCACAACAACGACCGCGTCGGCGCCAGCGGGTTTGGTTGCCATCGGGGGCGTCGAGCAGGTGGAGTTGAGTTGGCAGCCCTCCAGCGACGCCATCAGTTACGACGTTTATCGGTCCACCAGCAACGGCGGGCCATACGCGATTGTGACCAATGTTGGAACGACGAACTATGACGACATCCAGTTGATCGGCAACGGCGCAACTTATTACTACGTGGTGACGGCGGTGAACAGTCTCGCTGGCGAGAGCGATTATTCGGCCCAGGTCCGCGCGGCCACAACCGTCACGCTGCCATCTCCGTGGATGACCCAGGACATCGGAGCGCCGGGCGTATGGGGTGGCGCCTTTTTCGCCAATGGCGTTTTCACGGTGACCGGGTCTGGGGCTGACATCTGGAACGCAGCGGACTCCTTCCGTTTTGCTTATGTGAAGACGAACAGCTCCAGTTTCACCATGATCGCCCGCGTCGCCTCGCTGCAAAACATCAATGCGTGGTCCAAGGCCGGGGTGATGGTTCGCGACAGCTTGAATCCCGGCGCGGCCAACGCCTTCATCGCCGTGACACCGGGCAATGGAGTGGCTTTTCAATACCGTGTCAATGATGGCGCCGGCTCCAGTAACATTATCCTGGCCGGCCTTGCCGCGCCTTACTGGGTCAAGCTGGTGGGGAGCGGCGGCACGTACAGCGGGTACTGTTCGCCGGATGGAACGAACTGGACTCTTGCTGGGAGCGAGACGCTGACCAATTTCACCACGGCGTATGTCGGTTTGGCGGTCACTTCCCACGACGACCCCAGCTTATGCGCAGCCACTTTTGACAACGTCAGCGGGCCTGGCTGGACGCCTTCTCCTCTTGCGGCGAGTGCCAGTGCGGTATCCACGAACGAGATCAGCCTCACATGGAATGCCGTNNAGCGGGCTGGCTTTTGGGACGACGTATTACTACCTGGTCAGCGCGATGGTCTCCGGCAATGCAATCACAAGCGCTCCAGCTTCGGCGGCCACCCTCTCGCCATACACCTATTCGTGGGGCGCGCCCGTGGCCTTTGCCGGCCAGAACGCCAACCAAATCCTGACCAACTTCCCGGGAACCAAGATTGCCGGGGCGATGTTCGCCCAAAACGGCGGCAACCCGATCACGGTCACGCCCGGCAGCGGTTCGCCCATCGTCTTCGCGCCAGCCAATACGTCCTGGGCCAGCCTGGCCGGCGGCAATGGCTACAGCGGCGGCGCTTGGTCCTCGACGACGGCCAACGCCAATTTCAACAACTGCCTGAACGCTTTCTATTATGACGGGGCCACGCATACCATCACATTAAGCGGCCTGGTGGCGGGGCAGGAGTATTCGGTGCAGTTGTTCGCGCTGGACGACCGCAGCCTCAGTCCGGCGGGAAGCACTCGGACGGTGGACTGGCAAAACCCGGCGGATTCCGTCCACGTTTCGGCGTCCTATTCCATGGCCGCCAACGATTACATAGTCGGGACCTTCATGGCGTCCAACAGCGTGCAAGCAATTCAGGAAAACATCCTCAATTCCGGCGATGGGAACTTCAATTGCATGGTGCTGCGGGCGGTGGGATGGAACCCGCCGCCTTACTTCGTCCTGGAGCCGGCTAACGCGACGAGTTCCCTCGGAAATAGCGCGTCATTGATCGGGGCGGCGGCGGGTGATTCCACGATTGCCAATCCCACCATCACTTACCAATGGGCGGCCGGTCCGGCTGGCGGGCCTTATGCCGATCTTGTCAACGGCGCCAAGTACGGCGGCACAACGACGACGAATCTGATCATCAACGATGTGACGACCGATGACACGGTGGTGGACTATGTGCTGATCGCCTCCAACGGCGGGGGCGCTACGACCAGCCGCCCGGCCAGCCTTGCTGCCGCGACGCCGGCCTTCGCGATGAGTGCGATCGCGGCATCCACCAATCAGATCAGCCTCACGTGGAATGCCTTGACCAACTCGGCCAGTTACACGGTGGAACGCGCGCTGACCAACGGCGGCCCCTACACGGTTCTCGCCGGCGGGCTGACTACGACGAGCCTTCTGGACAGCGGGCTGGCTTTTGGGACGATGTATTACTACGTGGTCAGCGCGACGTTGTCCGGCAATGAAATCACGAGCGCTTCGGCCGCCGCCGCCACGCTGTCCCCCGCCTATGGCTCGCTGGCCCACCGCTACACCTTCAACGAAAGCAACGGCAGCACGACGGTGCCGGATTCCATCGGCGGGCCGGCTTGGAACGGCACGCTTCCCAACGGCGGCGTTTTTGCCAACAGTCAATTGTCATTTTCCTCCGCCAGCCGGCAGTACATGGCCTTGCCGGGCGGCATCCTGGGCAATGACACGGCGGCCACCATCGAGATGTGGATTTCCAGCATCTCAGGAGCAACCACCTCCCCGCCGTATGTCTATTTGTTCGCCATCGGCAACACGGATAGCAGCGGCAACGGCTATGACTATGTCTGCTTTGCCCCGAATCTCGCGCATGTAGCCATTAGCGCGGCGGATCCGGGTTACGCCGGCGAGCAAGGCGGCAATCTGGCGTCATCCCTGGGGCTGGCTGCCAGCCTGCATCTGACGTGTGTGTTTGACTGTCCCGCGGGAGTCATCAGTGTTTACACGAACGGTGTTCCGGCCTCCGCGTTCACCGGCATTACCGACCCCTTGAGCGTGGTGGGCAGCCAGTTCGCCTATATCGGCCGCTCACTCAACGCCGGCGACCCCTATCCCACCTGGACCATCAAGGAACTCCGCTTTTACAACACAGCCTTGAGCGGCGCCGAAGTGGCCGCCTCGGACGCGCTCGGCCCGAATCAATTATTGACCACAAACAGTCCGGTGATGAGCGTGGCTATGACCGGAACCAACCTGATATTCTCATGGCCGGCGGCCTCGGCGGACTACGCCCTGCAGGCACGAACCGATCTCTCGTTGGGGAGTTGGACGAACGTCACGTCGCCGTCGCCGCAGATCGCAAGCAACCAATGGCAGGTGCTGCTGCCGCCACCCACCAACGCGGGCGCGATGTTCTACCGGTTGGCGAAGTGACGTCTGCGGCTTCTTCGACATGTGTGTTTGTTTATGCGTCTTTTGCGCCTTTTCGCGGCTATTCCTCCGGCCTCATACGCAGTCTATGCAACGGACTTGGCAGTAATTGTGCCCCCTCCGTCGGCGAGTTGAAGCATGTGTATGACATCCCCCAAATGGGCGGTGCCAAAATCAACCATCGCGAGCTGCAAAAGATCGCGCAGACTGACCGTTGACAATTGGGCGGAGCCAGACGAACTCCCCCCGCGCTTCGGAATAGCCTTGTGGAATTCCAAAAATTGTCTGATACCTATCTCAGGATGCGACGTATCCTCGTATCGTGGGTTCTTTTGATTCTGCCCTTCGCGGCGTGGGGTGACGGCGCGGTGATACCACCGACAGCCCTGCCGGACCCGGTGGAAATTCCTGACCAGCGCGCTTTGATCAACTTCAGCAACGGCGTCGAGCGACTGGTTATCGAAACGCGATTCACGGGCCGGGGGACGAATTTTACCTGGGTTGTGCCGTTGCCAGCGAAGCCGGTCATCGAGGTTGCGACGCCGGGACTTTTTTCCAACCGTGGCTTTTCAATTGCGGCCGGAAATCTATGACGGCTCGCCTCCGTTTTTTGCAATCCACGGCGCGTGTCTTTCTCTTATGTACGTGCTGTTGTTCGTCCGGAAGGGACGCGCGTGGTCCGCGACGGACATTGTTATGCTGGCGATCTGCATCGTGAGCGTCCTTTTAATCTCGATTCCTACCGGCATTATATTGGCATGCCTCCTTCCGTGGACAATCGTCCGGGTGATGGACGGGCGCGAGGGTCGATTCTCTATCTTTGCCTCGGTTTTCTTGACGTTTCTTTTCGGCTCGATGTTCTTGAGCGGGTTGGGAACGGCGGGCCGCGTGGCTGGATTGCCGGAAGGCGTAACGGAGGTGGAACACGAACGCGTAGGGACATTCGACGCGAGCGTAGTCACCTCCAGGAATCCGGCCGCCTTGACGGCCTGGCTACGAACGAATCAGTTTGCCGTGAACACCAACATCCAACGAGGGATTGACGATTACGTAAAGGACGGATGGGTTTCAATTCATTTGGTTTAACAGCGAAGGGGGCCCAAACCCATTTGACCCCGCCGCTAAATGAATAGTCAGCTCGATCTTTAAGCCCGACACTCAAACCTTCGACAGTGCAAAGGGGTCATCTGAGGGGTCAGAACTGACACTTGTATCCGCCTTGTCGATCCCCGGCAGCCTCACATGACGCACGCCTTGCGCCACTCGTGACCGCGTTTTCTGGCGGGTTCGCCCGAAAGCTTCATCCTCAAGAAATTCCTCCCTTTAAAATGAGCCTCCGCCGTTGCGGCTACGTTGATTTGCTTGAACTGGAACAGGCAACATGAATGTGCCATGTCCAGCATGGTACCGAAGCAACACACAAGCTTCAACTCAAGCTTCCGACGGCCGATGCCGATAAGAAGGGGAGCCTGAGGCCTCGCGGCCGGCGATGTGTCGTGGTGACATGCTGTGCGACGCCCGGACTCCAAATTGTGAACGTGGAGCTAATCAGCGAGAGTGCGTGGACTTCCGTTATCGAAGGCACGCGCACCATTCAGTTTGAGTTCCTGGCTCTCCAACTTTTTCTCGTCAATTTGCGCAACCGGCTGCGCGTTAAAGAGGTCTCCACCCAGGACTGCATCCGGGAACTGAAAGCGTTTTACAGGAAATTCAGCCGCCTGCCGATGGCAGAGAAAGATTTCAACAAGATAGCCAACCGCGAGGAAACCCTGGCCAACCGGTTACTGGATCCGGCGGAAACCGCGCGTAGAATCCTGGCCGGCGAAAGCCTGATGCTGGCCGGCGAGGAAAACCTCCTGGCCGCCTTGCCTCCCGGCAATTGGATCGGCGGAACCATCCCTTATTTCATGGCCGAAGACGGCGGTTGCATGTGCAAGGACAAGATATTTGTCACGGAACTCCCCGGCGAATTCCAATCTTCCACGTGCACCTATGCCACGTCGAAACTCCCCGGCCTTTATCGGGACGCCAAAGAGGGTGAGGTCAGTTTTATCATCCTGCCCGCCGGCAGCCCAGCTCACAACGAGTTTGCCTTGAATGCCCCGCATTATGCCGATTTTGCCCTGCACCCGCTGGTGGGCTGGATTGCGGGCAATGATCAGTCCATGTCTGACAAGACAGCGCCGAAGGTTTTTTGCGGGGGCCCGCAACCGCTGGGCGACGCCGCCGCGGTGATGCGCATGAAGCTGTCTGCCGACCGCCTGGCGCAAATCAAAATCATAAATCTGTTCCAGCCGGGCAATGGCGATACGATCTGCTTTCCGGCCAGCGGCTTTTCCGCCAAAGCGGCGATTGTCAACGGCAAGGAATGCAATTTTGCGGAATACCTTCAGTCGATCAAGGCTGACGTCCGCCTGCCATTAGTGGCCAACTATTGCGGGGCGACGGTCAATGTGAGCCTGAAGAGCATCAATGCTCCGAATGGCCGCGTTGAGTTCTTCGCGCCGGTCAATTCCGGCGTTGAATACAATCTGGCATCCCCGATCGAAGATTACGTTTCGCATTTTGAAAACCGCCTGAAGACAGTATCGCCGGATAACGTGTTGTTCTTGCGGATTCCGATGAAAGCGGA
>PLGF01000088.1 GCA_003138485.1 Verrucomicrobiales bacterium | reverse complement strand
GCTGCAGACGGAACTGGATAGTCGATGCACAAGTGAACAAATTATTGGGCAGACGCTTGCGCGCGGGCTTTGCGGGCTGCTTCGCCCTGATATTTGGGCGGCGCGGCAGCGCCGCCCCACCGACAAATTGGAGGCGGCATTCGCCGCCCCAGGAAATATCCGGGTTAGCGAAGCTCCTGCCGAGCCGATTCCGAGGGAGAAGGCTCCGCAGGAGCGTCGCCCTACCGGCCTTACCTGATCGGTGAAGGACGCCCCCGTTTCGATTGGGATTGGGGTAATCATCTAAAATTCCCAATGTAACCTCGCCCCAAAAACCGAGACCGGCCCGCGGTCGCGGTTGAAAGCGGGGTCGGTGATGAATTGGTAATCCAAGGTGGCATGGAGGTTTTTGTGGATTTTGAAATTGTAGTAAGTTTCAAGGACTTTCTCACAGCCGTAATTCAGCGCGCCGTCGCCGTCGAGCATGTCCGTGCCGCCTGCCGCCAGGAATTGTTGGTTCTGGCGCGAAGCCCCGCTCACGACGCCGGCAAGGCCGAAGGTGTCGTCGGGCCGGTGCCATTCTTCGCCTTTGACACTCACGCCCAGCGAGGCCGTCCAATTGACATCGGTAAAAGTCCAGGCCTCTTCGTGGCCGTCATTCCAGCCGAGTCTCGAAAACAGGCCGATGTTCTTCGCCACTTCCTGTTCCCAGTTCAATCCAAGGCCGTATTTGTAGCGGTAGGCGCGCGCCGCTGCGATGTCCCCTGCCACATTGTTGGGGTTGGCCAGCAGAAGGGCAGTCGCCGCGGTGTAACTGGCCATATCCGCTTCGTTGAGCCAGGCCAGAAACCGAATCACCCCCGGATGAGCGTTGATGCTGTAACGGCGCTCAAATTCTGTCATCATGGCCCAGGAGGTCGAAAACGGGCCGTATTTTCCGCTCTGCGGCGACATGAGAAACTGGTCGTCACCCGAGAAACCATTTTTGACAGCCGGCATATCGAAAAATCCGTAGCGCAAAGCCCAGTTCGGCTGATTTAATTCCACGGTCATTCCGGTGGTGAATCCAATGGTATCCTGCCCGTAATCCCAAGCGAGGTTGCCCATCATAGCCCAATTCATAAACTGCGTGTGCGGATCGCTCGCGTAAGTGTTGTTGTCGCAAATGTCCAGGGGGCTGAACCGGCCAAGGGTGACGGTCAGCCGCGAAATGTCCTCTTTGCCCGCAAGCGTGAGCGGGCCGTCGGGCACGTCCTCCTGTTCGCCGCCCAAGCCGATGGTTTGACGGATAAACAAGCGAGCAAAATTAAATTGGGCATTCTCGGCTCCAGCTTTGTAGGCGTCGCCGTTGGGAAACGCCTCGACCCCATGCGTCTGGGTCAGGCCGAAGCCCTGCCACATCAGCCCGTCCATGTGCGCCTCGGCGCCGTGCCATAGGCGGGCGCCGGCAAACAGGTCCACGGTAATTGTTTCCTGAACCTCGCCTCCGCTGTCCAGGCTGGCCGGACCGGAGTATTTGGCGGGAAATCCGAAATCACCTTGAACGATGTCGGTATTTTGAGCGTGCCAGTTCCACCTCTGCGCGCCGATGTTGGAGACGACGTTGGTTGGCGGGGCGCTGGATGAGTCTTGCGCCCTGGCCGCGATGCCGCCGGCGGCCAAGAGCATCAGCGCCCAGCGCGCGCGAAAGGCGGCGGCCGGGCCTGATGTAGCAACACCATTATTCTGTTGTTTAAGTATCAGAATGTAGCCTAAGCTACAAGATTCCGCTGGACTGTCAACCCCGTTTGTGATTTTCTTGCGGGCAAAGAACATGGCATCGGCAAAAAGAGAATCGTCCGGGAAACCGCGCGCCGGCGGCGGCGCCAGGCGCCAGGCGGAATACCTGTCCCAAACCCGCCGGGAACACGCCAGTGAAATCGCCGAAGACTACGCCGAGGCCATCGCCGATTTGGTGAAAGAAACGGGCGAAGCGCGCGTCGTGGACCTGGCCAGCCGGCTGGGGGTTACCCACGCCACTGTCAACCGCACGATTGTCCGGCTGCAAAAGGCTGGCTTTGTCACCTCCCAACCTTATCGCGCCATCTTTTTAACGGACAGGGGGCGTCATCTGGCGGCGACGTGCAAAAGCCGGCACGAAACGGTCGTGGCCTTTCTTCGTTCCCTTGGCATCTCCGAACGGGCGGCGGAGATGGACGCCGAGGGCATCGAGCACCACGTCAGCCCGGAGACTCTGGCTGCGTTCAAGACGGCCTTGCAAATCGAGGACCGCTGACCACTCCCTGAATTTGAAGCCGGTGATCAGGGGCTGACGACGAGTTTGGCATCCTTGTAATATGCGCCCTGGACTCCCTTTGGCAGTCCGGTCAAATACTTTTTGATCACTTCCTCATGGCCGCCGGTGTGGACCGGCACAACAAAGGGCGCCTTGGTAAGGTCTGCCATTTTGAGCGCCTGTTCGAGATTGCCGCCGCAGCCGTACAGCAGCGGAAACAGGACATCCACTTTGAGTTCCGCCATTTCCGGCAGCGGCTGGGTGTCGCCGGTGACGTAGTAATTTGCTCCGTCCAGTTGAAGAACATAGCCGACCCAGCCATTTGCTTTGGGATGCGAGTCGCCTTCGAGAAAGTAGGCGGGGACGGCGCTGAATTTGACGCCCGCCATCGTGTAACTCTGGCCCGGTTTGATCTCGCTTGCTTCCATTCCTTTTTCCCTAACTACCTTCGCGACATCGGGCGGACCCGCCAGGACCGCCCTGGGATTTAGCTTGAAGTATTCCTGAAGGATCGTCGGCTGGAAATGGTCCTGGTGGGAGTGTGTGATGAGAATAAGGTCCGGCTTGACCATCCCCGACTTGACCACCAAGTCATCCATGGGCCACGAGACCGGGTCCACAAAGACGTTGATTCCATCGGCGGTGCGGAAACGAACGTCGTCATCGCTGAAATGCACCACATTTTTGAGCAGCTTAGAGGCGGTCTTGCCATCGGCAACGCCACACGAGGAGCTGCAGCCGTCCGGTTTGGAGTTTTGTTTTTCATCGCCGCCCGCGACCGGATGTGTTCCGGCCCAAAAAAGGATCAGACCGATGGCACTGACTGTCTTGAGCATTTTCATAACTTATTCCTTTCGAGTCTATTTCTGAGACTCAAAGAGGAACGCGACCTCGCCGATCGAGAGCGCGCGATTCCACATCATCGGTTCGGCAATGAGGCCGCGGAAGGACACGCCCAGGTCATCCTCATGCAAGTTGGATCGATTGCAGCCGATGACGAGGTTGAAGTCGGTGGGGCCGGCTTGTCCCGGTCTGTTCCAGCGGAGCGGCCAGCCTTGAGGTTTGCCGTCCACGAACAACACCTGTTCGGTCCCGTCAAAGGTGGCCACCACCTGATGCCATTGTCCATCCGCCACCACGGTTCTCGTCAGAGAGCAGTGCGTTCCGGGTCCCATCTCCAGGCAGGCCAGGCCGCTCCACTGGTTGCCCTGCCAATCGGCCGCAACGCTCAAGGCGAAACCCAGGCTGTAGGATTTGTCGAAGATGCGCCGCCACTTGTCGTCCCTGGTCGAGGTTTTGATCCAGGCCGCCATCGTCACTTGTTTGGGATTCAGCGAGGCGTTGTTGGAGACCACGATCTCATCGCCGTCGGCGGTGAATTCATAGGCGCCACCTCTCTTGGCGCCAGCCGTCCAGCGAACGCCCGAAGCCTTGCCGTTGTTTCCCTGGCCGCTGGTGTCGGTGACCTTGTTGTCCCCCGTTTCATCCCGATCAAACGTCAAGTCGAGGACCAGGCCCTTGCGAAGGCCCTCGGCGGTGACCGGCGCGTTGGCTGGCGCGGCGTTCGCAGGGCGGAGTGGACTGGAAACAGTGGCGACAACGGCCACAGTCAATAGGAAGCATATTTGGGTTTTCATAGTTTCTCTTTTCCATTAAGTCACCGTCCACAAGAGAAACACCGCAAAAAAAAACGCGCGCGTTTCAACGCGGCCCAAGGGCCCTACCGCAACCACTCCCGGACAAGCTCCATTTGCGGCTGGTTGAATTCATGCCCGGTGTCCTTCATGATCTGGCAGGTCACGTTCACGCCGAGGAGTTTCCAGGCGTCCTGTTGAAGTTGAGCCTGGCGTATCTTCACGTCGCGGCCCATGTCCTCCTGGTCTCCCACCAAAATAAGAAAGCGGCAGTCGCGCGCCCGGCTTTTGTGAAGGTCTCCCAGATGAAACATGCCCTGGTCAACTAAACAGAAACTACGGAAATTCGACAGGATGAATTCGTCATGATTCGCCACCAATACGGCGATGGCGATGGAGCCATTGGAAAATCCCGCCATCACGCTCTTCTCGCGGTCGATGTTCGGAACCCGCTCGAAGAGGCGGCCCAGCATCGCGCGATAAGCCTTGGATAGAACCGGGTAGTCCTCGAAACTGATGATAACTCCGCCCGACGGCTCGCTCCGATCAATGGATTTCTTGAAAAGCGGCAGGGTGGCGGCGATCCAGCCGCGCGGGCCGGCGATAGTCTCGGCGTTGTAGATATTGCCTTTGGGTCCGCCGTCGTTGCCTGGCACATAAACCAAAAGCGGGTAGGTGTTCGTGGGATTGTAATCATCGGGCAGCCGGACGGTCACACAAGGCGTTGCCGCCGTGCCGCTCATCATGGAATACAAAGTGGGCGGCAGACCGGCGTCGGCAAAGGGCATTTCGATTTCCTGGCCGGGTTGGAGGCTTTCGGTTTCGGCAGCGGGTGAATTGCCGGGTGTGAGCAAGCCAATCGCCACGACACGGCATAGGCGGGCACAGTTTCTAAGGAATGGTTTTCCGTTCATGAGTTTGCAGTTGGCCTTCTACTGTTGTGACTTGAAAAGAAACGCGACTTCCTTGGCGGAGAGGGCGCGGTTCCACACCATCGGCTCGTCAATGACGCCGCGGAACGATTTGCCCAGATCATCCTCCGTCAGGTTGGACCGGTTGCAGCCGATCACCAGATCGAAGTCGGTTTCCCCCGTCCACCCGGGATTCTTCCATTGAAGACTGGCTTCAGGCTTTCCATCGACGTAGAGCACCTCTCCCGCCCCGCCGAACGTGGCGACCGCCTGGTGCCATCGTCCGTCGGCCACGTCGGTTTTCGAGAGGATGAAGTGCGTTCCGGGTCCCATCTCCAGGCTGACGCGACCGCGCCAATTGTTCTCCTTCCAGTCGCCGGCGATGCTCAGGGCGTAACCTTTGGTGTAGGATTTGTCGAAAATGCGCCGCCAAACGGCATCCTTGTTCGTGGTCTTGATCCAGGCGGCAAGGGTCAGGTCCATGGGATTTAGGGAGACGTTGTTGGGGACCACGATCTCATTGCCGTCGGCGGTGAATTCATACGCGCCGCCCTTCCTGCCGTCAGCGGTCCAGCGAACGCCCAAAGGCTTGCCGTCGTTTCCCCGGCCGCTGGCGTCTGTAACCTTGTTCTGGCCCGTCTCGTCCCGGTCAAAAGTGAAGTACAAAACCCGGCCTTTGGCAAGGCTGTCCACCGTGATATGGGCGTCAGTTGGGCTGGCTTTCGCGGCGATCAGAGAAATGGAAACAACGCCAACAGTTGCCGCCGACAACAGGACCCAGGCAGTTCTTCTCACAAGGAGGGCCTTGAGGGCTGCGAAGATAGTGGACGATCCGGCGCCAGCTTCGCCAGCCAGCGAAGCGATGGCCACCTTGCCAGCCAAACCGGCGGGCGCCGCCTGGACGGCGTGGGCGGCAATGGTCGAGCCGAGCACCGCTGAAGACACGGCAACACCGCGCCCTTCGAAATGCGCGCGCAACTTTTCCAGCGCGCGACCGACCCGCCGTTGCGCCGTATCCTCGCTCAACGCCAGCGCGTCGCTGACTTCCCGCCAGCTCCGCTCCTGGAAGAACCGCAGGATGACGGCGTTCTGCTCGGCGGCGTCCAAAGTGTTCATTGCGTCCTCAAGTCCGATGCCGACATGTTCCCACGCGGTTTGCACTTCGAGTTCCGCCTGCATCATGGCCTCCGCTTCATATTGGCGGCGGCTTCGCTCGGCGCGCAAGGCATTGGCCGCTTGACAATGGGTGACGCGGTAGAGCCATCCCGGCAGCGCATTGCCCTCACGGATTTCCGGCGCTTTGCGCGCCAGTTGAATGAAAACCAACTGGGCGACGTCCTCCGCCAGGGCCGTTTGGCGAACCATCCGCAAAGCGGTGGAATAAACCAGATTGAGATGCCGTTTGACCAATTCATCGAAGGCGGATTCCGAATGGTCTTTGACGTATTTCCGCAACAGTTCAGCGTCATTCATGCTCGCTCTTTTCTCTTTAGTCACCGCTCGGACCGCAGACACCGCAAAAAAGTCGCGAACTGCCCCTGGCCGCCCATCAATGTCACCGGCCAATTCTCAGGGTCTTCCTCGCCCTGATGTCGCGTTCGGAAACTCCCGCCTCAATCGTGAATTTGTTTCCGGCATCCACGGTCCAATCCTTGCTGGCCGGACTCCAGTAGGCAAAGGACTCGCGTGGCAGGTTTATTTGGACTTTTCTGGATTCACCGGGCGCCAGTGTCACCTTGCTGAAACTTTTGAGTTCGCGCCGTGGCCGCGGCACGGGGCAGTGGTCTTCACCCACATAAACCTGCACCACCTCCGCGCCGGCCCGGCTGCCCGTGTTCCGAACGTCCAGATTAACTTCCACGCCGGACCCGGCCGTTTTGACCTTCATGTTTGACAATTGGAACGTGGTGTAACTTAAGCCGAAGCCAAACGGATACAGCGGGTCCTTGCCCGCCTTGTCATAGCCGCGGTAACCGTAGAATAGGCCCTCCGTGTAAGGCTCAACCGGATAGGCTGCCCCGCCCTGCCTGGCGCCAGGGTAAAATGCGAAGGCCGGATTGTCCTCGAATCTCCTGTCAAACGTCGAGCAGAGATGGCCGCTGGGATTCACGTCGCCAAAGAGCACTTTCCCCACGGCGACTCCGCCTTCCTGGCCCAGATACCAGGCTTGGAGAATGGAGGCCGCGCCGCCTTCCCAGGCGCTCATGCCCACGCCCGCGCCGCTGTTATTGATGACGATGACATGGCGATTGAGCTTGGAAACCGCGTTGATCAGATACTGCTGAACGTCGGGCAACTCGAACGGACGATCCCGGCCTTCGCTCTCGACCCTGCTGTTCAATCCGACACAAACGACGACGGCATCGGCGTCGGTGGCTGCGGCAAGGTCGGGAATCTCCGGAGGGACCAGGGCCACTCTCACCAACCGCCCGCCGCGTCCGCCACGCCCGCCGCCGAATCCGCCGCCGAATCCGCCGCGCCCGGCGGGAGCGTTGGCCAGCGCGCGCAGTTGAATGCTCAGTGGCAAAGGCTTCCCGGCCTGAAGATGAAGGATCGTGCCAGGGGTGTTGGTCCGGCCGTCAACGGTGATGACCGGGTTGCCCTCCGCGACAATCTGCCAATCGCTGTCATTCGTCGCCATGAAGACGCCGTTCCAAGTAAACGTCGCATCGCGGTTGGCGGGCACGCCAAAGGGCAATTGCCCCGCCTGCCAGTTGGTATTGACAGCGGTTTGCACCGTGGGCGGGATTTCAGCCGGCGGACCTTCGCCCGTCACGACCACGCTGAGCGTAAGACCTGGTTGTCCCTGGGCCGAGGTCCACGCGTTGGCCAGCGAAACGAACGCCGATGCGGCAGGCGGCTCCGGCATGGGAAGGTAGAGGACTTTGACATTGGCGCCCGCGCTCTTGGTGATGCCATCCAGATAATTGGCTTCGGTGTAGCGTGAAGGGAATGTCGTCACCGCCCCGCTTCCGCCGCCGCCGATATTGCGGGGCATGGTGCCGGCCGGGGCCGAAGCGTTCGGCCCAACGACGACGATCGTTTTCACTTTGGCGCGATCGAGCGGAAGGGTTTGGCGGTCATTTTTCAGGAGCACGATCGCATTCTCCGCCACCGCGAGCGCGGTTTTTGCCGACTCGGGCGAATCCAGCGGCAGGCCGGGGTTCTTTTGCTGCCAGCCGGAGTCAAGCCACCCCTGCGCGGCGGCAGTGCGAAGAATCCGGTGCGCGGCGCGGTTGATGTTCGATTCGGTAATCGAGCCATCGGCCATCGCCCTTTGGATATTTGGGAGATTGAGGTTCAGGCTGACCGGCATCTCGAGGTCCAGGCCGCGCGCGACATCGGTGGTGGCGTGGGAAGCGCCCCAATCGGACATGACCAACCCCTGAAAGCCCCACTGGGATTTGAGGACCTTGTTGAGCAGCCAGTCGTTGGCGCTGGCGTAGAAGTCATTAAGCCGGTTGTAGGAGCACATCACGGCGACGATGCCACCCTCGGTGGCGGCCTTTTTGAAGGCTGGGAGATAGATCTCCTGCATCGTGCGTTCATCCACCTGGCAATCCACGGAGTTGCGGTCCGTCTCCTGGTTGTTGGCGGCAAAGTGTTTGACGGTGGGCACGGAGCCTTGGGCGCTGCAAGCCTTGACCCAGTTCACGGCCATGATCGAGGCCAGATAAGGGTCTTCGCCAAAATACTCGAAGTTGCGGCCGTTGACGGGCACGCGGCAGATGTTCACTCCGGGGCCAAGTTGAAAATGCGTGCCGCGGGCGCGGTCTTCCAGTCCGATGGCCTTGCCGTAGGCGGCGGCCATTTCCGGGTCCCAAGTCGCCGCCAGAGCCACGCCGGCCGGGAAGGCGCAGGCATTGGGGGGTGCGTCGAGTCCCGGCGCGTTGCGCACCCCGTTTGGGCCGTCGGACATGGTGAAAATCGGAATGCCCAGGCGCTCTACCGCGTGAGTGGTGAAGCCATCTCCGCCGATGAGCGAGACTTTCTCCGCGAAGGTCATTTCGGCAACCAATTGATCGGCGCGTTCATCAGGCGTGCCCTTGGTGTCCTGCGCCTTGATGACCGACGCTGCGCCGGGCGCGGCGTCCTGGGCCCGCATTGGGGCCGCGCCTGAAAAAATGACGACCAAAGACAAGCTGGCAAAGAGAGTGTATTTCATAAACTGTCCTGATTCTGCGCCAGCCGTGGAAAAAATACAAATGTCAGTTGGCTATCAATTGGAAGTATTGGGCGGCGTTGGTTGTTGGCAGTGTCAAGGTGGATGTTGCGTTGGTCGTCAGGGGCGCGTTGGTCACCAGGTTCCACACCGCCGGCGG
>PLGF01000060.1 GCA_003138485.1 Verrucomicrobiales bacterium | reverse complement strand
AATCACCAGGGACAATTTCCGGTGGTGACAATCTCGTTCAACCTGGCCCCGGGGGTGTCCCTTGGGGAAGCCACGGACGCAATCGATAAAATTCAGAAGGAAATGCAAATGCCCCTCTCGATGCTGGCCTCCTTCCAAGGCACGGCCCAGGCTTTCGAGACCTCGTTGACCAACGAGCCGCTTCTGATCCTGGCGGCGCTGGTGACGGTGTATATTGTGCTGGGGGTGCTTTACGAGAGTTTCATCCACCCCATCACCATCCTCTCAACCCTTCCCTCGGCCGGGGTCGGCGCTCTTCTGGCTTTGTTGCTTTGCGGCTCGGAATTGGACGTCGTCGGAATCATCGGCATCATCCTGCTCATCGGGATAGTCAAGAAGAACGGCATCATGATGGTCGATTTCGCCCTCGAAGGCGAACGCCGGCACGGCCGCAAACCGCGGGAGGCCATCTACGAGGCCTGTCTGTTGCGCTTTCGCCCCATCATGATGACCACCATGACCGCGCTGCTGGCCGGTCTGCCGCTGGCCTTGGGGACCGGCACGGGCGCCGAACTGCGCCGTCCGCTGGGCATCACCATCGTCGGCGGCCTGCTCGTAAGCCAGGTGCTCACGTTGTACACGACGCCGGTCATCTACCTATTCATGGACCGGTTCGCCCACAAACCTGAAGAGTCCGCCGCCGCCGCCGGCATCGAGGGCGCCGCTCCCGTGGAAATATGAACCTTTCCGCCCCGTTCATTCACCGGCCCGTGGCCACGACGCTTCTGACGGTGGCGATTGCGCTTGCCGGCGGGGTGGCGTTCGTTCTGCTGCCGGTATCGCCGCTGCCGCAAGTTGATTTTCCAACCATTTCCGTGGGGGCCGCCCTTCCCGGAGCCAGTCCCGAGATCATGGCTTCGTCGGTGGCCACGCCGCTGGAGAGGCAATTCGGGCGGATTTCCAGCGTCACCGAGATGACCTCATCGAGCACCCTGGGATCGACCAGCATCACCATCCAGTTCGACTTAAACCGGAACATTGACGGCGCGGCCCGCGACGTCCAGGCGGCCATCAACGCCGCCCGCGCGTATCTGCCCTCCAACCTGCCCAGCAATCCCACCTGGCGGAAGGTCAATCCGGCCGATTCTCCCATTATGATCCTGGCCCTGACCTCTCCGGTCTATGATCGGGGCGCCATGTATGATGCCGCCTCCACCGTTCTCATGCAGAGGCTTTCGCAGGTTCAAGGAGTCGGCCAGGTCGTCGTGGGCGGCGGCGCGCTGCCGGGCATCCGGGTCGATGTCAATCCCACCCAATTAAACAGCTACGGACTGGGTTTGCAGAACGTGGCCACTTTGTTGGGCAGTCAGAATGCCAATCTGGCCAAAGGCCAATTCTCCGACGGCCAGACCACCGCCGATATTGCCGTCAACGATCAGTTGCTCAAGGCGGTGGATTACAGGCCCTTGATCGTCGGCTATCACAATGGCAACGCTGTCAAACTGGCCGACGTGGCGGACGTGCAGGATTCGACCGAGAACGTGCGGGCCGGCGGATTTGCCAACGGCAAACCCAGCATCCTGGTCATCATGTTCAAGCAGCCCCAAGCCAACATTATTGACACCGTTGACCGCATCCGCCAGACGCTGCCCGCTCTCAAAGCATCCATCCCTTCGGGGATTGATTTCACCGTGATGATGGACCGGACGACGACGATCCGGGCGTCGGTGCGCGACGTGGAACGCTCGCTGCTCATTTCAATCGGATTGGTCATCCTGGTGGTGTTTCTTTTCCTGCGCAACGGGCACGCGACCCTCATCCCCAGCGTGGCGGTGCCCGTCTCCTTGATCGGCACCTTTGGAGTGATGTATCTGTTCCACTACAGCCTGGACAATCTCTCCCTCATGGCGCTGACGATTTCGACGGGATTCGTCGTGGACGACGCGATCGTGGTGGTGGAGAACATCAGCCGCTATCTGGAAAAGGGCATGAGTCCCATGGATGCCGCCATGCGCGGGGCGCGCGAAATCTGTTTTACAGTCCTGGCCATGAGCATATCGCTGGTGGCTGTGTTTACTCCCATCCTCATGATGGGCGGCATCATCGGGCGATTGTTCCGCGAATTCGCCATCACGCTCTCGGTTGCGATTCTCGTGTCCCTCGTCGTTTCCCTGACCACCACTCCGATGATGTGTTCCCGCCTCTTGAAACATCACCGGCCCGAGGACCAGGGCTGGTTCTATCGCGCCAGCGGGAAGGTGTTGGATTGGATGCTCAAAACCTACGAGCGCTGCCTGCGGGTCGTGCTGCGCCATCCCGCCGTGACGCTGACGGTGCTGCTGATGACGGTGGCCGTCAATATTCTGCTGTTTATTGTGGTGCCCAAGGGCTTGTTTCCGCAGCAGGACACCGGGATTGTTCAAGGCTCCGTTCAAGGCGCGCAAGACACCTCTTACCAGTCGATGCTCGGAAAGCTCCTGCAGTATGTCAACATTGTCAAAGCCGACGACGCGGTGGCCGCCGTCACGGCTTTCACGGGCGGCAACACGGCGACCGATACCGGCAACATGTTCATCTCGTTGAAGCCGCGCAGCCAGCGCACCAATACGGTGTACGAGGTCATCAACCGCCTTCGGCCCAAAATGGCCCGCGTTCCCGGCGCCAACGGGTTTCTCCAAGCCGGGCAGGATTTGCGCATCGGCGGCCGGATGGGCAACGCCCAGTTCCAATACACGATCACCAGCGACAACCTCCAGGACCTGGTCACCTGGGCGCCCCGTTTGCTGGAGAAAATGAAGGCCCTTCCCGGCCTGGCCGACGTCAACAACGACCAGCGCAACCACGGCCTGGACGCTTACCTCACTTATGACCGTCTGACCGCCTCCAGGCTGGGCATCAGCCCCACGGCCATCGACTCCACCCTCTACCACGCCTTTGGACAGTCGCAGGTATCGACGATGTACACCCAGCTCAACCAGTATCATGTCGTCATGGAAGTCGCTCCCAAGTACTGGCAAAACCCGGAAAGCTTGAATGATATTTACCTCACCGCGACCAACGGCGGACAGGTCCCCTTGAGCGCCGTGACGCGCCGCCAGACCAGCACCACTCCGATTGCCGTCAATCACCAGGGCCAATTCCCCGCCGTCACGTTCTCCTTCAATCTCCTGCCCGGCGTTGCCCTCAGCGACGCCGTCGAGGCCGTCAACAAAATGGAACAAAGCGCGGGGATGCCCTCGACGATTCGCGGGAATTTCGCGGGAACGGCGGCCGCCTACCAGGCCTCCCTGGCCAGCGAGTGGCTTCTGATTATCACCGCGCTGCTGGCCGTTTATATTGTGCTGGGCATCCTCTATGAAAGCTTTGTCCACCCGCTCACCATCCTGTCCACCCTCCCCTCGGCGGGCGTGGGCGCCGTCCTGGCCCTGATGCTGACGCACACGGACTTGAGCGTCATTGCGGTGATCGGCGTCATCCTGCTCATCGGCTTGGTCAAGAAGAACGGAATCCTGATGATTGACTTTGCGCTCGCCGCCGAGCGCGAGGAAGGCAAAAGCCCGCAAGAGGCCATCTTCCAGGCCTGCCTGCTCCGTTTCCGGCCCATCCTCATGACCACCATGGCCGCCATCCTGGGCGCGATGCCCCTGGTGCTGGGAACGGGAACCGGCTCGGAGTTGCGCCGCCCGCTGGGCATCGCCATCGTCGGCGGCCTGCTCTTGAGCCAGGCGCTGACCCTTTTCACCACGCCCGTGGTATATCTTTACCTCGACCGCTACAGCCATTGGTGGGCGCGCGTCCATCGCCGATCCCCGCGCCGCGCACCCCTGCCGGCCCTGGCATGACAACGAACCGGAGACAAAGCGATGAGTAACATGACACAATGCGAAAGCGGAAGGCAACAGCAACGCCAGAGCGGCAAACTCCGATCATTAGCCCGCATATTTCGTAGCTTGGCAGGGCGAAGCTGCAGACGGAACTGGATAGTCGATGCCCGCTCTGCGGGCTGCTTCGCCCTGATATTTGGGCGGCGCGCCAGCACCGCCCTACCGACAAATTGGAAGCGGCTTTCGCCGCATTATGAAAAATGCGGCAAACTCCCGGCGCTGGCCGCGGCCTGCGCGGCGCTGGCGCTGCTGGCCGGATGCAACATGGCCCCCAAATATACAGTTCCTCCCGTCCAGACACCGCCCGCATTCAAAGAAGCGGCGGGCTGGAAGGTGGCGCAGCCCACCGATGATGTGATTCGCGGCAAATGGTGGGAGATGTTCAATGATCCGCAATTGAGCGCCCTCGAAGATCAGGTCCTGGTCTCAAATCAAACGCTCGTGGCCGCCCTGGCCAATTTCCAGGCCGCGCGGGCCGTGGTCAAGGAAGCCCGGTCGCAGTTCTACCCGGCCGTCTCAGCCGCCCCATCCCTGTCCAAATCTCAGGCCTCCAAGTCAATTTCCCCCGGCGCACGCACTCAAAGCGAAATTTCGCTGCCCTTGGAGGCCTCGTGGGAGCCGGATTTCTGGGGCGCCATCCGCAACACCGCCAGGGCGGACACCTTCACCGCCCAGGCCAGCGCAGCCACTCTGGAAAACCTGCGCTTGACAGCCCAGGCGGACCTCGCCGTCGATTACTATGCGCTTCGCGGCCAGGACGCGCTCAAGGACGTGCTGGACGCCACCGTCGCGGCCGATCAGAAAAATCTCGACTTGACAAAAAGCCTCAATCAGGCGGGCATTGATTCGGATGAGGACGTATCCCAGGCGGAGACCACGCTGGCCGTCGTGACGGCCCAGGACACCAATATCGGCATCCAGCGGGCGCAATATGAACACGCCATCGCCCTCCTGCTGGGCCGGCCGGCCTCAACATTCTCCATTCCCGCGCTGCCCGCGGCGACCAACGCCCCGGTCCGTCCGCCCGAAATTCCCCTGGCGCTGCCCTCGCAGTTGCTGGAGCGGCGGCCGGATGTCGCCGCGGCCGAGCGGAGCGTCGCCGCGGCCAACGCGCAAATTGGCGTGGCCAGGGCGGCTTTCTTTCCCTCCATCACATTGAGCGCCCAGGGCGGATTTCAAAGCACGTCCGTCGGCAATCTGCTCTCAGGCCCCAGCTTCTTCTGGTCCCTTGGGGCCTCCGCGGCCCAAACGGTATTTGACGCCGGGCTGCGCAAGGCGACCGTCGAGCAATACCGCGCCAACTACAACTCCACGGTGGCCAACTACCGGCAGACCGTCTTGACCGCCATCCAGGAGGTGGAAGACAATCTGGCCGCCCTGCGCATCCTCTCCCAGGAATGGGACCAGCAGGACGCCGCGGTGCAATCGGCCCAGAGAACCCTCAACCTGGCCCTGCACCGCTACGATCTGGGGATTGACAGTTACCTCAACGTCATCGTCGCGCAAATGACATTGCTGAGCAGCCAGCAGACGGCGGTGACACTTCACGTCCAGCAAATGACCTCCAGCGTGCAGCTCATCCTGGCGTTGGGCGGAGGTTGGGACACCTCGCAACTGCCCCCGCCGGGCTGGCTGACCCTCAAGAATACGAATGGATCATCGCCGACGTCCCTCGGGCCGTGAATTCCAGACAAAAGTGCAAATATCAAGGACCGCCGCTTGCCCGGCCCGGAACCCGCGTCAGGCGAAATGTTAAATGTAACTGCGTCCCCAATGGCGCTTGCTCATTCCAGGATCCCTTTATGATTCCTTTACGGAAGCCAGCAGGGAGAGAATGACAATGGCGGCACTCGCCAGAGTGCCGCTACATCCGCGTAGCGGCGAACTGGCGTTCGCCGCATTTTTTAGCAGTGACCTGGTTATCGGGAGCCGCTCTCGTTCGCGGTTCACCTGGCTATTGAAGTTCATATTCTCCTCCTTCATGTCGGCGGCGGACGCCAGTCCGCCGCTACGGTTTGGGATCTACACGAGCCAAAGGTCAGTCCTGGAATTGTGACAGTTTTCATGTTTCATTCAATCAAACCGATCCAATTGCATCAGCTTTTCTTTCAGTTTCTCCAGCTTTCGGCCGGGCCTTCGAGCCATCCGGCTGACCGCTTTGCTCACCCGGCTGCAATGCCCCATCTCCCGATTTTGTCTCCCATTCACTCCGCCCGGCCATCATTCCCAACTCCAGAATCCGCATAGACGCCTCATATCCTTTGAGGGCTGCTTTATCCAGTCCGAGTTCTTCCAAAGCGAGCTTGCGGGTGGGCGGGGAAGCCCACGGCTTGGTGTGGGGAGCGCCAGCCCCGCTTCCGGCCCGCCGGGGCGCTGGACAGGAAGTTTTTAACCACGGATGGACCCGGATTAACCCGGATAAAGACTTCTCATCTGTGTCCATCCAAGAAATCCGTGGTTAAATGTCTTCCTCTGCACCCTGCGGCGCGGAGATTTCGGCGGTTTATGCAGGCTTATGCACCCTTGTGCATCATGAGAAAGGCGGGGGCTGGAGTTCTCCCGCAGGCCAGGCGAGCTTGAGATTGTTGACAATCAACGGCCGAGAAGTTGGGCGCTTTCTCCTCCTGTCGCCAAAGGCGACTGGGTTTGCTGAGATGCCGCCAATTGACCAAAGAACTACATTTTGCGGTTGCCATGCGTGAAAATCCTGCAAGAATTTCGCGCATGAAATCGGGAAAGGACCGTGCCAAAGGCGTCTTCTGCTGGCGCCTTGGCTCAACCCGGCTGCGCCGCCGGGGTGGCCGTCGTTTTGTCAACAATTCCCGTTCCCGCAAGGTCGTCAGCGAACGCTCCCCAAACTACTGATATGCAACCCATTCATCTTGCCTGGATCGATTACACCATCCTGATTGCCTACACGGTGTTTGTCATCGGCATCGGCTTCGCGCTCAAGCGGTACATGAAGACCTCCTCGGACTTCCTGACCTCCGGGCGCTCGATCCCGACGTGGGTGACCGGCCTGGCATTCATGGCCGCCAATCTGGGCGCCCTGGAACTGGTCGGCATGGCCGCCAGCGGCGCCAAATACGGCATCGCCACCGCCCACTTTTACTGGGTCGGCGCCATCCCCGCCATGGTGTTCCTGGCCGTGTTCATGATGCCCTTTTATTACGGCTCCAAGGCCCGTTCCGTTCCCGAATACCTCAAGATGCGCTTCGACGAACGCGTCCGCGCGCTCAACTCGATTTCCTTTGCCGTGATGACGGTCTTCGCGTCAGGCATCTCGATGAACGCCCTTGCCAAGTTGCTGCATCAGCTCCTGGGCTGGCCCTACGATGCCAGCCTTTGGATTTGCTCGGCGATCGTCCTGCTCTATGTTCTCAAGGGCGGTCTCACCTCCGCCATTTATACCGAGGTGTTGCAGTTTTTCATGATTGTCCTGGGTTTTGCGCCCCTTGCGTATTTGGAGATGAAGGATATCGGCGGCTGGGACATGCTCAAGAGCAGGCTGGTGGAAGTGGCGGCCCATCCGGCGGCGGCGGGTTTGATTGACAAGGGCGGCAAGACTTACCCGCCTGACGCCTGGACCCATGCCTGGAGCCCTCTGCTGGCCGGGCCAGCCGCCAATCCGATGGGAGTGGGCTGGTTCCCGATGGTCTTCGGCCTGGGATTCGTCCTTTCGTTTGGCTACTGGTGTTGCAACTTCCTGGTCGTCCAGCGCGCCATGGCCGCCAAGAACATGACAGCCGCCCGCCGCACTCCCTTGATCGCCGCCGTTCCCAAGATGCTTTTCCCCGCTCTGGTGATTCTCCCTGGCATGGTCGCCGCTGCCCTCGCCGTCACCCACCAGGACGGTTACCGCCTGCCGCCCAAACCGCTCGACGCGGCGATTTATCAAAAAATGCTTCCCGCCGTTGCCCAAGCCACCGCCGACGGCAAGGAGGGCGATGCCGCCCTCCAGGCGGTGAACACGGCTTTGGGCGAGGATGACGCCAAGACCTACAAGCTCAATGCCGGGAAAATCGCCGCCATCGTCGCGGATAACAAGAAGGCCCCCCTCTCCGAAGATTCACTCAAGAGCCGCCTCCAGGACGCCGTTGGCGAGACCGATTACGACGGCGTGATCCTCTCGCTTGTCAAGAGGTATTGTCCGTCGGGCATTCTTGGCCTTGCGTTGACAGGTCTGCTGGCCTCCTTCATGTCCGGGATGGCGGGCAACGTGACCGCGTTCAATACGATCTGGACCTATGACCTCTACCAAGCCTACATCGCTCCCAACAAGAGCGACGAACATTACGCCTGGATGGGCCGTGCCGTTACGATCGCGGGCATCTTGTTGAGCATCGTTTGCGCCTATCTGGTCAGCCAATGGTCCAACGCGATGGACATCATCCAACTGGTCTTTGGCTTCGTAAACGCCCCGCTCTTCGCGACGTTCCTGCTGGGCATGTTTTGGAAGCGCACCACCAGCACGGGCGCTTTCCTGGGCCTGCTCGGCGGCACCGCAACGTCCGCTCTTTTCCACGCGCTCTCCAATGCCGCCGGCAACAACCTGGGCATCAAGGGCGGCTATCTCTGGACTTTCATGCACAAGGGAATCACCGACCTTCCCCAATGCCTCATTTTCCCCAGCGACATGGCCCAGAACTTCTGGCTGGCCGTTTTCGCTTTCACCGCTTGTCTGGCGCTGACGGCGGTCATCTCGCTGGCGACCCGGCGCACCAAGAGCGACGAAGAGCTGAAGGGGCTGGTCTATTCGCTGACTCCCAAACTCAAGGAGGAAGGCCAATCCTGGATTCTCAAGCCCGCGGTTCTGGGCACCTTGCTGCTGATCTGCTGTGTCATCATGAACATCATCTTCTGGTAAAATAGAAAGGAACAATTACTTATGGGACTCGATATTCGCTGGCCAATTGGCTTCATGTTCTCTCTTGTCGGACTGCTGCTCGTCATCTACGGCGCGGCCACCAATTCCGACGTCGAAATGTACCGCCGTTCCCTCGGCGCCAACATCAACATCATTTGGGGCATTGTCCTGCTCCTGTTTGGCGCCGGCATGTTGCTCGGCGCCGTGCTTGGACGCAAGAATCCGCCCAAGTCCTAATACAGTAGATTGATAGTATCATGAGATTAAATGACCTTTCCGCTCAGGTTGCCGCGGATTTCCTTAAAGCGTTTAACCGGCCCCCGCGCTGGATCGTTGCCGCCCCCGGCCGCGTCAATGTCATCGGCGAACATACCGATTACAACGACGGCTTTGTCCTGCCAATGGCCATCGAGTTCTACGCGGTCATGGCCGCGGACCGTCCGCCCGGCGGCGAAAACAGAGTGCTGATTCATTCCACGGCGGAGTCCGAACCGGCGTCGATTGACCTTTCGGCCCCGCTGCGGCCCTCCCCGCTCAAATGGAGCAATTACCCCCGCGGTGTCATCGCGGGTTTTCTGGAGCGAGGCATCAACCTTGGCGGTCTGGACGTTTTCCTGCGCTCCACCGTGCCGCTGGGCGGGGGATTATCCAGCAGCGCCGCTTTGGAAGTCTCCACCGCCACTTTGATTGAAGCCGTTTCCGGCAAGAAACTGGACCCGGTGGAGAAGGCGTTGCTGTGCCAGAAGGCCGAGCACGAATTTGCCAACGTCCCCTGCGGCATCATGGACCAATTCATCTCCGTCATGGGCCGCGAGAGCCATCTCTTGTTGCTGGACTGCCGCACCCGCAAGACCGAACTCGTCCCCATGCGCGATCCGTCCGTCGAACTGCTCATTTCCAACACCAACGTCAGACACGAGCTTGGCAGCGGCCAGTACGCCAAACGCCGCGCCCAATGCGAAGCCGCCGCCTGCGTCCTTGGAGTCCCCTCCTTGCGCGACGCCCAACCCGCCTCCCTCCAATCCGCCAGGGGGAAAATGGAAGACGTCGTCTTCCGCCGCGCCCGCCACGTCATCGGCGAAAACGAACGCACCGTCCAGGCCGCCGCGGCCGTGCGCGCCTCGCAATGGCAAAAGGTCGGCGATCTGATGTACGCCAGCCACAAATCCCTGCGCGACGATTACGAGGTGAGTTGCGCCGAACTGGACGCCATCGTGGAAATCGCCGAAGGCATCGGGCCTCAAGGCGGCGTCTATGGCTGCCGCATGACAGGCGGCGGCTTTGGCGGTTGCACGGTTGCCCTGGTCAAGACCGATGCCGTGCAGGCCGTCACACAACAGATTGGCGCCGCCTATAAAGAGAAGACCGGCCTGACGGCAACGATTTTTGGCTCCCGCCCGGCCGCCGGCGCGACGGTGATTAAAGGGTAGGGGCGGGGGCCGGACGGCCCTGAAGAACGTCCGCCACGCTGTTGAGCAACACTTCGGCGTTGTACGGTTTGAATAGGAAGCGGTTCGCCCCGGCGCTCATCGCTTTGCTTTGGTTCTCCGGATTGCCCAGTCCACTGGCGGCGATGACGCGCACGTCCGGATTGATCTTCCGGAGCGCCCGCGTCAGCGCGTTCCCATCCATCACCGGCATCATAATATCTGTCAAGACCAAATCGACCCCCTTTTCATCCCGCGAGTAAAGGGCCATCGCATCGCCCCCGTTGGCCGCCGTGAGAACCACGTAACCGTACGCCTCGAGAATGTGTTGGGTCATCGCGCGCAACGACGCCTCATCATCCACCACCAGTATGCGCTCCCCGTTGCCGCGCGGCAGGCGCGCTTCCGCCGCCTCCGGCGCTGATGGTTCCGCCAAAGTCTTGGCCGGCAGCCAGACCTCAAAGACGGACCCCTTCCCCAGTTCGGATGTGACGTCGATGAACCCGCCGTGGTTCTTGACAATCCCCAGCGTGGTGGACAGCCCCAGGCCGGTTCCTTTGCCCACCTCTTTGGTCGTGAAAAACGGAACAAATATCTTCTCCCGTATTTCGGCGGACATCCCCGTTCCCGTATCCGAGACCTTGATGACAATGTGCGGCCCTGGCTTGGCGCCCTGGTCCAGCCCCGGCAGCCGCGGTTCCACCATGACGTTCCCGGCGGAGATCGTCAGGTCCCCGCCCTCGGGCATGGCGTCGCGGGCGTTGACACACAGATTGAGCAAGACTTGGTGAAGCTGCGTCGGATCGCCCAGGAACATCCAAAGTTGCTTGGGCGTCTGGGCCGCGATGCGGATCGACTTAGGGAACGTATTGCGGGCGATGTTGACCACGTCCCGGATCAGTTGCTTGGGATCGACCCACGCGCGCCCGCTTTCGGCCCCGCGCGCGAACGAAAGGACCTGCTTGACCAGCTCCGCCCCGTGCCGCGCGTTGTTCTTGATCATCCCGATCAGGTTGCGGCTTTCCTCATCCCCTTCCTTCATTCGCAGCATTTCGCACGAGATGAAAATGGGCGTCAGCACGTTATTGAGATCGTGCGCGATGCCTCCCGCCAGCGCGCCGACGCTCTCCAGCCGCTGCGCGCGCAGAAACTGCTCTTCCAGCTTCTTTCTTTCCGTCACGTCCTCCACCATGCCGACCGAGTATTGCATCCGGCCATCCGGACCTCGCACCGCCGATACCGTCAGCCGCGCGTGAATGACTTCCCCTCCCTTGCACAAGTAGCGCTTCTCGAGTTGGTAGTTTTCCCGTTTCCCATCAATCATTTCCTGATGCAACGCCAGCGATGACTGGATATCGTCCGGGTGTGTCACGTCGATTACGGCCCTGCCGCGCAGTTCTCCCGGCGCATATCCCAGCATTCGCTTCAGCGCGCGATTGGTTCTCAAGATTTTTCCGTCCGCGCCCACCAGCATCACTCCAATGGCGGCGTTCTCGAAGGTGACCCGCAACTCCACCTCGCTCTTCCGCAATCCTTCCTCCAGCTTCCGGCGCTCCGTGATGTCCCGCGACACTCCGACTACGCTGACTCCCCCGTCCTTGTTCCTCACAAAAGTTGTCATCGTCTCCGTCCGCACCGGCGGCGCCTTCTTGCGCGTCATCTCCAGTTCGTGGACGCGTGTGACGGCGGCCGGGTCCCCCGCCAGAAACGCTTTCACCCGCTCACCCAGTTCAGAGCGCACCGTCTCCAGCGATTGCGGCGTCAGCATGTCCTCCAGGGTTTGCCCCATTGATTCCTCCACCGTGTAACCCCTCAGCCGTTGCGACGATGGGCTGATGTAAGTGCAACGCATCGTCAGCGGATCAAATGTCCACAGCGCATCGGCCATGTTATCGGCCAGCAATCGGTAATGCGCTTCGCTCTCCCGCAACGCTGCCTCCGCCCTCCTCATGCTCTCCAGCGTTGCCGCGGACTGCTTTCGGGCCGCTTCCGCCCGGTGACGCCATTTATGCAGCGTCCCGCACAGCGCGCTTACAAGCACCCCTTCCAAGACTACCGAAACCCAGCACACGCTCTCGATGCCGGCTTTCATGGCAAATGAATGATGCGGCGGCACCAGGAAGTAGTCCATTCCCAGCGCCACGATCGTCGTGGAGAACAACCCGGGGCCCAGCCCGCCCAGAAAGGCGCTAATGATGACCGGAATCAGAAAAAACTCACCCTCGCCGTCCTTCAACCCCGCCCCAACCCGCAACGCCAGCGTGCCTGCCGTCAGAATAAGCGCCAGCAAATACTCCTTCCACCGGCAGCGCAGGTGAAGCGCCACAACTTTCCCCCATGCCGACACCCCTCCCCCTGCAACCCTCGGACGGACTATCGCCACCTCCGGCGCATTGCGACTTGAGCTTATCACGCAGTTATCTTGTGCCTTGTTAGAAAATCGCGGGAGTCAGCGTCAAAACTCCCGCCGGGATGATCAATCGTTACTCAATTATTACATTATCTCCGTTCATTTTAGTCACTTACTCGCATCCCGCTCAACTTTTCTTGGCGGACACTAACCCCTTCTTGCATTTGGTGCAACCCATCAAATTGGCTCTATCGCCTCAGTTTCCCCATGCGCCGGGAGTGGCCCGGGGCCCGATTTGTCACGGAATTGTCACACGAAATTCCTTCCGTTGTCACGGGGAAGGGCTATGAAGTTAAATGTAGATGAATGTTTATTGAAAGCCCTGATTGTGAGAAGCGTGCGGCATTGGACCCAGATTGTGATCCTGGCGGCGATGACGGTGGCGTTCGCGGCGGACGTTTCCGCGCAATTGCTCATCAACGGCGCGGGCGCCACCTTTCCGTATCCCATTTACTCCAAGTGGTTTTACAAATACAGCGAAGTCGATCCAACCGTCCGTTTCAACTATCAATCCATCGGCTCCGGTGGCGGACAGAGGCAAATCCTGGAGGGAACGGTTGATTTCGGCGCGTCTGACAGCCCGATGAGCGACCAGGACCTGGCCCTGGCGCCGTCCAAAATCCTCCATATCCCGACGGTGGCCGGCGCGGATGTTGTCACATACAATTTACCCGGCAACCCCCGCCTCAACCTCGACGGCCCGGTCATCGCCGCCATCTTCATGGGGAAGATCACCAAGTGGAATGATCCGCGCATCGCCTCCCAGAACCCGGGCGCGGCCCTCCCCAATGCCGACATCGGCGTCGTGCATAGGTCCGACGGCAGCGGCACCACTTACATCTTCACCGACTTCCTCAGCAGCGTCAGCCCGGAATGGGAAAAGCAGATCGGGCGCGGCACGGCGGTCAACTGGCCCGTTGGCCTCGGGGCCAAGGGCAACGAAGGAGTCACCGGCATGGTCAAACAGATGGCATCCTCCATCGGCTACGTCGAATTGGTCTATGCCCTGCAAAACAAATTGGCTTTTGCCAGCGTCAAGAATTCGTCCGGCAACTACATTGGACCGGCGATTGAATCGGTCGCCGCCGCGCTGGCCACCGCCACGATTCCCGACGACTTCCGCTTTTCCATGGTTAATGCGCCCGGGGCCGATGCCTATCCCATTGCCGGGGCAACATGGCTCCTGGTCTATCAGCATCAGCGCGACCCGCGAAAGGGCAAAAAAACCGTGGAGTTTCTCAAGTGGGCGATGAAAGATGGAGAGCGGATGGCGCCGCCGCTCGATTACGCCCCGCTGCCCACCAATCTTGTGGAACGGGTTCGGGCGAAGATCGAGGAGATTAAATACTGATTTCAGTGGCGGCGAGCGCCAGCGGCGTCTCTGCCGAACGGCAGGCCGCCAGAGTTTTTTATGCTTTATCTATGAATGCGGCCCTCTCTCGCCAAACCAGTCCCGGACGGAGGATTATTCTCCCTCCTCCAAGCCGGAGGGGGGACAGTGTTTTCAGGCTCCTGACTTGGGCAATGGCGATGATGGTGCTGGCGCTGGTCGTCATCCTCGGGCTGGAATTGTGCCGCGGCGCGGGCTTGTCGCTGCGGGTTTTTGGCTGGCGTTTTTTGGGCCTCTCCCATTGGAACCCGGTGAACAACGATTTCGGCCCCCTGCCTTGCATCGTTGGCACCTTTGTGTCGTCCCTGCTGGGGCTGGCGATCGCGCTGCCCCTGAGCCTGGCCACAGCGGTGTATTTGACAGAACTGGCGCCGGGCTGGGCGCGCCGGCCGGTCATCACTTTGATTGAGATGCTGGCCTCCGTCCCGAGCGTCATCCTGGGCCTGTGGGGGATGTATGTGCTGCTTCCCTGGCTGGCCGCGGGGCCGTATCCCGTTCTGAAAAGGTGTTTGGGATTCCTACCGTTCTTTCAGGGGCCGGTTGGCGGCGGCTACTGCGTGCTCTCCGCCGCCATCATGATTGCCATCATGATCGTGCCCATCATCACCTCCATCTCGCGCGAGGTCTTCCGCTCCATCCCGGACACCCAGCGGGAAGCCGCCTTTGCCCTCGGGGCGACCCGCTGGGAGGCGACCCGCCTGGCCGTGGTGAAAAGTTCCACGCGCGGCATCTTCGGGGCCGCGATGCTGGGGCTGGGGCGGGCGTTGGGAGAAACGATGGCGGTGACCATGGTCATTGGCAACACGCATGGGTTCTCCGCCTCGCTCCTGGCTCCAGGCTCGACGCTGGCCAGCACCATCGCCAGCGAATTTGACGAGGCGGTGGGCAGCCTCTATCCGAGCGTCCTTTATGAAATGGGCCTGGTGCTCCTTCTGGTGACGATTGTCACCAATATTCTTGCCCGGCTCTTGCTGGGCGCCGTCCGAGGCCGCCAACACGCCTGACCCGAAATGAGCCATTTCCATCATCGCTGGAGAAAAGCCAAGAGCGCCATGATCTCGGCGGTTTGTTTTGCCTGCGCGCTCATGGTGATCCTGCCTCTGGCGCTGGTGCTCCTTCGCCTCGTTCGCATGGGGGCCAGTTCCATTGACTGGGCCTTCCTGACGCAACTCCAGAAACCGGAGGGCGAACCAGGCGGGGGCATGGCCAACGCCATCGTCGGCAGCCTGATTCTCATGGGCCTGGCCGCCCTCATCGGCGTGCCCGTCGGCGTCCTGGGCGGCATCTACCTTTCCGAATACGCTTCCAACCGCCTCAAATGGAGCGTCCGATTCGCCGCCGATATTCTCAACGGCACCCCGTCGATTGTCTGGGGCATCGTTGTCTATGCGCTGGTGGTAGTGCCGATGAAAGGCGCCTCCGCTTATGCGGGCGGCCTGGCTCTGGGACTCATCATGATCCCATTGGTCATCCGCACCACTGAGGAAATGCTCGCCCTGGTGCCCAATAGCTACCGCGAAGCCGCCCTGGCCCTGGGCGTCTCCAAGTGGAAGACCATCGTGTTCATTGTCCTCAAAACCGCCGGCAAAGGCATCATCACCGGCGTGTTGCTCGCCTGCTCCCGCGTCGCCGGTGAGACGGCTCCACTGCTATTCACGACCTCGGGCAATCAATTCTGGAGCCGCAGGCTCTCCGACCCCATCGCCTCGCTGCCCCGGCAGATTTACACCTTCGCCATCGGTCCGTACGACGATCAGCACCGCCAGGCCTGGGCGGGCGCTTTGATTTTGATTCTGCTGGTGCTCTCCATTAATATCGGTGTGCGGATCATCACCCGGGAAGGCAGCGCCAAGCCGGTCAAATGAGCCAGACGCCATGACACAACCGAGCCAGCCTTCTGTGACAGCCCAGCCGCCCGCTTCGGCTCCGGCCCCGCATGAGCGGAGCGCCCCGGCCGCTCCCGGCGTCACCTTCGACGTGCAGGGCTTGAATGCCTGGTTCGCCGCCAACCAGGTTCTCTCTGACATCTCCCTCCAAGTTCAGCCCAAGGCGGTCACCGCCATCATCGGCCCCAGCGGCTGCGGCAAATCCACCTTCCTCCGCACCTTGAATCGCATGCACGAACTAGTCCCTGGCGCCCGCGTGGAAGGCCGCATCCTGTTGTTCGGCCAGGACCTTTACGCGTGCGACGTCGATCCCACCCTGGTCCGCCGCCGCGTCGGCATGGTCTTTCAAAAATCCAATCCCTTTCCCGCCATGTCCATCGCCGACAACGTCACCGCGGGCCTCAAGCTCAACGGCGTCCGGCAGAGGACGGTTTTGCGGGAGCGGCTGGAACAGACCTTGCGCATGGCGGCGCTGTGGGATGAAGTCAAAGACCGCCTTTCCGCCAACGCCCTGAGCCTGTCCGGCGGCCAGCAACAGCGCTTGTGCATCGCCCGCGCCCTGGCCATCGAACCGGAGGTGTTGCTCATGGACGAACCCGCCTCCGCCCTGGACCCGCTGGCCACCGCCAAGATCGAGGAGCTGATTCTCGAATTGCGCAGGCAGTTCACCATCGTCATTGTCACCCACAACATGCAACAGGCCTCCCGCGTCTCCGATTTCACCGCCTTTCTTTACCTGGGCAAACTCATCGAGGCCGATCACACCAAGCAGATTTTCACCAATCCCAGAATCAAACAAACGGAGGACTACGTCACTGGCCGGTTTGGCTGATGAAGTGTATTTTATCCCATGCAAAAGTACTTTGACGACGATATGGCCGCGTTCAAGGAGAAGCTCCTCACCATGGGCAGCTACGCCGAGAGCGCCGTCAGCCAGGCCGTCCAGGCGCTCACCGAGCGCGATGACAAACTAGCCCGCCAGGTCCAGGAAAACGACGACATCATGGACCAGTTCGAAATCGAGATCGACGACATGGCCATCGGTCTCCTGTCCAAGGCGCCTCTGGCTTCGGATTTGCGCCTCATCACCGTCGCGATGAAAATTTCACAAAATCTCGAACGGGTGGGCGACGAGGCAACCACCATCGCCCGGCGCGCCATTGAATTGAACCAGGAACCGCAGCTCAAAGCCTACATTGACATCCCTCGCATGGCCACCCTGGCCCTGGAATTGCTCAATGAAGCCCTCAACACTTTTGTCACCAAGCAAGCCGAAGCCGCCCGCGCGGTCATCCCGCGCGACAAAGAGGTCGATGCCATGAACCGCCAATTCCACCGGGAGCTGTCCGGTTACATGGCCGAGAATCCCGCGAACATCGGCCGCTGCATCAATTTGATGACCATCTCCAAGAGTCTCGAACGCGTTGCCGACCACGCCGCCAGCATCGCCGAGGAAGTGGTCTATCTGTGCGAAGCGCGCGACATCCGCCACGAGGCCCGCAAATTATGAACCTGTTCTTCCTGCGCCACGGCAAGGCCTTCCCCCGCGGCCCCAAGTGGCGCCCCGACTCCAAGCGGCCCCTCACCCGCGAAGGCGAGGAAAAAATGATCGAAGCCGTCCGCGGCCTGCGGGCGCTGGAGGTCTCCTTCGACTTGATCCTGGCCAGCCCCTTTGCCCGGGCGTTGCGCACGGCTCAAATCGTGGCCGCCGACGATGGCGCCAGGAAGGTTTTTGAAACCAACCACCTTGTCCCGGACGCCGATCCGCAGGAAATTATTGACGAGATCAACTCCAATTTCGCCGCCTTTCAACAAATCATCCTCGTGGGCCACGAGCCTTTCCTCAGCGGCCTCATCTCCAAGCTCATTTCCGGCGGCGCGGACGTGGCAATTGAGATGAAAAAGGGCGCCCTTTGCAAACTGTCCCTAGAATCCCTGGCATTCGACAAATGCGCCCGCCTGGAATGGCTGCTGACTTCCCGCCAGTTGGCCCGTTGCGGCAGGGGCGACAAGGACTGAATGCCTGCCGGACGCCCATTGTCGCGGTATTTTTTGAAACTTTGCGCCTCTGAGCGTGTCTAATACAGTATGAGAACCGCATGCATCCCTGTCTTGTGTCTTGGCCTCATCACCGTCGGTAATTGCAACCCAAACGCCATTCACGGCTCCGGCAACTCCAAAACCGAGTCCCGCGCCGTCGGCTCCTTCTCCAAAATCGACCTCGCCGGCTCCCCCGATGTCGAAGTTGCCATCGGCCCCGACACCTCGGTTGCCGTCACCACCGATGACAACGTTCTTCCTGTCATCACCACGACAGTTGATGGCGACACCCTCAGAATCGATTCCAAACAGTCCTACAGCACCAGCCTGGGCGTGAAAGTCAAAATCACGGCCCCCGCCATCGACGGTGTGATGGTAACAGGCTCCGGCGACATCCACGTCACCGGACTGAAAGCCGGCAATCTTCACGCCAACGTGACCGGCTCCGGCGATGTCACCCTCACGGGTGCCGCAGATCGGCTCCACGCCGAAATCACCGGCTCCGGTGATTTGCGGGCCGGCGACCTGGCCACCAATGAGGTCCAAGTCACCGTGACCGGTTCCGGCGATGCCACCGTCCGCGCCACCCAACGATTGGACGCCAACGTGACCGGTTCCGGCGACGTGCATTACTATGGCAATCCGCCCCAAGTGCAGAAAAACGTCACCGGCTCCGGGGACATCAGCCCGCGCTGACGGGCGCGGATCACTTATTTGGTTGCCGTTTTCCGTCCCCTAATCTTAAACCTCATCGTAATCTTGATTTTGCGGCAGCAGCGCGCCAGAAATGCCTTGCCGCGAACGTCATCGTATCTATGCTCCTCAGGACTCAGCTTATGCTCATTGTTCACGTTCATGTCCATGTCAAGCTGGAGTGCGTCGAGGCTTTCCAGAAGGCCACTCTGGCCAACGCGCGCGAAAGTCTCAAGGAGCCGGGCATCGCCCGCTTCGATTGCCTCCAGGAAACGGACGACCCAACCCGCTTCGTACTGGTCGAAGCCTATCGCGATGCCGGGGCGCCGGCGCGGCATAAGGAAACCCCTCATTACCAGGTCTGGCGCGACGCCGTTGCGCCCATGATGGCCGAACCGCGCGGCAGCGTGAAGTTCGCCAATCTGTTTCCCGACGACTCCAAGTGGTGAGCCATGCAGTTTGAATTTGCCACCGCCAATCGCGTCATGTTCGGCCCCGGCGCGGCGCGCCAGGCCGGGCGCCTGGCCCGGGACTTTGGCCGGCGCGCGCTGGTGGTCACCGGACGCGACGCCGGCCGCGCGCAGTTTCTGGTTGATTCGCTGCGGCAGAGCGGAGTCGCCGCCGTGCTTTTTTCCGTCGCCGGCGAACCTGACATTGAAACCGTCAAGCACGGCCTCGAACGCGCGACCGGTGAGAATTGCGAACTGGTCGTCGGCTGCGGCGGCGGGAGCGCGTTGGACGCCGGCAAGGCCATCGCCGCGCTGCTCGCCAATCCCGGCGACGTGCTCGATTACCTCGAAATCATCGGCGGCGGCAAACCCTTGCTCGAACCTTCCGTCCCCTTCATCGCCATCCCGACGACGGCTGGCACCGGTTCGGAGGTGACGCGCAACGCGGTGCTCGCCTCGCCCGCGCATCGAGTCAAGGCCAGCCTGCGCGGCGCGTCGATGCTCCCGAAAATCGCGCTGGTCGATCCCGAATTGACCTACGGCCTGCCTCCCGCCATCACCGCCAGCACCGGCTTGGATGCGTTGACCCAATTGATCGAGCCTTACGTCTGTTCCCGCGCCCAGCCGATGACCGATGCGCTGTGCGCTGAAGGTATGCGCCGCGCGGCCCGCTCACTGCTCGCCGCTTTTGAGGAGGGCGGCAATGCCGGGGCGCGCCAAGACATGGCGCTGGCCAGTTTGTTCGGCGGCATGGCGCTGGCCAACGCCGGCCTGGGAGCGGTGCATGGTTTTGCCGGCGCCATCGGCGGTATGTTTGACGCACCGCACGGCGCAATTTGCGCCGCGTTGCTCCCGCACGTCATGGAGGCCAATATCCGCGCCCTCCGCCAGCGGGATTCCGCCGGCGAAGCCCTGCGCCGCTACGATGTCGTGGCCCGCATCGTCACTGGAAAGGACGGCGCGAGAGCCGACGACGGCGTCGATTGGGTGCGCCAATTATCCGGCGCCATGCGCGTTGCGCCGTTGACGGCCTATGGACTGACTGCGGGCGACGCTGCCGAAGTGATCGAGAAAGCCGCCAAAGCCAGCAGCATGAAGGCCAACCCCATTGCACTTGCGCCCGCCGAATTAGCCGGCATTTTGAAATGCGCCGGATGCGGTTGACCCCGGCGCGTCACCACAGCCACCACGTCAGCAGCGGCGCGAAGATCAGGCTCGGGAAGTAGTCGGCGACGGGGATTCTCTTCAACTCCAAAATAAGCATCGCGACACAGACGATCAGCAACCCATCCACCGCGTTGATCGAATCGATCAGCGGCCAGGGCTGCGAGGCCAGCGCCGGCGCCGCTGCGCGCACCGCTCGAATAAGCGTGCCTTCCAGCGCCAGGACCGGCAGGGCCGACGCAGCCGCGCTCCATCCGAAGGTCGCGCAGAAGGCCAGCGTCGCCAGCCCGTCGGTTCCCGCCTTGACGAAAAACAACGGCGAAAAGCCCGTCAGCCCTTCCTGCACCGAGGCCAGCAGCGCCAGCGGCCCCGCGCAAAACAACGCCGTCGCCAGCACGAACCCGTCGCTGAATTGCCTGGGGCCGGCGGGCGCCGCCATCGCGCGCGTGGCGTAATGCCCGACGGAATTGGACATTTTTTGCAGCCGCGCCAGTCTGCCGGCGATTCCTCCAAGAACCAGCGCGAGCAAGACGATGCAAAACTCCTTGAGAATCTGCCGCCAACTGCCGTTGAAGCTCGACCACGTCAGCCGCAACCCGAACCAGCATGTGTAAACCCCCAGCACCACTTTCAGCACAAACTGATAGCGCGCCGGGATGCGATGGCGGCCCGTCAGCGCCCACAGCCCGCCGAGCACGATGCCAGCCGCGTTGAGAATCGCCCCGATCATGCGCGCGGCGGCCCAATCAGCGTTTCCCTTCCCTTCGACCCCCAACCATGCGAAGCGGATTTGTTCAATCCAGGCGATTTAACGCCAAACGCGGCGCGGAGTCAAAACTGAACCAACCGTTGCGCCAGATACTTGATTTGATCTTTTCCCAAGTCCCGGTTACCGTTACCCGCCCCGGTCGTCAGCCGGAACAACTTGCATATTCTCCGATTTTCGCTTTCACCCCCGCTTGGGCGCAAGGCGGCGGTAGAGCGCGAACAGAAGTCCGCCAAGTCCCGTCAAAACGACGGGACATGGCTCAGGAGCCACCGCCGTTGGGGAAAAGGCGAAAGCATCAAAAGAGTCGGAACTATTAGGGCCTGCTAGCGCCGTGATTGTCAATGTCTCGGTCTGTCCAGCGTCTGAAGCGGGTATGTTTGCAGCATAAATAGTATAATTTGGGCCGGTTCCCACCGCACTTAAAGACAAATTCTGCCCTCCCAAACTCACAGTAAAAGGGGTGTCGATGCTGATTTGCGCCTTGAATTCCAAAGATTCTGCGTTGGCTGGAACCAAGGCCGTTTGCGAAATGGAAGCGGAAACATTTTGTCCGCTTCCAAACGGATCGAGACCCGGTTCCAAAACAACGGTGTATTGGCCTTGAATAAGTCCTTGAGAATACCAATTGGGACCAAGTATATCTATACTAGCATCTCCGAGCGTTAGGTCGTTGTGCAAGACTTGCGTGACTTGAGTGTCTCCTAAATAACCAGTCCAATACGGAAGCCCTAGAGAAATTGAAACCTCCCCTCCGCTCTGCCCTTGCGGAATCGGAGTCAAATTGGCAGATTGAAAGTCAAGATTCTGGAATGAACCTTGGCTCTTTGCGGAGGCGCCGACAGCCACTATCATTGCTGCAATTATATGTGAGTATATTGATTTCATAAAGCCTTTATTGTTTAACAAACGGATCGCCGACTACTTGGAGGTAATGCGTGATATTGGGAAAGGACTGCCAAGCACAACACGCAAAACTTCGTCCAGCCGCCCAGTCTCCAAAGTAAGAATATGGATAGTTAAGTCCAAATGTACCAGGTTCTTCCACGTTGGAAACAGCTCCAATCGGCGTGTTTGAATAGTTCGTTCCCCCAAAGGCGTCCGCGGCAAACCATGAAAGAAAGTTGCCTTGACCTGTAACACGCTTTCCATTGAACGATTCGCCAGTTTCTATCAGGTACCAGCCGCTTCGTCCAGTAAACTGGATGGTCCCGTTCGTCGCGTAGCCTGCGTTCGTATCGCCATAGTAGCCATGAACGCCCCAGGACCCAAAACCGGCGATGTTTACCCCGTTCGTGATGTGACCCGCCAGTGTGCCTTCGTTAGAGTTTGTTACATCAACATAGGTGCTCAAAGCAGCAGGATTCGCGTTTGACACTCCCGAGACGCCCTGAAAGCAGAAACCGTATTGGAGTTGTGAATCTGGCGTCGAGTCATCGAAGTACCAATTCGTATTACCATAACTGTTTGTGGTCCCTCCAGCATTGGCACTGATGATGAGTTTACCGGGTGAATAAGCGTTGCCAATGCTGGCCAGTTTGTTAATGTAAGCGATACAATCGTTTGTACCGTCCGAGCTGAACGCATTTGTGTTCTGGGTGCCGTTCATGTTAATTGAGGTCACGAAGGGATACCACACCGGGGCTGTCCATGAGTGTAATTGATATTGAACGCTGGGGTCGCCGTTAGCCGATTCGCTGTTGGTGTAAGGACTAACTTCTTGGGGAAGGTCTTGAAACAACACAACGTAGAGGGGGCGTTTGGTCGGATTGTTGGACAGCCAATTTTGCACCTGGGCCAAAAAAAGGTTTGTAAAGTCAGCGGGCCAGATGACTGAGTTTGTCGTGCAGCCAATTCCGAGGACATTCCTGCAATTGGCAACCATGGGCCGATGAGTCAGATAGTATTGGCAGACGTTGGAACTATCAATGGAATTGCTGTTGTAAATGAGCAGCAAATCCTTGCTGACATTCACCGGATATTGCACGAGGGGCGACCAAATCGCGGCCAGCGTGTGGTTGCCGGCGGCGGCGATGAGTTTGAAATCGACAGCGGGGTCGCCTGGGTAGGGTTGCGGCTCGTTTGTCTGGCCGCTGCTGTTGTTCCCCCACTCCACGATGCTGCCGTCGTTTCTCAGGGCTGCGCTGTGGGACCAACCGGCGGCGATGGCCATGACGTTACTCAATCCGGCCGGCACGTTGCATTGACCGAAAGTATTGCTGCCCCAGGCGAAGACCAAGCCGTTGGATTGCAGGGCCACGCAGTGGTATTCCCCGGCGGCGACGGCCACGACGTTGGTCAAGCCGGAAGGCACGGTTTGCCCGTTTGTGTTTCCCCACGCCTCCACCGTGCCATTGGCCCGCACCGCCACGCTGTGCCAGGCGCGGGCCGCGATCGCGATTGCCGCGTTGGCATTGGTCAAATCAACAGGGACATTCGTCACCCCGTAGGCGTTGGTTCCCCAGGCTGCCACGCCGCCGTTGGTCAATAATGCCACATTGTGATACCAGCCAGAGGCCACGGCTTGGACCGGGGGAAGATTTGCGGGCACCGTGTTGGCGGGGTTGCCGCCGAGGCCCCAATTCGTCAGCGAGCCATCGGCTCTCAAGCCGATGTCATGCTGCCGTCCCGCAGCGACGGAGACGAAATTGCTAACGGCGGGAGGAGAAACCAGGGCATAGAAATTGGAGCCGTTCCAATACTGGCCCCATTGCGTCACAGTGCCGATGTCGGTGACGGCGACCGAATGGTAATCCCCCGCCGCGATGGCTGCCGCATTGGTCAACGTGGAGGGGTGGTTACATTCTTGGTAGGCATTGTCACCCCACGCTTCCACCATCCCGGGGGAGGCAAGGAGGATGTTCCATGTCACGTTGGTGCTTCCCGCCGCGTTGGTGATGACAACGGTGTACGTGCCGTCGTTGGTGGGACCGTAGAGAAGGATCAGCCCCTCCGTGCCAGAGGCGCCGGGGATGTTCGTGCCGTTGAGTTGCCACTGATAGCCATACAAATAATTCCATGGGGAATAATCATTGGCCACTTGGGTTCGCATGCTATAATCATCCGGCTGAAACAAAAACAGGCCCGATGCGTTAGGCCTCGTGTTTTCAAGTTGCGGGGGAAGCACCAGGTTGAAGGTTGCCGCCAAACTGGTGATGCTGCCGCTGGTGGAAACGATGACTTGATAGCTGCCCTCATTGGCAGCCTGAACATCGCTGAGCGTCAGCGTCGCGTTGGTGGCGCCAAGCAAGTCCACGCCGTCAAACTCCCATTGATATTGGACTCCCGCAAGCGCCATTAATTGCGCCGAGAATGTGACGCTTCCACCCACCAGCGCAACTTGGTTGGTCGGTTCTCCCATAATTGCCAGCGACGGCCCTGATTCAATGATGAGGTTGTGATGATAACCGGCTGAAATTGCTTTTACGCCAGTGACTTGCGCGGTATTGTAGGAGCTATTGGTGGAGTAGCCCCAAGCCACCAGCGTTCCGTTGGCTTGGAGAGCCAGACTCTGCCAATACTGCCCGCCCTCGGATATCGCCACGATGTTGGACAGTCCGGCAGGGACATTGGTGAAACCCTCGCTCGGACAACCCCACACTTCCACTGTCCCATTTGGCCGCAAAGCCATGGCATTATAGCCATTGGCAGAAATGGCGACGGCGTTGGTAAGATCGCCGGGGACCGTGGTCAGGTTCCACCCGAAGTTTGAGAAACTGTCGCCCCAATTGGTCACGATGCCTTTGGTTAACAGCGCGGAATTAAAATACCACCCCGCGCCGATGGCCTGGACACCCGTGAGGTTCGCCGGCACCCAATTGGCGTCCGCCCACGGCAGTCCCCAGGAAACAACCGTTCCATTGGACATCAGCGCCAGATCGTGCTCCAGACCCGCTGATACGGCGACGACGTTTGAAGCAGGAGGCCTGGAAGCGATGGAATAGTTGGTGACGGCGTAGTAATTGGTTCCATCATAGTAGGATCCCCAGTTCGTGACCGTGCCATTGGACAACAGCGCAAGTCCGTGATACTGCCCGGCGGCGATGCTGACAACATTGGACAATCCCGATGGAATGTTTGTCTGGTTAGTTGTATCGTCTCCCCATCCGATCACCGTTCCGTCGGCGCGCAAGGCTAGGCTGAAATAGCCCCCCGCGGCAACGGCTACCGCGTTGGTCAGCCCGGCAGGCACGTCGCTCTCGCCGTAGGTATTATCGCCCCACGCCACCGTCAGCGTTTCCGCGGGTTGTTCCAAAACATAATAAGCCTGGCCGGGTGGTTGGTTAGTAAGGAGGACGGAACTGCATGTGAGTCCCTGGCCAGCCCAACTCCACGAATAATCAACTGGGCCGTCTGCAAGATTTGTAGTGCTCATTATATCGTACAATATCCCATTCTCACCTCCGAATATATCGAACTGCATCGAAGTCAGTCCATTGGGTTGCAGTGTGGCTGTCACATTGGTGATATACACGGGGCCTCCCGGAGAACAGGGGGCGGCACTATTCGGGTCATAAACGTTTCCAGGAGTGCGGATGCTTTCCATTTGAGGACTGGCAAGGGGCGATCCCCGGCTGGATAACTCGGAAATCGGCCCCAAAGCCGCCTCGGGGGCGTTCATGCGATAATAGAAGCTGACGTCGCTCTCACTCAGCCAACTGCCGAAGGAGTAAAACTCATCATAATCCGCCCCGGCGGGATTCGTTCCGGCAAGGGTGCTGCCCAAAATCAACTCACCCACCGACGGCGGAACCGATGCCACCCCCGTGCCTTGCGCGACGAGCGCGCCATCGAGGAATAACGCCGTTGATTGCGAGCTGAAGTCCAGAACCAAGCTGTGCGAGGTCCCAGCCAGCCAGGAAATCGGGGTTTGCAGAACCTCTTTAACGCCGGCGCCGGTTTGGGTGAGCAGGCTGATCGTGTTGCCGTCCGCCCCGACTTGAAGCGACCATGCGTACGCCGACTCGCGCCCGCTTACAGCGTCCATTTCCAGCAAGGTCGCGGGAGCAACATAGCCCGCGCCGCTGGTCCAGTACGGCCGCACCCACCAACGCAACGCGCCGCTGGCGTCGGAGGGGATGCTGACGCGTCCATTCTCATCAAGCGCGGGGATGATGAACGGCGTGAGGTACTCCCCGGTTCGCTGCAAAGCGTAACCGGACCAGCTTTCATCCAGAAAGCCCAGGCCGAAAACCGTGAGTTCGGAATTGGTCAGGCCCAGGAAGTAATCCACATCGAAAGTCTGCTTGTAGAGAGGCGGCGATTCCGGGAACGGCGGAAGCGGCCCCCGCGGCGCGGCGCAAACATTTTGCGCGCAAAGGAAAATGGCCGCCAGAATCGTGGCATGGGCGAAGCCGCGAAGAAGGCCGTAATTTTGGTTGCTGCTCGATATGGTTTTCATTGTTTAGGGCGTTCAAATGTTCCAAATCGTCGGCATTATATTTCACGGATATGGGATTGCAAGCGTTAAATACAGTCTATTAGACGGCATATACATTCTATTGAACTGTAGTCGCAAGCCCCATCTTTTTGGCAGGCTTTCCGCGTGGCAATATCCAGAGTTTACCAGATCGTCGGCGAGGCGATTCACATTCGGCGGAGGCGGCTTCGAATGAGTCAGGAAAAGCTGGCGGAAAAGGCCGGTGTGCATCGCAATTACATCGGCGAAATAGAACGGGCGGAGAAGAAGGCCACGTTGGAAACCCTGGCCAAAATTGCCAATGCCTTGGGTGCCCGCCTGCGGGACTTGGTTGATGAGGTTTAGCGGCTCGCCTGCGTTCGCTCGCGCGGCATCCCGGCGGCGATATGCTGACGCCCTGAGTTTCAAGCACGGTAACTTTGACATGCCTTGGCGAGATTTGCATGTCAAATTCGGACATGTCCGTGCGAAAAAGGGCTGCCGGAACTGCATTGTAAGGCATTCAACCGCAATTGCTTGGGCTTACGGAGAGTGAAAGTGTGTGCGCAGTCATCAAATTGTAACAAAAAAAACAGCCTGCCGAGCCGGTCGTCTGCGCCCGGCGAGTCTCGCAAGCCATGACAAGTACAGCTTGACGCAACGCCGCCGTCCAGGCGACATTTCCGCAAGAACCCGAGATGCGGCGGGCGGCGCGCTTCAAACAAGAGGGCGCCGAGTTCGTCACATGAACGTAACATAAAACCTGTTTACGGCTTTGGTTCAAGCCGGTAGAAAGTTAACGCAATGTTTTCTCTTCAAAAGATTCTCGGCAAGGGCGACAAGTTCTTCGACCTTCTGGAGGCCAGCGCGCAGGAGGCGCGGGCCAGCGTGGAGGCGCTTGTCAAACTGGTGTCCGACCCCAAACAAACCACGCTCGCCTACGAGTTCATCCAGTCGCGCCGGCGGGAGAAAGACTTGCGCGCGGAGATCAGCGAGGCGGTCTATACCTCGTTTGTGACGGCCTTGGAGCGCGAAGATATCGAGTGTCTGGCCAACGCCCTTTACCGGATTCCCAAAACGGTGGAAAAGTTCGGCAGCCGCCTGCTCTTGACGCCCCAACACGTCGAGGGCATCACATTCCCCAAGCAAATCCATCTCTTGACAGAGGCGACCGCCACCGTTTTGCAGATGGTCCAGAGCCTGCGCCGCGGGGTGAAGCTGGATGAAATCCGCAGCCTGAACGAAAAGATGCAGTACTACGAAGGCGAAGCCGACAAGGCCATTGAGGAGTCGCTGCGCGAACTGTTCACCAGCAAGTACGATCCCATCACCGTCATTGTGCGCAAGGACCTCTACGAGCTGCTCGAAAAGATCATCGACCGTTGCCGGGACGTGGGCAACGTCATTTCCAACATCGCTCTCAAGAACTCCTGACACGCCATGACGCTCATCGTGACGGTCATCGTGGTCGCGCTCGTTTTTGAGTACATCAACGGCTTTCACGACACGGCCAATTCCATCGCCACCGTCGTCTCCACCAAAGTGTTGACGCCGCGCCAGGCGGTGGCGCTGGCGGCCTGCACCAATCTTTTCGGCGCGCTCCTGGGAACGGCCGTGGCCAAAACGATTACGAGCGGCCTGGTCGATTCGGGCGTTGTTTCCATCACCTCGTCCATCATCGTCTGCGCGCTGATGGGGGCCATTGTTTGGGACCTGATCACTTGGTGGCACGGGTTGCCCTCCAGTTCGAGCCATGCGCTCATTGGCGGCCTGTGCGGCGCGGCCCTGGCGGCGGCCCACAATCGTTGGAGCGTCATTATCTGGGCGCAGCCCAGCGCCGTGCATTGGTATTTGGGGAAGGGATTGTTGTGGAAGGTCATCGTTCCCATGTTCTTTTCGCCCCTCCTTGGATTCGTTTTCGGCTTCGTGTTGATGGCCCTGCTCTACATCACGCTCCGCAACAAGCGCCCCTCGAAGGTCAATGCGTTCTTTGGCGTTGCCCAAATGTTCAGCGCCGCCTCCATGGGCGTGATGCACGGAACCAACGACGCCCAGAAAACCATGGGCATTATCGCCCTGGCTCTCCTTTCCGCCACCAAGAGCGGCACCTTCGATCATTTGCCTGCCTGGCTCGATTTCCTCCGCTCCGCCGTGCCGCCGCCCGGAAAGGACTTGGAAATCGCGGCGTGGATCAAAGTCCTGTGCGCCTTGACCATGGCTTCGGGCACCGCCGTGGGCGGCTGGCGCATCATCAAGACTCTGGGTCACAAAATGGTCAAGCTGCACCCGATCAACGGCTTTGCGGCCGAGACCAGTTCGGCGACCGTCATCGGGCTGGCGTCCCTGCTGGGAATTCCCGTCTCGACCACCCATAACATCTCCGCCGCCATCATGGGCGTCGGTTGTGCCAAGCGCTTCAGCGCCATCAAATGGACGGTGGTGGAGCGGATGGTTTGGGCCTGGGTGTTCACCATCCCCGTCACAGGCGCGATGGGTTACGGCTTCGTGCGCCTGGCCCAGGTCTGCGGCTGGATTTCGTAAGGCCCGGTTTATCATGTTGGCTCTGGCCCCGGCGCGGACGTTGCGCTAACCTTCAAGCCATGAAGCAACGGACGAGTGATTTTCCCGGCGGGGCCAAGGCGTGAGGGGCAGCCATGCCAGCCACGGATCACATTCGCAATAAAGTCGGCCAATTGCCGCACAAACCCGGGGTCTATCTCATGAAGGACCGTTTTGGCACGGTCATTTACGTCGGCAAGGCGCGCGATTTGCGCCAGCGCGTCAGCAGCTATTTCCAGGCATCGCGCCGCCGGGGATGGGACTTGAAATTCAACGCGCTGGTGGACGCCATCCACGATCTGGACACCTACACCGTGCGCAACGAGCCGGAGGCGCTTCTATTGGAAGGCAAGCTCATCAAGGAATACCAGCCCCGCTACAACATCAGTTTTCGCGACGACAAACGGTTCCTCCTCATCAAGGTCAACCTCAACGACCCCATCCCCCGTTTCATGCTCGCGCGCGTGCGCCAGGAAGACGGCGCCCGCTATTTCGGACCGTTCGTCCACTCCGCCTCTGCCCGCCACACGCTCACTCTGGCGCGCCGCAGATTCAACCTGCGCGGCTGCCGCCTCTTCACACCCGGCCCGGAGGATTACAAGCATTGCCTCTACGGCCACCTCAAGTACTGCACCGCCCCCTGCATCGCCAACGTCGCGCTGGAGGATTACAGGCGGCAGGTCGAGGCCGCCTGCGATTTCATGGCCGGCCAGACCGGCGAAATGGAACGCGAGTTGGAGGAGCAGATGAAAAAGGCCGCCGCCGCGGAGGATTTCGAGAAGGCCGCCCAATACCGCGACGCCCTCGACGATCTGCGGCTCACCACTCAGAAGACCCGCCAATTCCCCCGCGTTCCTTACACCCTCCCGGTGGCCCTTGACCCGCGCCGCGACCTTGCTGAACTGGCCCGCGCCCTGAATTTGACCGCCAGCCCCGCCCGCATCGAAGGCTTCGACATTTCCAACATCAGCGGCACCTTCGCCGTCGCCTCAATGATCGCTTTCCGCGACGGCAAGCCCGATCGTTCCAGCTACCGGCGCTTCCGCATCAAAAGCGTGGCGGGCCAGGACGATTTCGCCTCGATCGCCGAAGCGGTCCAGCGCCGCTACTCCCGCGTTTTGCGCGAACAGAAAACCGCCGCCGCCGCCGGCCCGCCGGACTTAATTGTAATTGACGGTGGCAAGGGGCAGCTTAACGCCGCACTGGCCCAACTGGCCAAACTGGGCCTGGGAGCCGTCCCGGTCATCGGCCTGGCCAAGGAATTCGAGGAAATCCACCGCCCGGCCATCGCCGAACCCCTCCGTCTCAGCACGGATTCCGGCGCGCTCAAGCTCCTCCAGCGTGTGCGCGACGAATCCCACCGCTTCGCCAACACCTACAACGCCCAACTTCGACTCAAGAAACTCTCCGAGAGCATCCTGGATGAATTCCCCGGCATCGGCCAGCAGCGCAAGGCGGCGCTCCTGCGCAAATTCGGCTCCGTCCAGCGCCTCCGCCTGGCCACCCTCGAAGCCATTGCCGCCGTGCCGGGATTCGGCGGAAAAGCCGCGCTGGAATTGAAGAAGTTCCTCCAAGCCCGCACCGCTGTGGGAATGGCCTCCTCCGACCTCCGTCCCGCCCCCGCCACAACGGACGCGGTCAAGGCCAAGCCTCAAGCTGAGGAGAAATGACGACTGACGAAGCCCGAATGACGAAAGAACGCTCAAATGACTCAATGACGAAATTGAGCCGCTCGAATCAGGTTTAGTCATTGGGGCGACCAATTTAAGGCGTAAATAGGCGTGATTTACGGCTTGAATTGACGGCGGTGAGGGTTTCCCTAACTCTGTTCATCGTACCCAAACGGCTTTTTAGGTTGCGGCGGGCCGCGCCGGGAAATCCGCTCCCGTTTTGGAGATGATGGCCAGATAATTGGTGAAGATGTTCAGGGCGATGTTGGCGACGATTTCGATGATCTCGGTTTCCGTAAACCCCGCCTGGCGCACCAGGCAGAGTTCGTCGTCCTTGATTTCCCCTCGTTGCAGAACGACAGCCTGGGTGAAGCGCAGCATCGCATCGGCTTTGCCGTCCGCCGCCGAAGCCTGGCGGGCGAGCTGGATGTCGGCGTCGCTCAGGTTGGTATCCCCGGCCGTTTTGGAATGGGTGGCGAGGCAGTAATCGGAGCCATTGATTTCGGCGACGGCCAGGGCGATTTGCTTTCGTTGAGTCGCGGTGAGCTGGCCGCCCGCCAAGGCGTGTTCTGCCTCGGCGTAAGCGCGCATGGCGGCGAGGGACTTGGCGAGCACACGGAGGAAATTAGACGTTTCCACGGGGCCGAGATGGAACTTATCCAGAGTGGCGCGGACTTCCGGGCTGATCTGGCGGGCCTCAATGGGCTTCAAGCGGCAGATGGCGGGTTCAATCGTTTGCATGTATTCTACCTACAGCAACATTTGTTGTGCCAACGATGCGCTCCGGGCAACGGGCCGGGCGACTTGGGACTTTGGCTTCAGGAAAGGCGGGATTTCGCAAATTTATTCGAGTTTCCGCAATTCCTCGTCCCATCCGCGGCATCCCGCCTCCGGACGTGCCTTCCAGTGAAGCGCTTGCGTCGAATCTCTCTCCTGGCACGCCTCATGCGATGACAGAGCCGGAAGAAGTTCTATTTCAGAGGTGTCTCCAGCGTCTGTAGATCATGGCGAGTTTGAGCATCTGGCGCAGATGAATTTCCCGCCGGATGCGGCGCTGTGCCGCCATGCACTTGAAGCGCAGATCGCAGGGGGCCAACCGTCTGGGAGTTCCGCGGTATCTGAAGCGGGAAGTTCGCCGGGTATTCATGGGTCGTGAGGATGTTGGGGGAAATGATCCTGGTGGAGTTGGGGCGCTACACCAGGCTTTCCAAAATGGCCGGGATGCGTTCCAGGCTCCGATTGAGGCTGGCCCGCGACAGGCCGCGCTCCGCGTCGGTTTGGTGGCCGAAGAGCTGCTTCCAGCCCGGAGAAAGAAGCCAACTTTCAAAGGGCACCTCGGCGTGGTTGCCGCTTTCGCCAATCTTGGTGTGGCGGACCAGCAGGTCGGCCACGTGAACGGCCGCGGTGACGTTGGCCTGATAGCGGGCAGCCTGCGGGACATGATGATATTGGACGATTTCAACAAACGCTTCCGGCAGGCGCTGTTTTCTGAGGTACATGGCGCCCAACTCAGCGTGATCCACCCCCAGGACTTCCCGCTCCAGGTGCATGAGGTCTTTGCATTCCTCGGCGCGCTGATGATAAATCTCGTTAAAATGGTCTGGAAAGGCCGAGGCCATGACGATCTTGCCCACATCGTGAATGAGGCCGGCGACGTAATCGATTTCGGCATCATTGCTTTGGAGCAAATCGGTGATCTCGCGGGTCATCAACGCGGTGGCGATGCAGTGCCGCCAGAATTGGCGCCAAGGGAATCGGTGACCCTCGGCCAGTTTCTGAAAATCTTCGATGATGGGTGTCACCATGGCCAGTTGCCGGATTTGGCGGACGCCCAGGTAGAAGACCGCCTCCTCAATGTTTCTGACCGGTTTGGACATGCCGTAATAGACGGAGTTGACCAGGCGCAGCAGGCGGGCGGTCAAGCTGGGATCGCGCCGGATGATTTCGGCGATCTGGGACGTGTAGCGCTGGTCGGCGCTCAACAATTCCCGCAACGCCGAATCAATCGTGCTTAATGACGGCAGGCAGGCGCAGCCGCTCAATCTTGCATCCACCTGCGTACGGTCCAACTTTTCGCAAGTGGCGCTTGGAGCCAAAATTCCTGAACTCATTCAGCATATTTATCGGTTTTCCCCGCAGAAACTTAAACGCTTGCAGCCGGAAAGCCCCGGCACGCCGTCCCGCTCTGTTCCCGCCTAAAGTTCCCGCGCAGTCTGACGATAATCGTAGGAGAGAAGAAGATTCATGTTCCGACGATATTGCCATGCGGGAATTGCGATGGCCGGCTTCCTGAGTGTCGCCGCGGTCGTATGGGCTGGTTCGGGCTATTTGCCCAACGCCGGGCCAGTTCCATTGCGGTTTCGCGCGCTGCCCTTGCTGTCCACCAATTGGGTCAGCGCCCCGGCCACTGTTCCGTCGAACATCGTCAACATGGAGTTTGATGAGGACGCTGACGCCGCAAGCCCGGATGCTGTGATCCCCCCATTGGCCGGCACGAACACCAGCGGCTCCAACGCGGTGATCATGGAGGCTTCTTCCGCGCCTTCGCTCCCGGTCAATGTGGAGCCGATCATTTCCCCGCAAGTGCTGATGCAGTTCTTTCGCCCCGCGACCAATGGGGCCAGCGGCGCCGCACCCGCCCCGGTTGGCTTCCAGCAACCGGCCCCGTCCGCAGCATCCGTGACGCCGCCCGCCAAGTCTTCTCCATGACCAATCCATGAAACGCATCTGCCAATGCCTGGCCGCGATGGTCTTGACGGCGTCCGTCGCGCAGGCCGAAACGAATCTGTTGCTCGCGCCGGAACCTGGGACGCTGACAAATTCCTATATGGTTGAGCATGTGGCAGTGGCAACCAACCAGCCCACCCCGCGGAAGTCTTTCGAGGAGCAATTCGAATTGGCCACCCGCCAGCGCCGTGACAAGAACCCGGCTGTGGCGGCCAAGATTCTAATCAGTATCCTGGAAACCAACGCGCCTCCGGAATTCAAACGCAAGGCCCTCTTCGACCTGGCTTTGACGATGCAGGACAGTAACGATTACGTCAAAGCCCAGCAGATTTTCGCCCAATACCGCCACCTTTACCCCGAAGACCCCAGCGTTCCCGAAATCATGCTCCGCGAGGGCTTGCTCTACCGCCAGATGGGCGTCAACAACCTTGCCATCTCCAAGTTCTACGCCGTCATGTCCACCGCCCTCAAACTGAAGCTCGACAACATTGATTACTATAAGACCCTGGTGCTCCAGGCCCAGACCGAGATCGCCGACACCTACTACCTCCAGGGACAATTCGAGGAGGCGTCCGATTTCTTCAGCCGCATCCTCAAGTCCGACAGCCCGAACCTCAACCGCGAAGCCCTCGAATTCAAGCTCATCCGCTCCCTGGCTTACCTTACCAACCACGTCGAAACCATCACCCGCGCCCAACACTTTCTGGAGTCCTATCCTGTCAACGCGGACGTTCCCGAAGTCCGCTTCGTCCTCGCCTCCGCCTTCAAAGGCGTCGGCCGCAATCAGGACGCGATGAAACAGGTGCTCTTATTGTTGCAATCGCAGGAGGAGAACGTCAGCAAGAACCCGGACATTTGGGTTTATTGGCAGCGCCGGGCCGGCAACGAAATCGCCAATCAACTCTACAAGGAAGGCGATTACCTCGATGCGTTGCAAATCTATCAAAATCTGGCCGCGCTGGACCCCACCATTGCCTGGCAAGGCCCGGTCTGGTACCAGACCGGTCTGGTTTACGAGCAGTTGCAACAGTGGCAGAAGGCCACAGCCATTTACGGTCAAATCACCGCCCGCCAGGCCGAACTGACCGCCACCAACAGCCCGCCCAGCCTGGCCTCTCTGTACGAAATGGCCCAATGGCGCATCGAAAACATCGGCTGGATGGAAAAAGCCCGCGCCGCCAACCACGATTTTCAACACACCCCGCTCCGCAAACCCGATTCCCCCGCTGTCCAATGAATACACCCCCGGACCTCATCGAGACCCTGCAACAACATCTGGCCGTCTGCCAGGAACTGCTCCTGGTGGCCGAACGGGAAGGCCAGACCCTGCGCCGCCCCGATCAACCCTCCCTTTTCGATCTCTACCAGCAAAAAAAGAGCTTGCTTCCACGCCTCAATCAGTCGCTAGATGGACTGCGGAAGCATCGTGTGAACTGGCAAAGACTCAGCTTGGATGAACGCTCGCGCCAACCCGGCGTCGGCTCGCTGCTGCGCAAAACTCAGGACCTGATCATGAAAATCATTGTTCTGGACCGCGAGAACGAGCAGGCTCTCCTGCGCCGCGGCCTGGTGCCGCCTCGCGAACTGCCTTCGGTCAACCGCCAGCGCCCTCATTTCGTGGCTGACCTTTACCGGCGCCAGGGGGCCGCATGATGCCGCCGCATCCATGCCCATTGAAAAAATCCTCGTTCTCGAAGACGACCTGATCGTCAGGCGAAATCTTGAACAGCTCTTGCGCCAGCAACGTTACGACGTTGCCACCGCCGACACGCTCGCCGCCGCCCGCGAAGCGCTCGCCAGGGACACCTTCGATCTGATCTTCCTGGACCTCCGCCTTCCCGACGGCGAAGGCACCGAGCTTCTGCGCGAACTCCAAAGCCAGCCCGAAAAACCCCTCGTCGTCATGGTCACCGGCTTCGGCTCCGTCGAATCCGCAGTCGAATGCATGCGCAATGGCGCCTTTGACTACATGCTCAAGCCCTTCTCGGCCGACCAATTGCAGGTCACTCTCAAGAAGGCCGAGAATTACAACCAACTCCTCAAGGTCAACGCCTACTTCAGCAACGCCGAAGAGGACGACACCGGTTACGAACTCCAGGGCATCAGCCCGGCGATGGAAAATCTCCGCCAGTTGATCCGCAAGGTCGCCCGCACACAGGCCACCGTCCTCATCGCCGGCGAGAGCGGCACCGGCAAGGAACTCGTCGCCCGCGCCCTCTACCGCCAAAGCCCGCGCCACAATTCCCCTTTCATCAAAGTCAATTGCGCCGCCATCCCCGAAAACCTCATCGAAAGCGAATTCTTCGGCCACGAAAAGGGCGCTTTCACCGGCGCCGTCAGCAAGCGCGAGGGCCGCTTTGAACTGGCCCACAGCGGCACCATCCTGCTGGATGAAATCAGCGAAATCTCGCCCCAAGTCCAGGTCAAGCTCCTGCGCGTCTTGCAGGAACGGGAACTCGAACGCGTCGGCGGCAACCGCACCATCAAGGTCGATGTCCGCGTCCTGGCCACCACCAACCGCCGCCTCGAGGACAGCGTCGAGCGCCGGGAATTCCGCCAGGACCTCTTCTTCCGCCTCAACGTCGTTCCCATTCACGTCGCCCCCCTCCGCGAGCACAAGGAGGACGTCCCCTTTCTGGCCCGCCAATTCATGCCCCGCTTTGCCCGCAAGCACGGCGTCCGCGTCCGCGGCATCTCCGACGAGTGCATGGCCGTCTTGGAACTCCACCGCTGGCCCGGCAACGTCCGCGAACTCCAGAACGTCATCGAGCGCGGCGTCATCCTCTGCGGCGACGGCGGCATGCTCGAACCCGAACACCTGGGTTTCTCCCCTCAGCCAGCCGCCTCACCCGCTCCGCCCGCCGCCGCCCCGGCGTCCTACGCCACACCGGCCCTGGCCCCGTCCGAAATCCTCTCCCTCGCCGAGTCCGAGAAACGGCACATCCTGGCCGTCATGGAACGCAGCGCCAGCCGCACGCAGGCGGCAAAATCCCTGGGCATCAGCATCCGCACCCTGCGCAACAAACTCAACGAATACGGCGTCCACTCCAAAGACGACGAGACCAGCGCCGATGCCGAAGTCGAAGCCCAGGCGCCCCTGTAGCCTGATCTTCTCGCGGCCTTGAATTAGAGCACGTCATGCGGCTGGCAAAAGCACGGGCCCGCCAGCGCTCGCCCCATGAGCAATCTCATTAGCGAGGAATTGCGAATCCTCGTCAGATCGCGGGCGGATCATCTCTGAGTGAAGATTTGTCACCGGTCCCTTCAAAATATTGATATTGATGGTTGACGGACTGCGGCTGAAATGATGGCGAGGCAGCCAAATGAAGTCCGAAGTCCAGTATCTTAAATTTGTCCGCTGGAGTGACGAGGATGGCTTTCATGTGGGCTATTGTCCGGATTTGTTTCCGTGGGGCGGCGTCTGTCACGGCGATACCGAGGAAACAACCTATCACCAGTTGTGCGCGCTGGTTCGAGAAGAGGTCGAACAATTGCGCAAGGACGGAAGAGAACTGCCCGCTCCCGGCACCCGGCCCATGCGCGAGGCCGTGCCGGCATGGATCGGTTACCTGACAGGATTCGTGAAATTGATTGCGCTGGCGGGCCGATGTGGTAAGAATTCGTCAAAATCACCATGGATACAGAGCCTATTCCTTCGCCGCCGTCCGAGGGTGCTTCGCCCGAACCCTCGTCGCTCACCGACCGCCTCACCAACGTCATCGCCGCGCCCGGCGAAGTCTTTGAGGAGATCAAGAGCGCGCCCGTGCGCGCCTCCAATTGGCTCGTGCCGTTGATCCTCTCGGCCATCGCCACCGCTGTTTACATCTGCGTCGCGTTCTCCCAGCCGGCCGTTTTGCGCGCCATGCAAGACCAGCGGGAAAAGGCGGTGCAGAAACAAGTTGCGTCCGGCAAACTCACTCAGGCGCAAGCAGACCAGGCCAGCGCCGCGGCTGAGCGATTCATGACACCGGCAATCTTGAAAATCTTCGGGGCTGGCGGGGCCATCCTGGCATCGGCGGCCGGACTTTTTCTGATGAGCGTGGGGATTTGGCTCGGGCTGAAATGGTGCGCGGGGACCACGCTCGATTACATGAAAGTGGTCGAAGTCTGCGGACTGGCGCTGGTGATTGACGTCGCGCAAAAATTCCTCCGCGTCTGGCTCGTCGTCTGGAAAGGGAACCTGCTCGCCACCGCCAGCCCGACTCTCTTCATGGCCAATCCCAGCGCGACGAACCGGACGGCTGTCATTTTGTCCATGTTTGACGTGGTCGATTTTTGGTGGCTGGCTGTGTTGAGCCTCGGCGTCAGCAAGATCGCCTCCATTCGCTATCGAACCGCCGCATGGGTCACTTTTGGGGTCTGGTTCGGCTTCCGCATTATCGCCGTGCTATTGACACCATCCCAATCGTAGCGGGACTCTCACAACTCAAAGACGGTTATTTCCGGGCGGCAATTGAATCGCACCGGCGTGCCCAGCCAGCCCAGGCCGGGATTGACATAGAGCGGCCCCGCCGCCAGGCGAAACAACCCCATCTCGTACCGCCCCACCCAATAGGGCACGACCAACGCGCCGTAAAATGGAATCCGCACCTGGCCCCCGTGCGAATGCCCCGCCAGCATGAGATCGAACTTCTGCGTGACGTGTTCCGCAAACAGCGGATAGTGCAGCAGCAAAATATTCTTCACGCCCGCCCGCGGCGGCAGATCGGCCGGCTTGATGTGCCGGCAGGCCGCCCCGGCGATCTGGATTTTCCCATTCGCGGCCGGCGCGGTCGCGTCCGTCAGCCATGCCCCGCCCGTGCGCGCGAACGATTTTCTGAAGCTGTCAAAATCCGCGCGGCACCAGTAATCGTGATTGCCCGGCACGCCGTAGAGCGGCGCCTTGATCCCCTCCAGGATTTCCAGCGCCTCCGGCGCGAACTCCTTCTTCTCGATCAGGTCCCCGGTGAAGCAAACCGCGTCCGGGGAGAGGCCGTTGATCCGGCGCGCGATCCGTTCCAGGTAAGGCCGGTCTCCCTTATGATGAATGTCCGTAATATGGACGATCCGATGGCGCGGCTTCTGTTTGCTCAACTGGATGGTCCGCACCTTGACCCACTCCGGTTCGATCCATTTTGCGTCGGCGCAAATCAGCCCCGGGGCGGCCAGGGCGGCGAGCGCCAAAAACCGCCGCCGGCTGAATTGGCGGAGACGAACCTTCACAAACATTGGACAATCTTCCGAGGAAAACGTTGAAAATCAACCCGCGAGGGCGCAAATCTGATTTTACGACATAAATAAAGGGACACTGCACACGGATTTCCAGGGACGGCTCCGCAGGAGCGTCGCCCTGCTGGCATGCCGTGGTAGGGCGACACTCCAGCGCCGCTATCCCCTGCGCGCCCAGCTTTTATATATGAATGTAGATACGATTCTCATGGTGTTCCATGCGGAGACTTACCGCTTGAAGATTTTTGTCCCTCACCCTGCCGCGATCCGCCCAAATGCCCAAGGTTGACAGGCACGGGTGGGGCGGGGCATTGTTGTCGCATCAGGTGACGTATGAGCACTACACATCCATTGACAACCACGACATTCGATCTGCCGGGCTACCGCGTGACGAAGAATTTCGGGGTGGTGCGGGGAATCATCGTGCGGTCGCGCTCGGTGGTGGGCAATTTGGGGGCGGGCATTCAGAGCCTGTTCGGGGGCAATATCACGATCTATACCGACCTGTGCGAGCAGGCGCGGGATGAGGCATTTCGCGAAATGATCACCCACGCCAATCAACTCGGCGCCAACGCCGTCATCGGAGTGCGTTATGACGCCACGGAAATCGCCGCCGGCATTACGGAGGTGCTCTGTTACGGCACCGCGGTGCAGGTCGAGGCGCACGCCTAAACCGGGATTTTATGTCTGGACACAGTAAATGGGCCAAGGTGAAGCATTTCAAGGGGGCGATCGACGCCAAACGGGCCAAAATCTTCGCCAAGTTAAGCAAGGAGATTTCCATCGCCGCCAAGCTGGCCGGGGGCGACCCGTCCATGAACCCGCGCCTGCGCATGGCTCTGTTCAAGTGCCGCGGCGCCAACATGCCCAACGACAATATCGACCGCGCCATCAAACGCGGCACCGGCGGCGGGGAAACCATCACTTACGAGGACTTGACCTACGAGGCCTTTGGACCGCACGGCGTCGCGTTGCTCATCGAATTGAGCACGGACAACCGCAACCGGACGGCGTCGGAGATCCGCAGTTTACTCACCAAGAACGGCGGCGCCATCGCCACGGCCGGATCGGTGTCGCGTTTGTTTCAGCGGAAGGGCCAGATCATCATCGCGCGCGAGACGGCGGCGGAGGACGCGGTGATGGAAGCGGCCCTGGAGGCCGGGGCGGAGGATTTCAAGAGCGACCCCGACGGTTACGAAATTCTCACCGACGCGGCGCGGTTCGAGGCGGTCCATAAGGAAATCGAGACGAAAGGATTCAAGGCCGCGGCGGCGGAAGTGACCTGGCTGCCAGTGCTCCCGGCGCCCATGCCCAGCGCCAGGGCGATGGAGGATGTGACGCGGCTGATTGATTTGTTGGAAGAGAGCGATGACGTCAAAGAGGTCCATTCCAACGCGGAGTTCACTGAATAGCCACGGCTTGCCGAGACCCGATGAGAAAACGGCCCCCATGCCAGCCCCGGCGCGTTCCAAGTTTTGAGGCCGTCATTCCCAGCCGCCAACCCGCATGGCCTGCGCAAGGTTTCACTTGCCGCCCCGTAGTGGAGTTGGGATTGAACAAACACGTGAACCCAATTCATTTGCCCCAAGCGTCGGTCCGCGCGGCCTTGTCCGCGGGCGGCGGAAGGGGGGCGCAATGACATCAATGGGCGATACTGTTTTTGCGCGGGTGCTTCGGGCGCTGGCGCGGGCCGTGATCGGGCATCCGCGGTGGTTTATCTGGCCCCAGTTGGGAGTGTTGGCGGTATGCGTTGTTTACACGTGCTTTTTCCTCCAGTTTGACATGAGCCGCGACAACCTTGTGGGGGCGGACAAGAAGTACCACCAGGTGTTCATGCGGTTCCAAGAGGAGTTTCCCTCGCAGGACGAGCTGGCGATGGTCGTCGAAAGCGAGGACACTGAACGGAACCGGCAGTTCGTGGAACGGCTGGCGGCGCGATTGGCGCCGGAAACCAATCTTTTCACCAACGTTTTCTATAAGGGCGACCTGGTTTCACTTGGGTCGAAGGCTTTATTGTTCGTGCCGGAGGACGACCTCAAGGGACTGCGGGAGCAGTTGGTTGCCTACCGTCCTTTTATTGACCAATTCACCTCCGCCACCAATCTGGATTCGCTTTTCAGGCTCATTAACAAGCAGTTTCGCACCGCCAAGCGCGAGACCAACGCGGAGAACAACGCGCTGGTCGGGGCCATCCCCGCCCTGCAACGCATCATCGGCCAGGCGACCGAAACCCTGTCGCGCCCAGGGCGGCCGGTTTCGCCGGGTGTCGATGCGCTTTTCGGCGGCGATGAGCAAGCCCGCCAGCGGATGTACATCACCTTCGCCACCAACCGCATCTACCTTGTGACGGCGCGCGCCCGCAGCGGAGAAAAGGTCCCGGATGCTGTCAATCGCATGCGCGAACTGCTGGCCCAAACCGAAGTGGAAGTCCCCGGCGTCAACGCCGGCCTGACGGGGGAACCGGTGCTGGATTATGACGAAATGCTCCAGTCCCAGCGCGACTCGGCGCGCGCGAGCATTGTCTCACTGCTGCTTTGCTCGCTCATCTTCATTTACGCCTACCAGGGAACGGGGCGGCCGCTCAAAGCCGTGGCCTGCCTCATGGTGGGCCTGGGTTACACGATGGGGTTCACGACGCTGGTGATCGGGCATTTGAACATCCTGACGATCACCTTCGCCCCGATCCTCATCGGCCTTGCGATTGACTTCGGCGTGCATTTCATCACGCGTTACGAGGAGGAAATCCGCCGCCGCCGCACCCCGGAGCAAGCGGTGGAGACCGCGATGGTGTTCACGGGGCAAGGGATAGTGACGGGGGCGCTGACGACCGCGACGGCGTTCCTGGCGATGGGGTTCACCGATTTCAAAGGCATCCAGGAGATGGGCATCATCTCCGGCGGCGGCCTGGCTCTGTGCCTGATCCCGATGCTGACGATGCTGCCGGCGCTGCTCCTGGCCGGCCGTCAGAATATACTGGACCGTGAGGGAGGCGTGCCGGCCGCGCAACGGGCGCGAATCGAAAGGCTCTGGATGGACCGTCCGGGCCTGCTCGTCGGTTTCGCGCTGGCGCTCTGCGTGGCGGCGGGCGCGCAATTTCACAAGGTGCGCTTCGATTACAACCTGCTGAACATGCAAAGCAAGGGATTGCCGGCAGTTGTCTATGAGAAGAAACTTCTCTTTTCGGGCACTTCGGTGCTTTTTGCCGCCATCGTGGCCGATTCCCTCGATCAGGCCCGCCAATTCGAGGAGTCCGTCAAAAACCTCCCCTCGGTCGCCAGCGTCGATGGCAGCGACCGCGGCGTCGCGATCTTCGATCTGCTGACCCGGAACCAGACTGCGGAGCTTGCCTTGGTGCGGTCTGTCAAGGAACAACTGGGCGACTTGCGCTTCGCCGCCAACGACCCCAGGCCTGTCAATCTCCATCGCCTCAGCAGGACACTCTACAGCACGATGGCTTACCTCGGTCTGGCGGCGGACGCCGCCCAAAAAGAGGACCCGAACCTGGCGGCGCAACTCCGATCCTTGCGCGGGGCGATCAGCGATTTCCGCGTGAAGATGCTCTCGGACGACCCCGCCATCCCCCTGCGCCTCCAGCAGTATCAGGCGGCCCTCTTTGCTGACATCCGCCAGACATTTGAGTCGTTCATGACCCAGGCCACCAGCGGCCCGTTGCGGCCCGAGGACTTGCCGCCCGCGTTGCGGACCCAGTTCGTCGGACGCACGGGCAAGTACATGGTGCAGGTCTATCCCAGCGGCGACATATGGCGGCACGATGTGCAGGGGCGGTTCCTCTCCGAAATAAGAAAGGCCTTGGGCCCGAAGTTCGCCGACCGCGTCACGGGCACGCCCGTTCAACTCTACGAGTACACAACATTACTCAAGGAGAGTTACCAGCAGGCCGCTCTTTATTCGCTGGCCGTCATTGCCTTCATGGTGTTTGTCCATTTTCGCTCCGTGCTCTGCGTCGTGCTCGCCCTCCTGCCCGTCGCCATCGGGTCGGCGTGGACCCTGGGGCTGATGGGACTGGCGGGCATTCCATTCAACCCGGCTAATATCATGACGCTGCCGCTGGTCATCGGCATCGGCGTCACCAATGGAATTCAGATTCTCAACCGCGTGGCCGAGGAGGAAAAGTCGAGCATCCTGGCCAAGAGCACGGGCAAGGCGGTGCTCGTTTCCGGACTCACGGCGATAGTGGGATTTGGCAGCTTGATTTTGGGCAGACATCAAGGTATTCAGAGCTTGGGCCTCGTCATGGCCGTTGGAATCGCCGCTTGTTTGATTGCGGCTCTGGTGTTTTTGCCTGCGCTGCTGCATCTTCTTGAGACGGTTGGCTGGAGCGTGACAAAAAAAAGACCCAGTAGCAGTAATGCAGAGCCGCCACTGGGTCTGGAGGAACCGAGGTTAAAACCTCAATCTGGGAGCAAACTTTAGTGAACAAAATTGAAAAGTCAACGAAATTCGTGCTAACGCGCTACAGTTATCTGGGTGCTTTTGGGCTATTTCGATACAGTTATCGTTAACGCGCACTTTAAGGTCGTCTATCCGGTATTCCACTACATATTTCGACGGCTTCTTGGCCACATTCCGCAAGCATCTTCTAAGCTGGCGGAGGATGACAGGCTTTGTCCAAATCTTACGATGTTTCTGTTGCCTCGCTGTCCCTTTCACTGCCCTTGGCGCCTTGGCTGCGGACCCGGGCGGCTTCGACGCGGGACCGGCCTATGCAAAGTTCGCCTTGACTCTCAGTTCGGGCTGGCGGGAGGAGGCGGCCGGCCCGTTTTATTATTGGCAGGACGCCGGGGGCCAGGAGCAGTGGGCGCTGCCGCCTTTTTTTTGCCAGACCCGGACGCCTGCGGTCGATTGGAGCGAGTGGGACCTGTTCTATCCGGTGCTTAGTTACCGGCGATTCGGACCGGAGTATCGCTTCCAGGCGGCGCAGTTACTATCCCTTTCAGGAGGACAGCAGGTGGAGGGGGCGGCGGAGCGGCGGGTGACGCTTTTTCCGGTTTTTTTCTCACAGCGTTCGCCGGACACTAATTTGAACTACACCGCCCTTGTGCCCTTCTACGGCCATCTCCAAAACCGGCTCCTCCGGGACCGGATCGACTTCGTCCTCTTTCCGCTTTACTCGGAAACGCGCAAGAACGACGTGGTGACGGACAACTATCTGTATCCGATCTTCGACCTGCGGCACGGGGATGGGATGACCGGATGGCAGGTCTGGCCGCTGGCAGGAGCCGAGCACAAGGCGCCGACCCTGCGGACCAATTTGCTCGACGAGGTGACAACCAACGGCGGGTATGAGAAATCCTTCGCGCTCTGGCCGTTTTATTTCGACAGCCGGCTCGGCTTGGGAACCACCAATCCGGCCAGCAGCATCACCGTCGTGCCATTTTTCAGCCAAACCCTCTCGCCGTCGCGCGACCAAACCTCCTACGGCTGGCCGTTCGGATATAATGTCATTGACGATCGGGAGCAGAATTACTCCGAGCGCGACTTGCTCTGGCCGCTGTTCGTGCGGGCGCGCGGCTCGAAAACGGTGGACCGGTGCTTTCCCTTTTACAGCCGCGCACTGAACAAGGACCTGGAAAGCGATTTTTACGCCTGGCCATTCTACAAGTTCAACCGCCTTCAAGCCCCGCCGCTGGATCGCCGCCGGACGCGCCTGCTCGGGTTCCTCTACTCGGACACGGTGGAACTCAACACGCAGAACGGCCAGGAGGCCCGGCGGGTGGATTTCTGGCCCTTCTACAGCTTCCATCGGGATAAGGACGGCAGCCGGCGCTTGCAGGCCCTGGCGTTGCTGGAGCCGTTTTTCCCCAACAACCGCGCCATCCGCCGGGAGTATTCGCAGTTGTGGTCGGTCTGGCGCTCGGAAGAAAACGCCCTCACCGGAGCGACCTCCCAATCGCTCCTCTGGAATCTTTACCGCCGGGAACAAAGCGCGGAATCAAAAAAAACCTCGCTCTTGTTCGGTCTTTTTCAGTATCAATCCACGCTGGAAGGCGGATGCTGCCGCGTTTGCGGGGTGGCCTTCGGCAAAAAAACGGCCGCTACGCCCAAATCCTGATGTATAAAAATATCGGCGAAATCTTGATTCTGTTCTGGCAGACGCTGCGCTCGCTGCACCTGCTTTGGCGGCAGCGGCAAAAGGTCTTTGACCAGTTGTTCGAGATAGGCAACGCCAGCCTGTTCATGGTTTGCATCTTGTCCCTCTTCATTGGCGGCGTCATCGCTCTCCAAACCGGCCCCATTCTCGTCGAACGGGGGATCAGTTCCGTCCTGGGCGGCATGATCGGCTTGTCGATGTGCAAGGAATTTGCCCCGGTCATGATGGCCATCCTTGTCGCCGGACGCATTGGTTCGGCGATGTCGGCGGAAATTGGCTCCATGCGCGTTTATCAGGAGATCGACGCGCTGCAAACCATGAACATCGACCCCGTGCGCTATCTGGTGCTGCCCCGCATGGTGGCCATCGCTTTGGCCTTGCCCGCCCTGGTCATCTTCTCCATTCCGGTGGGCTGGCTGGGCGGCGCGCTGGTCTGCGATTTCAACCGCAAGATCGCTGTCAACTTCGACCTCTATTTTCAAAACCTGCGCGACGTCGTCGAGGTCGGGGACGTGTGCAACGGCCTTTTCAAGTCGTTCGTCTTCGCGCTGGCCGTCGGCATCATCTCCTGCCACCAAGGCTTGATCACCCGGGGCGGCCCCCGCGGCATCGGGCGCAGCGTCACCAAGGCCGTCGTCAACTCCATCGTCGTCATCCTCATCCTGGATTACTTTTTGACGCGGTTTTTGCTTTACATCCACAGATGACCGACGCCCAAATCCATCCCGAAAACGCCGGGGTCGAAGTGCTCGACCTCCACAAGTCCTTTGGCCCCAATGAGGTCCTCAAAGGCGTCTCCTTCCAGGTCAAGCCGGGCGAACTCTTCGTTATCATGGGGCCTAGCGGCAGCGGCAAGAGCGTCCTTCTAAAGCACGTCATCGGCCTCCTGAAACCTGACTCCGGGCAAATCCTTATTGACGGCAAGTCGATCCAGGACCCCGCCGTGCGCGGCCAATACCGCATGGCGATGGTCTTCCAATCGTCCGCTTTGCTCACGTCCCTGACGGTGGGCGAAAACGTGGGCCTTTATCTGACAGAGCACCAACTCAAGCCGCCGGCGGAAATCGCCGCCATCGTGTCGGCCAATCTCCAGGCCGTCGGCTTGCAGGGTCTTGAAGACCGCATGCCCAACGAATTGTCCGGGGGCATGCAGAAGCGGGTCGCCATCGCCCGGGCCCTGGTCGTGGAACCCCAACTCATCCTCTTTGACGAGCCAACCTCGGAATTGGACCCGATCATGGCCGTGACCATCGGCCAGGAAATCTTTCAATTGAACAAACGCACTCACGCCACCGTCCTGGTCGTCTCCCACGATCGCGACCTGGCGTTTTCCATCGCCGACCGCATCGCGATCCTGAGCGAGGGCCGGATCATCTTCATCGGCTCGCCGGCCGAAGTCCGGCGCAATCACGACCCGCGCATCCAGGAATTCGTCCACGCGGAAATCTCACCCCTTAAATCCAATTGACACCATGAAAGAATCCGTTGAAAGCAAATTGGGCCTCTTTTTCGCCCTGGCCGTCATCCTCGCCCTCATCATTTTGGAATTCCTCGGCGGCTTTTCCTTCCTCCACCGCGGCATCCGCGTCAACGCCCTTTTCAAAAATGTCCAGGAACTCAAGGTCGGCGACTTCGTCAAAATGGCCGGCGTCCAGATCGGCCGCGTCGATGACATCTCCCTGAGCAACTCCGTTGCCAAAGTCACCATGACCCTCAACGAGGGCGCCAGCGTCAGGACCGACAGCAAAGCCAGCATCGGCTTCACCGGTCTCATGGCCCAGAGTTTCGTGTCGGTCGATTTCGGCTCCCCCACCGCGCCGCTTGCCGCCGACGGCGCCACGCTGGAATCCTTCGAGCAGCCCGACCTGGGCATGTTAATGGCCAAGCTGGACAGCGTCGCCACCGGCGTGGAAAACCTCACGCGCAGTTTCAGCGGGGAAAAGATTGACAATCTCCTGGGGCCTTTCACAGATTTTCTCGAGAACAACCAGGAGAATCTCACCGCGACCATCTCCAACATCAAATTAACTTCCGACCGGATTGCCCAGGGGCAGGGAACCGTCGGCAAGCTCATCAATTCCGATGCGCTCTATGAGACCGCCCTGGCCTCGATCAGCAACTTCCAGGGAACGGCGGCCGACATCGACAGCGCCGCCGCCAAAGCCCGCGAGCTGTTGACCAACGCCAACGACGTGGTCCTGGACGTCAAGGCGGGCAAGGGAACCGTGGGCAGATTGATGACCGACGACACCTTATATCGCGAAACCACCGGCACCATGACCAACGCCCACCAAATCCTGCTCAAGGTCAACCACGGCGACGGCACGCTCGGCCAGATCATCAACGACGACAAGCTCCTCAAAGACGCCAAACTCATGATGGAGAAGCTGGACAAAGCCACCGAGAGCCTGGAAGACACCGGCCCCCTCAGCGTACTGGGGACAATGGCCAGCAGCTTGTTTTAAAGGTTTCCTAAATTTGATAATCCGCTTTGAACCTGTCCTGTTTGCTGGTCACCCGGATTTTATTCTCCTCAGGTGTCACCAGCGAATAGGGGGAAACGCTCTGGTTGAGAAATACGCTTGCCCCGATCGTGCTGCCCGTCCCGACGATCGTTTCGCCGCCGACAATGGTGGCGTTGGCGTAAATGGTGACGTGATCTTCGATGGTGGGATGCCGCTTTTGCCCTCTTAGCGCCTGGCCGCCCGCCAGCGAGCGGGCCACAAGGCCCACGCCCTGATAGAGCTTGACGTGCCGGCCGATCACCGCCGTTTCCCCCACCACCGTGCCCGTGCCGTGGTCAATAAAAAAATGCGAGCCGATGCGCGCGCCGGGATGCAGGTCGATCCCGGTTCGCCCGTGGGCCCACTCCGTCATGATGCGCGGTATCAGCGGTATCTTTTGCAAATACAACTCGTGCGCCAGCCGTTGCACCGCGATGGCCTCGATGAACGGATACGCCACGATCACCTCCTCCTTGCTCAACGCCGCGGGGTCCCCCTCGTAGGCCGCCTCGGTGTCGGTTTGCAGCAGGTCGCGCAAGCGGGGCAGGCTGGCCAGAAAGTCCAGCGTCAGTGCCTGAGCCTGCCGGCCGGTCTCGGATTTGTTCCCGTTTCCCAACCCGCCGTATTCCAGGCTCTTGTAAATCTCGTCCGCCAGCCGGCTCAGGATCGAGTCCATCAAAGTCGCGATTTCCACCTTCAACTGGGACGAATGGATGGATTTCTCATCGAAAAAGCCCGGGAACAGCACCCTCAGCAAATCGACCGTGATCGACGCCATGGCGGTTTTGGAGGGCAGATTCTTCCCATCCAGATGATTGATCCCCCCGACGCGCGCGTAAGAGGCGATCAGTTGCCCGGTTAACTCAGTTACCGTGAGGTTCACCCCCAAATTATCCCGCACCGCCGCCCGAAACGCAAGCAACGCCAAAGTCAACCGCCTCCGGCGCGCGGCTGGAACGCATCACGAGCCGGCCGCCTTTCCGGCGGCTGCCAGGCAGCGAAGGGCGGCCGCGACGACCGCTTCGGGCTGGATGCCGCGCAGGCAACGCAGGTCAATCGGACACTGGCGCAGAAAACACGGGGCGCAAGGCACGGCCTGGCGCACAATTTGAGTCAACGGAGATAAAAGCGGCGCGGTCAGCTCCGGCGCGGTGCTCCCAAATATCGCCACCACGGGCGCGCCCACCGCCGCCGCCAGATGCATCGGACCGGTATCGTTTGTCAATACTACGTCGCAGACCTTCAGCGCCGCCGCCAGCTCCATCAGGCTGGTCTGGCCGGCCAGATTGACGACCGCCTCCGCCCTCCCGGCTGAGAGACCAAGTGCTATCTCCTCCGCCAATTCACGGTCCCCACGGCCTCCAAAGAGGACCCAGCGGCAACCTGTCTTCTGGCGCAAGGCCGCCGCCGTCGCCACAAATCGCTCCGCGGGCCATCGCTTGGCTGAACCGTACTCGGCCCCGGCGTTCAAACCGAACCACGGTCCGCCCCCCTCCCGCCCCAGGCCGAACTTCCGGCGGACTTCCGCGACGCGCTCCGTGGCGACCTCCAGACGCGGCGCCAGCGGCTCGGTCGAGGCCCCCATCGCTCCCGCCAGCCGCAGATAATGATGGACCTGGTGCGCCTCCGCCGGATAGGCCGCGGGCGGCCCCGCGGCGGAAATGAGCCGACGAATCTCGCCCGGCGACCGCTTGCGCATGGCGGCGGCGCCCGAAGGAGGCGCGACCGATTTGGTCAAGAAGAATCCGCGCCACGGTCCCGCCACGCCAATCCGCTCCGGTATCCCCGCCAGCCACAGTTCCAGCGCCGCGCGCGGGGAATTGGGAAGGGCCAGGGCGGCGGTGAACCGCTTTTTCCGCAGGCGGCGGCTGACTTGCCAGAGGGTTTCGGATGGCGCGAAAGAAAGAACTTCGTCCAGGAACGGCTGGCCTTCCCACACGCCGGCGAGTTTTTCGGGTGTGAGCAGGGCCATGCGCGCGCCGGGCCGGGCCTGGCGCAGGCGGACCAGGGCGGGAGTGGTCATGACGGCGTCTCCCAGCCAGTTGACGCCGCGCACAAGGATGCTTTCTGGAGCGGGCATGTTCAGCGCAGGCAGATTTTGCGCACGCAATCGTCGAAATCCTGGGCGCCGCTGAGGATTTTTATTTCGACGCGCATGAAATAAATGGGCAGATCGCGGCGGTCCAATTTGGGAAAACGGACCGCGTCCTTCTGCGTGGTGACGATGATCTCGGCCTGGCGCTTCTTGCTGCGATTGATGGCGTTGAGAATCTCCTGTTGCGTGAAGCGGTGGTGGTCGGCGAAGCTCTTGGAATAAACCAGCTCGCGGCACAACTTGACCAGGCTTTGCTCGAAACTTTGCGGCTGCGCTATCCCGCTCAGGGAAGCGGCCCGTTTGTCCCGCAAAAAATTCAGGTCCCGGCGTTCCCCGGTAAAGACGTCCTCAAAATAGAGCGGCGCGTGAATGCACTCGATAATGCCGGCCGTTTTATTGTAGCGCGCGATGCGTTCGCGCAACTGCTCCGTGTTCCCGTCGCTCTTGGTGATGAACACGACATCCGCCCGGGCCAGGTGCGAGGGCGGCTCGCGCAACGTGCCGCGCGGGGCCAGATGCTCGTTGCCAAAGGGCTGCTGGCAATCGATCAACACCACGTCCTGCCGCCGCCCCGCCAGCCGCCAGTATTGAAACCCGTCGTCCAGCAGCAGCGTGTCGCACCCAAACCGCTCAATGGCATAACGTCCGCTCTTGACCCGGTCTTTGTCCACCAGCACAACGACATCCTTGAGGTTGGAGGCCAGCATGTAAGGCTCGTCCCCCGCCGTGTCCGAATCCAGCAGCAGCGACTTGCCGTCCGACACCACGCGCGGCGGCGTCGTGTCCTCGCGCAGGAGCAATTTGTTGAGGAGGACTTCGCTCAAGGGCTGCGGCTTGGAACGGTAACCGCGCGAGAGAATCGCCACGGTGCGGCCCTGCTTCTGCAATTCGCGGGCGAATTTTTCCACCACCGGCGTCTTGCCCGTTCCGCCAAAGGTGAGGTTGCCAATGGCGATGACCTGGATGCCCAGGGTCGAATCGCGCAACAACCGCGCCTGAATGCAAAACCGGTGAATGGCCAGGACCAATTGATAGACTTTGGACAATCCGAACAAAAGGGACCGCGCCAGCGCCGCGCGCTTGCCGCGCCGCTGCTCGAAGATAATCTCCAGAAACGGCGTCTCGATCGCCTCAAACCACGCTCGAATTGTTTGGCGCATGTAGAATGTCCAGTCTGCCTAGTTGCCGCCCGCGCCGCAAGCGCGCGGATGGCGGAACTGCCGGCATGGGCGCAACCAGGTTTCGGACACCCCCGGGCCAGGCAAAAGCCTTGCCCCGCCATAAACGCCCCGGTAGGGCAACGCTCGTGCGGAGCCGCTCCCTTTTCCCCAAAAACCGCTTCCGCCGAGCCGTATGCCTGGCATCGCTCAAAAACTACCAAGCGCCGCGCTGCATCTCCTTGATTCCCAATAACTTCAGGCTCGCCTGGCCTGCGGGAGAACTCAAGTCCCCGCCTTTTTTAAGGTGCACAAGGGTGCACAAGCCTGCATAA
>PLGF01000186.1 GCA_003138485.1 Verrucomicrobiales bacterium | reverse complement strand
GAAAGACATTGGGGTCGTACTTACACATTTAACATTTCGGCTGACGCGGGTTCCGGGGCGGGCTTAAGGTGGCTGGAGATGGCGCGGATTCCTCGAATCGGGCGGGCGGGAGCGTGGCATCAAGATACTGAGGAGTCCGCAGGGTGGAATACAAAGAAATTGCCGCGAAAATGCTCAAGAAGCGCAAAAGTTTGTTTGTTTTTGCGTCTTTTGCGCTTTTTCGCGGCTATTCCTCTGGCCTTACATGTAGTCTATGCAACGGATTTGGCAGTATGTCTGTTGCTAATCGGTTTCGTGTTGTTCGTGTTGTATCGGCGGCGAGCAAAACGGCCGAGCGTTATGGCGTAAGCCCTTCCTGGCGGCGGCAAGAAATTCGTCCATCTCGACTCCCTACTTCCCCAGGCAAAACTGGCTGAAGATGGAGTCCAGCAAATCTTCCGTGGTCGTTTTCCCGACGATCTCGCCGACGGCGTTGGCGGCCAGCCGGAGGTCCAGGGCCGCCAGTTCCAGGCCCAGATCGGCCCGCAACGCCCCTTCCGCCCGCTCCGCCGCCGTCCGCGCCCGCCGCAGCGCGTCCTCGTGCCGCGAGTTGATCATGACTTGCAGCATCTCGGCGTGAATGCCGCCGGCCCACAAGGTTTCCTGGATGGCGTCCTTGAGTTCTTCGAGGCCCGCGCCGGTGCGGCAACTGACGCTCAAGGCGGCCTGCCCGGCGGGGAGTTCCAGGCGGTTGGGCAAATCGGCCTTGTTGCGCACCAGCAGCCGTTTCTTCCCGGCGAACTCCACCCAGAGCTTCTCGTCCGCGGCGGACAGTGGTTCGGAGCCGTCCAGGACGTGCAACACCAGCTCCGCCGCCGCCAGCACGTCGCGGCTGCGGCGCACGCCCTCCATCTCGATTTCATCCGAGGCCTCCCGCAGCCCGGCCGTGTCAATAAAAACCACCGGAATGCCGCGCACGCTGGCGGTTTCCTCGATCGTGTCGCGCGTCGTGCCCGGGCGGGGCGAAACGATGGCGCGATCATGGCCCAGTAGCTGGTTGAGCAGGCTGGATTTGCCCACGTTCGGGCGCCCCACGATCGCCGCGCGGATGCCCCGCCGCAACAGCCTGCCTTCGCCCGCCGTGCGCAGCAACTCGTCCATGAACGACATCGCCGAGCGCAAGCGCCCGGTCAACTGCTCCCGCGTGTCGGGCGCGATGTCCTCGTCGGGAAAATCAATGTGCGCTTCGACGTGCGCCAGTATCCTCATCAGGTCGTCGCGCAATTGGTTGATGCGACGGGAAAGCTGGCCGGCCAGTTGCTCCCGCGCCGCGGCCGCCGCCAACTCGGTGCGGGCGTGGATCAAATCCGCCACCGCTTCGGCTTGCGCCAGGTCGATCCGGCCGTTGAGAAAGGCGCGCCGGGTGAATTCGCCCGGAGCGGCCAGGCGCGCGCCATTTTCCAGGACGGCGTCGAGCACCAGCTTGGCTGGCAGCAACCCGCCGTGGCAGGTGATCTCGACGACGTCCTCGCGGGTGAAGGTCCGCGGCGCGCGCATCACGCCGAGCAGAACTTCATCGACCACCCGCCCGGCCCTGGTGATCCGTCCGAAATGAATCGTGTGGGTCGGCGCGGCCTCCGGCGAAAGCGAGGACGCGCCCACCGGCTGAAACACCGCCGCGGCAATGGCCAGCGCCCGCGGGCCGGACAGCCGGACCATCGCAATGCCCCCCTCGCCCAGCGGCGTGGCGATGGCGGCGATGGTGTCGGCTGGGAGGCCTTTGCTATCGTTGCTGGAGGAAGGCACGGGCTTTCTGGTAGCTTTTCCGGCGCAAATAGTGGACCAAATCGGGGTCTGTGCCGGGCGGCAACCGCGCTTCCAGCGACTCCAGCCGCGCGAAGAGCGGCCGCAAGTCCGGCTTCGGATTCGCCCGCGGCATCGCCGCCGCGGACGCCTCCAATTCCAGCAGCGCTTCCAGTAATTCCTGTTCGATTTGGTTCATACAACGTTCTCTTTTAAAACAATAGCCCGGCTCGGACCGAAAATCATGGTAAAAACTCCCCAAACCATTTAAAGAAAGCGCGGCAATTCAAACCGCAACAACGCATTGCATACATACCGCTCCAATCGTGCCTCCGCTTTTTTGGGAATTGAATGCGGCGCCACCCGGTCCATCGCGCTGCTCGCCCCCGGCCGTGGCCGCCCCTGCCTCCGCGCCGAGTTCGGCCCCGCCAACCTCCGCCTGCTCGATGACGCCGCTTTGCTCGCCCACTTCGACTCCGTGCTGGCCCTCTCCCGCCAGGCTGCCGTGCCTCTGGCCGGCGTGGCCATCGGCATGGCTGGCGCCCTGACCGGCCCCGACCGCCGGCGCATCCGCGCCGCCGCCGCCAAAGTGTGGCCCGGCGTCCCTTGCCATGCCACCGACGATTTGGAAACCGCCCTTGCGGCGGACGCCTCCGGTGACCGGACGCGGTCGGCGGCGCGCGTTCTCGTTCTAAGCGGCACCGGCTCATGCTGCTTTGGCCGCGCGCCGGGCAATCGCACCGCCCGCGTGGGCGGCTGGGGCCATATTCTGGGCGACAGGGGCAGCGGCTACGAAATCGGCCTTTGCGGTGTCAAGGCGGCCCTGCGCGGTCTGGACCGCGACGGGCGGTGGCCAAAGCTCGGACAAGGCATTCTCCGCGCGCTGCAACTCAACGCCCCGGAAGATTTGGTCGGCTGGGCCGCGGGCGCCTCCAAATCTGAAATCGCCGCCCTCGCCGTGGAAGTATTCAACGCCGCGGCCCGCGGGGACAAGCTCGCCGCCGGGGTTCTGGCGGCCGGGGCCGAGACCCTGGCCGGGGACGCGGCCGATTGCGCGCGCAAGTTGGCCAGAAAAGGCGCGCCGATGCGGTTTGTGCTTGCCGGAAGCGTTCTCCTGCGCCAGCCCGCTTTCGCGCGGCGCGTGCGCTCGCTCCTCTTGCGGGCCTGGCCCGGGGCGACAGTCGCGCCGTTGCGCCGCGAAAGCGCCTGGGGCGCCCTGGAATTGGCGCGCGAACATTTTGAGCGCGGCCGCGCAGGCGGGCGTGAGAGCGTTTCAACCGTTGCAGCCGTCCCGCTCCCGGCATCGCACGCGCTCTCCCCCACCGAAGAGCGCAATCCCCGCTCCCGCAACCTGGATCGGATGCCATTGTCCGAAGCCGTTCTGCTCATGCTCCGGGAGGAATCGCGCGCCGGCCGTGCTCTGCTCCGTGTGCGCCGGCCCGTCGAACGGGCGGTGCGAATGGTCGCGTCCGCCTTTCAACGCGGCGGCAGGCTCTTCTATGTCGGCGCGGGCACCAGCGGCCGGCTGGGGATTCTTGACGCGGCGGAATGTCCCCCCACTTTCCGTGTGCCGCCCGAACAGGTGCAAGGCATCATTGCCGGCGGCCAGAAAGCCATCTGGAGTTCCGTCGAAGGGGCCGAAGACAGTTCCGTGGACGGCGCGGCGGCCATCCAGCATCGCGGTGTGAGCCGGCGCGACGTGGTCCTGGGCATAGCGGCCAGCGGGCGGACACCTTTTGTATGGGGGGCGTTGGCGGCGGCCAAAGCGCGAGGGGCGCAAACCATTTTGCTCTGCTTCAATCCCAGCCTGAGAATCCCCCGCTCCGGCCGTCCGGGTTTGGTGATCGCGGCGGACGTGGGACCGGAAGTATTGACAGGCTCCACCCGCCTGAAATCCGGCACGGCGACGAAGATCATTCTGAACACCCTGACCACGCTGGCGATGGTGCGATTGGGAAAAGTCCAGGGTAATTTGATGGTGGATCTGAACCCCTCAAACGTCAAATTGCGCGACCGGGCGGTGCGCATAGTGCAAGCCCTGACGGGGGCCGCCGCGCCCGCCGCCCGCTCCGCCTTGGAGAAATCCAAATGGAACGTCCAATCCGCCTGCCGCCGGTTGGGGAGTTAGGCAAAATTGCTGGACAATCCGGCCGTGTGTGTTAGATACAATGCGAGAAAACCAAGCTCCGTTTCGCTATGAAAATATTCGTCAAATCCCGCCGGGTATTGTCGCTCCATGCCATCGCCGCGTCGTGCGCGATTCTCTTTTGCGGCGGCCCTTGCGCCCTGGCGCAGCAAGCGCATTCGCTCATCGCCCACTACAGTTTTGACAACACCGGCAATACAGGGCAGGACTCGTCGGGCACCAACAATCAAATCTGCTGCGGCAGCAGTTGGGGGGCTTCGGGACAGACTCAGTTCAGCACCAATGCCATTGCGGGCGGGGAGGCGCTGCTGTTCGACGGCGGGGAAAGTCTGGCCGAATACTCGCCGCCGCCAGACCAGACTTTCGACAATTGGCTGGCGATGTTTCACGGAAGTTTTTCCGTGTCGCTCTGGGTCAATACAACCAACACGGTGGGGCTGGACGGGGATAACCTCGACGGCAACACCGGAGCGACGATTATATGGGCCTATGACGATCAGAATAACGGGATCAACGGCGTGATCCCCATCGCGCTGACAGGAAGCAAAGTGGCCTTTTTCACTGGCGATCCCACCGGCAACAACGGCGACACCCTGCATTCGACAGCCAGCGTCACCACGGGAAGCTACGTCCATATCGTCGTCACCCGCGATCAATCCACCGGCCAGAAATCCATCTACATCAACGGCCTGCCCGACTCCTCAGATTACGGGAGCACGAACAATTTGGATGGGAACGACTATTACTATTCGATTGGCGGCGTCTATTCGTCAAGTTACACGGGCCTGTTGGACGACGTGCAATTCTACGCTGGGGTCTTGGAAGCAACCGAGGTGGCTTTCCTTTACGCCAACCCCGGCACATCCGTGCCCAACGTCACCGGCCCTTCCAGCGGCTTGGCAGCGTATTATGATTTTGACGAGAACACGGACTTGGCGGCGGACCTTTCCGCCAACGGCAACAACCTGATTTATGCCGGCAGTTTCAGCGGCCCGGTCCTCAGCACAAATGCCGTCAGCGGGGGCGGAGCGGACTATTTTAATGGAGCCAGTTTTCTGACCGCATCGAGCAACCTGCTTTCGACGCTGGCGGGGGACTTCTCGCTTTCGCTTTGGGTCAATACGACGCAGAATTTCGCCTGGCCTACAGCGCCGGCCTACTATGGCGCGGGGATCGTGTCGGCGGATATGCCGGGGCTGACAAACGATTTGATTCCCATGGCGTTGACCGGCGGCGGCATCGGCTTTAACTCCGGGGGAACCAACGATGACACGCTGAATTCAGTGACAAACATCAATGACGGCCTTTACCATCATGTCGTGGTGACGCGGAATCAGGCGACGGGTGAGAAACAGATTTATATCGACGGGGTGCTGAGCACCAATGATTTTGCCACGCCCGGTTTGTTGAACGCGCCGAAACTCATTACGATCGGGGCGCTGGCTGATGCGTCCAATCCAGACCCGGCAAGCCCGGAAGTTTCCGGCCACAATGGATTTGTGGGATTGATCGATGACATCCAGGTTTATTCGCGGGTCCTGGCATCCGGCGAGGTAGCCACCCTTCACGCCAAACCCGGTTCAAACGCCACCAACGGCCTTGTCGCCCATTATGATTTTGACGAAGGCACGGTCCTGGCGGCGGATGTCTCCACCAACGCCAACGACATGCTCTTTGCGGGAGCTTGCCAGGGTGGCCCAGGGCCGGCTGTGACCAACGACGCGGAAAGCGGACCGGGAGCTTTGACCTTTAATGGCAGCACCTTCTTGGCGCCGGAGGGCAGGCTGGTCACGGACTTTGCGGGCAGCTTCTCGCTTTCCGCATGGCTGCAAACGACCCAATCCCTCGGCAATGGCGGCGATGCGGCCACTGAGGGCGCGGGAGTGGTGACGGCAGAAGTGGCGGGACAGACCTTCGACTTGGTCCCGCTGGCGTTGACAGGAGGCCGCGTCGCCTTCGGGACTGACGGATTGAGTGCCGACACGCTGACCTCAAAAACGGCCGTCAATGATGGGAGTTACCATCATGTGGTGGTGACGCGAAACCAGGGAACGGGTGAGAAACGGATTTATATCGACGGGGTGTTCAACACCAATGTTTTCGCGGACACCTCTCTGTTGAGCAATCCGCAAATCCTGGTCTTTGGCGCCCTGGCCGACGCGGGCAACTCGAACCCGACTAGTCCCAGTTATACCGGGTACAATGGCTATGTGGGACAGTTGGACAACGTCCAGATTTACTCCCGTGTCATCTCGTCAAACGAGGTGGCTTTCCTTTTCAACAATCCCGGCTCGACAATTCAGGTCAGCACGACCAACGGATTGGGGACGGCTTTGGGTGCGACCAATCTGGTCTGGAGCAGCGCCGGGGACGCGGACTGGTTTGCGGAAAGCACCAACACCTACTCGACCAATGCCGCCGCCGCCCAGAGCGGCAGTCTCCAGGACAACCAATCTTCCCTCCTGCAAGCGAGCGTCACGGGTCCGGGCACGATCAGTTTCTATTGGGAAACCACTGCCAATAGTGCCGACGACTTCGAACTCGAATTCGATATCGACGGCATTTACCAGGACAATATAGGGGGTCAGACTTCCTGGACGCAGGACACATTTCCCGTAATAGGCGCTGGCGCCCATACACTGGTTTGGAATGCCAATACCCTTGCGAACAGCGGCTCCTCGCCCACGGACGCGGGCTTCGTGGACCTGGTGGTCTTCACGCCCGCCGTGGCGCCTGTCATCACGTTGAATCCGTTCAATCAAACGAATTATCCCGGTTACAGCGTGGCCTTGGTGGCCGGTGTCACGGGCACCCCTGACCCAACATGGCAATGGTACGAAGTTGGCAACGCCAATCCCATCGCGGGAGCCACCAGCGCGCTTTTCATTCCCGCCAACGCAGGCTCCAGCAACGTGGCGGGGAGTTATTACGCGGTGGCCGGCAATCTGGCCGGGTCGCAAACCACCACGACGGCGCTGGTCACGTATGTCAGCGCTCCATTGCCGCCGGATTGGTCGGAAGCGTTCAAATCGCCCTTTGTCAACTATGACGACTACGGCACTTACGTGGCGAATGACGTTTTTTACGCCTGCACGGTGGATTCCACCGGCACGAACCTCTTCTCGGCTGGTTACTCGGAAGGAACCAATTTCTTCGGGACAAATGAAATCATCAACGTCAAAGGCCGATTCGCGGCTGTTATCGTGAAACAATCCGCCGCGAAAGCCGGCCTTTGGGTTGCGGCGGTGACCAATAACGGAAACGGCAGCGCCTACGCGGAGGAAGTCGCTCCCGCGCCGGGTGGCGGCGTCTATGCGGCCGGCTATTTCTCGGGAACAAACTGGCTCGGCAACACTCCGCTGAGTGATTCCGGCGCGGGGACTTATTTCCTGGCCAGATTCGACGCCGATGGGAACACGGTATGGATCCAGACGGTCAGCAACGCAGCCCCGCTTCTGAACGACCTCGTGTCCGATTCATCTGGTAATGTCACGTTTGCCTTCATGTTCAACAGCTCGACCACCATCGGAGCGAGCAACTTGACCGGCAGCGGGAGTTGTCTGGCGCAATTCAACGACACCGGAGCGCTGAACTGGGCGGAGCCTGTCCCAAGCCCCATCTTTTACCTTCATTACAGCGGGGGAATCGTCTATGCCAGTTTGTCAGACGCGTTGAGCGTCAACACGAATTACACCATTGGCGGGCTGACCAATGACACGGAGCGCAATTGGACCCTTGCCGCCATCAACGCCACAAACGGGCGCGGAATCTGGTCGCGCGGCGTCGGCGAACCGCTTGGAGTGTCCGACCCCAATGGCCTTATCGACGATTATCCGGAAATTGCCGTCTCCGGCACAAACCTGTTCCTGGTCGGCACAGCTTACGGCTCCAACGCCGTCTTCGGCTCCTTGACGGTTCCCATTGCCGATGGCAGGGGACAGTACTTCGCCCGTTACGACACCAACGGCAACGCCCAGATTGCCACCGGCTTCGGCAGCGCTACGACGCAACCCGAGGCTGCGGTGGCCGATGGGGCGGTGAATGTTTATGTCGCCGGCAACTTTGATACGTATGCCATTTTTGGCAATGACATCCTGGCCGCGCCGCGCTTGAATACGCTCACAAACTCCTATTCTGGACGCGCGGGCTATTTTAGCCAGGCCTTCGCGGCGATGTTTGATAACACCGGGACGCCCCAATGGGCACGGATGGCGGAATCGACGAATTTGACCATTCAAGTCACTGACATGGTCAATTTCTATGACATCGCGCTTGCCCCCGGCGGTGTTTGGGTGTGCGGGTTCGGCAGCGGAGCCGTGTATTTCGGGACAAATCTGGTCAATTCCTCCGAAGAAATTACCTTTAACGGCTATAATCTTATATTTGAGGAGTTCAACAGCGGCATGTTGGGAATGGTCGCCCTGACGGAGCCGGCTTCGCCCGTAACGCTGCTGAATCCATCGCGGCTGGGCGCCGACTTTGAATTCTCCTTTGTTTCGATGGCCAACCACACCCACGACGTTCAATACAGCACGAACCTTGCGGGCACCAATTGGCTCTTCTACACCAATATCGCCGGCGATGGCACACTGAAAACAGTCGAAGTCCCGGACAACCGCCCCGCGGCGCAGTTTTTCCGTGTGACAACTCAATAGGGCTGGTTTGCGCTCGTAGCGCAGGTTTCCAAACCTGCGGTGCCGCCGATTTCCAAATCGGCAAGATGCTGGCTCATGGCCCAATGATCTGATAGAACCTGTCTTGGTTCGTGGCGTTGGCGTTGGTGAAGCTCAAGGTTGCCGCATCCAGGGAGTTGGTGATCGTGGCAACCACGGTCCAATTGGTCCGCGGCACGGACAGGTTGGTCGTGGAGAGAACCTTGTAGATCGCGCCGGAGTAGGCGGGCCAGTCAAGCGCGAAGACGCCGCGCGAGGGATTGCGAGCGCTGACGTTGAATTCATATCCATAAGCGGGAATCAAATACTGACCGATCACATTGCTGGCCATGGACGCCGGCATCGGGCCGTTGACGATCCCGATTTCCGCAATGTCACCCTGAAAGAAATAGCCGCCAGAGGCGCCTCCGGACCAGTTTCCGATATGTATGCCGGCGCTCGCGGAACGCGGATTGGCCGGAGGCGCGTTGGTGAAAATCTGCGTTCCAAGATTGTCCACAGTCATTCGTATCTGGCTGTTGACCGGGTCCCAGACCATGACAGCGGCATGAAAGCCGCCCAGCAAATTGGTGAGAGCGCATTCATCGGTCGTCTCCGGATCGCCAATGCCGAAGCAAATATGATCGTTGGCATTCCACCCCGCGCCCCAATCGTTGGCCGTGCCGCCGATCTCCGCGCTGGTCAGTCCGGTCATGCCGGTCCAAAGGCCCGCGCCTGTCCCGGGCAAAGTCGCTCTGAACACCAGCAATTCGCTGAAACTGGACAAGCCGGTGACGGGGCTGTCGGCGCCATCGACGTACAGTTCCGCTTGAGCGGCTTGATTAAAGTGGACCGCCGGAGCGCCAGCCGGAGTGGCGTTCAACAACAAGAGCGGGCTGTTGGCGAGGTCGGCTGTCGCCGCGGTGCCCTGGAAGTTGCCATCCCACTCAGAGACCGCCGCGCCGTTGGTCGGACTGCCACTTGTCAATCCCATACCATTCCACTCCTCGACCAGGGTTAATCCTTCAAGAGCGCCGACAATCGCGGAGTTGCCGCTGATGCTGTTGCTGGTGACAGCCTGAACAGAAAAATAGTTGGACGCGGCGGGCATTCCAGTATCCACCACGTAATCATAGGTGTTATTCGTGATGCCCGCTGCAATGAGCGAGAACGGCCCGGTCGCGGCGCCGCCGGCATAGATGTCGTAACTCTTCGCGCCGGGATAAGCCGTCCATGACAATGTCACCGTGTCCCACCAGGAATCGACCGCCGCGATGCCACCCACGGGCGGATTCGGCGCCCCCACCACCGCCGGTGAGGAAGCCGCGCTCAGCCCGTTTGGATTGGACGCCGCAATCTCGTAATAATAGGTGTCGCCATTGGTCACCGCGGTGTCCGTGTAACTATGCGCATCGTTGGCAAGCGTGGCAATGGTCGTGTTGGTTCCGTTCAGGGTAGTGGAGCGTTCGACGATGTAATTCTCCGCGTTTCCCGCGCCCTCCCATGAAATCGTCACAAATCCGCTGCCGCTAAACGCGCCGACGTTGACCGGGGTGGCAGGCGTCGCGTTGGCGTCAACAGTGCCAACAATCAGGCTCCCGGAGCCAGGCGCGGCGAAAACGTCGGGGTAAGCAATGTTCAGATTGGCCCAATAATAGGCTCCCGGCGGCAGAGGATTTCCGTCGATGGTGGCCGAGCCGACGGCAACATCCTGATGCAAAACGATCACGCCGCCGTTCTGGGCGACCAGGCTGCCGGGGATCGTGATGTCCGTCAAAGGTTCAAAGATGGCGGGTCCCGCCGGAGCGGACGACATCCAGACAGGCGGGTTGACAGAGGGAGAGTATTGCGGATCAACGGTGACACCGCCCAAACCCAGCGGGTAATATCCGGCCGCCTGAAAATAGCCGGACCGCACCTGGACGGTGCCTGCCCAGGCGTTGTTCCCATTGGTGCCGAAGAGGATGCAGGGAGCGGCGGCGTTGGTGGGATTGTTAATGATCGCCAGGTCGGCGTAACCCGAAAGCTGCGTGGGCATCCAAACGTAATTAGCCATACTCGTGCTGCCAAAAGCGGCGGAAGTTTGGAAGACCGTGCCGCCCCCGGAATCAGGACCCCAGGTAATGACCCCTGTGTTGGTAAGCGCCGCCGTGGATACGGCATCAATCACGGCGCCGTTGCTCAGTATAAGACCCGTCAACGGCGCCGCGTCCGGCGTCCCTCCCCAATTCAAAATCTGGGCGGGTGTTGTGGCTCCGAGGTTCAGTATCGTGCCCGAATCGACGGTGAGCGAATACGCGTTAAAAGCCCATGTGAACGCAGTCGGGACGCTGACTTGAGTGGAGTCCGCATTGGTTGTTAAAGTGCCGGCGTCCAAGGCACTATTTGCGTTGGTGGCCAGTTCAAAGGCGATGTTTGACACTAACGACGCCGGGGCTGACGGATAAATTGTCGGGGGGCAGTTGTTGCCGTTATTGGTTGTCCATGCCACCTCCGCCGTGGTGGACCAGTCGGCATTCGGCGCGATTTCCGAACTGACGGTGTAAACGCCGGTTGGCTGGGCCTGGCTGATTTGGCCAAAGCAGACCAACGCCAGGGCGCCAAGGAGGGTTGGCTTGCAACATGCGGCAATGCCGCGGACGATTGACCGGCTCAGATTTGACGGCGTCATAGAGGTAATGGTTGGGATGCCCATGCGTTGCATACGGTGGTGGTCCGACTTCTTTTGATTGTTTGCGACCTCTCTTCTTTCGATTATTCTCAACGGACGATGCTTCAGCATGCCGTCCCAAACCTCCCCCATGTCATAAAACCCCGTCAGAGAATGGTCAAGGGAAAATGGGGGTTCTTCCCGGCCTTGCCCACGGGCGCGGTGGTGCTATGCTCCGGCACTGCGTGAACGCTAACAATCCCACTTCGGTGCTGGCCAAGTGCGAGCCAGGCAGCCGCCGGGTCTCCGCCGGGCAGGCTGCGGAAGTCGTCGCGGCATCCTGCCCGGCGGAGGCCTATCGCCACAAACGCGTGCTGCTCATCGTTCCCGATGGCACTCGCACGGCGCCAATCGGGCTGATGTTCAAGGCGCTTTTTTCCCAAATCGGCGGCGTGACGGACAGATTTGATGTGCTGATCGCCCTGGGCACGCATCAGCCCATGAACGAAGCGGCCATCTGCCGGCGACTGGAAATCTCGCTGGAGGAACGGCGGGCCGCCTACCGCAACGTCGCCTTCCACAATCATGCCTGGAACGATCCCGCCGCGTTGCGGGAAATCGGCACGTTGACGGCGGACGAAATCAGCCGGTTGACAGGCGGGCTGTTTTCGATGCAAATGGCTGTGGAGGTCAACAGGCTTCTTTTTGAATATGATCAGGTCATCATTATTGGGCCTGTTTTTCCGCATGAAGTGGTCGGTTTTTCCGGGGGGAACAAATACCTCTTTCCCGGAGTGGCGGGGCCGCGGCTCTTGAATTTTTTCCATTGGCTGGGAGCGGTTGTGACCAATCCGATGATAAACGGCAGCAAATGGACTCCGGTCAGGCGCATCGTGGACCGGGCGGGGGCAATGGTGTCCGTTCCCAAGCTTTGCTTTTGCCTGGTGGTGGGGGAAAACGGCCTGGCCGGGCTTTACGCGGGCACGCCGGAAGGAGCGTGGGACGCGGCCAGCGAGCTGTCGCGCCAACTGCACATCACCCGCAAGGACGCGCCGTTCCATTCGATCCTCTCCTGCGCGCCGGCGATGTACGACGAACTTTGGACCGGCGGCAAGTGCATGTACAAACTCGAACCTGTCCTGGCCGACGGCGGCGAATTGATTATTTACGCGCCGCACATCAAGGAGATTTGCGTCACCCACGGCAGGACTCTCCTGGAAATCGGCTACCATTGCCGGGACTATTACCTCAAGCAATGGGACCGCTTCAAACAGTTTCCCTGGGGTGTGCTGGCCCACAGCACTCATGTCTATGGCGTCGGCTCCTTCGACCACGGCGTGGAAACCCCCCGCGCCCGTGTCACCCTGGCCACGGGGATTCCCCAGGCGGTCTGCCGCCGGATCAATCTTGGCTACCGCGATCCCAGCTCCATTCGGAAGGAGGATTTTGCCAACCGCGAGGCGGAGGGCGTTTTGCTGGTGCCCAGAGCCGGCGAGATGCTTTACCAGTTGAAAAGCCCCCCGGCCTGGGCCGGCGGCGCTGAGGCGCCAATGGCATGAAGCGGCCCGGCCTGCCATTTGTCTTCCTCAACGCGGCGCTGACCGCCGACGGCAAGATCGCGCCGGCCAGCCGGCATTTCGAGCCGTTTGCCGGGCCGCGCGACCGCCAGCACATGCTGGAGTTGCGCGCCCGCGCCGACGCCGTCATGGCCGGGGCGCGAACGGTGGACTTGGACAGCGTCAACTTAGGCCCCGGCCCGGCGCGGTTCCGGCGACTGCGGCGGCAAAGGGGACTGGCGGAGAACAACTTGCGGATCATCGTCAGCGGCGCGGGCACCATCGACCCTGAGGCGGAGATATTTCGACACCACATGTCGCCTATAATTGTGATTACAACAGAACGGGTGTCGAAGCCCAAGCTGCGCCGCCTGCAAGGGCTGGCCGACGAGGTGAAGGTCGTTGGCCGGACGGAGATCGATTTCACCGCCGCGCTGCGCTGGCTGCGGGCAAAATGGAAGGTGAAGAGTCTGTTGTGTGAAGGGGGCGGCGAATTGAACGGGGCGCTGTTCGCCGCCGGGTTGGTCGATGAGGTCCATTTGACGATCAGCCCGGTGATCTTCGGCGGACGCGCCGCGCCGACGCTGGCCGACGGCCTCGGAGTCAAAAAGCTGGAGGAAGCCGCGCGCCTTCGGCTGGTTTCGATGAGCCGCCAGGGCGCGGACCTGTACTTGATTTACGGGAGAAACCGCCGGCGAAAGGCGGGCACATCTCATTTTTTGAGCAATGCCAGGCAAGTCTATTCGGACCGGCTTAACAACATGAGTGAATCGAATTAAAACTATGAATCAAATTAAATTGACCTCATTGACGTTGCGCTGTTCATTTGCAAAAACGCGGGAAAAAGGCGTTTTTACAGTCGCTTCACTCCTATGGCTTTTCTGGTGTTCATCACCCGTCTGTTTCGCGCAGAATGGCGCGCTGCCCACGACATTCAGATGGATGTCGACGGATCCGCTCGCTTCGCCACAGAACGGGTCGCTCGCCATGAAGGACTTTACTTGCGTCCACTACAACGGCAAATACATCGTCTACTTTACGACGGTCGACAGCGCAGGGAGTTGGGGCGGGGGCATGATGACCTTTAACACATGGTCCGACATGGCCACTGCCCAACAGTATCAGATGCCTATAGGCACCGTTGCGCCTACGCTGTTCTATTTCGCCCCGAAGAATATCTGGGTTCTAACATTCCAGTGGGGTGCCCAGTATCTGACCTCGACCGATCCCACCAATCCGAATGGCTGGTCGGCGCCACAACCTCTTTACCAGGGAAACTCTCTCGACACTACGGTAATCTGCGACAGCACGAACGCCTATTTGTTTTACGCGTATGACGACGGCACCATCCACCGGGCGTCCATGCCCATTGGCAGCTTCCCGGGAACCTTCACCAACTCGTCGATCATCATGACTGACACGACGGACAACCTGTTCGAGTCCCCGCAGGTCTACACGATTCAGGGGGCGACCCCCCAATACCTGATGATCGTCGAGGCGATAGGCGCCGCGGGAAGATACTTCCGATCCTTTACCGCGACCAGTCTCGGGGGGGCGTGGACTCCGCTGGCAGCGACCGAGAGCAATCCCTTCGCCGGCAAGAACAACGTCACGTTCCCCGACGGCAACATTTGGACGTCCGACATCAGCCACGGTGATGCAGTTCGCAACAACCCCGACCAGACGCAGACGATTGACCCAAGCAATTTGCAATTTCTTTACCAGGGGCAGACTCCCACGTCAGGTCTTACCAATTACACGCAGATCCCCTGGCGGCCGGGGCTGCTTACGTTGATTCAACCGTCGGACGACATGCAGATTTATTCCGGCAGGTTTGACAACGGCTGGGGTGACGGTTGGTCATGGATGACGCATTACCCCACGAATAATCCGGTCTATACGAGCAATTTAGTCTTTGTCGCCAGCAACTCGGTGGCCCTGGTTCCCGGCGCCCCGTATGTGGTATGGTTGCTGAAGCCCTACACCACCGTGGACGCGACCCTCTATACGAATCTGACTTTCTGGATCAATGGCGGGGCGACTGGTGGACAAAATATCTCGGTCTATGGCGAGTTGAACGGCTCAAGTTCGGGACTTCCTTCGGTTTCAGTGACGGCGCCGACGAACTCGTGGAAGCAGGTCATCATTTCTCTTGCTTCGCTGGGCGTCAACAAGACCAACCTGACCGGTATTGGATTTAACAACGGCGCTTCGACAAACCCCTTCTTCATTGATGATATGCGATTGATCGCCGCACCCAAGCCGGCGGCAGTTCATGTAAGCGTCAATGCGAACCAGACTGTTCGAACTGTCAGCGGCAGAGTCTTTGCGGTTAATACGGGTGCCGGGGACACGGATCTGAACACGCCCGCGACGAAGGCGATTTTGAATGACATCCGCAACACCTGTCTGCGTTGGCCGGGCGGCTCCTATGGTGACGACTACCACTGGACCAATGAACCAAGTGGGGGTTCTCATTCCACCGATTTCATCGCACTGGCCACCAATGCGCATTCCCAGGCTTTCATCATCGTGAACTACGGCAGCAGCGATGCCAATGAAGCCGCCTACGGCGTGCGGATGTTCAATGTCACCAATCACAGCAATTTTAAATACTGGGAGATCGGAAACGAAATCTTCGGCACTTGGGAAACCGACTACAACACCAACGCGCCCTACATGGCGCACGATCCCTGGACCTACGCCATGCGCTTCACGAACTATTATGCGCAGATGAAAGCCGTCGATCCGACGATCAAGATCGGCGCGGTCATCGATCCCACCGAGGACGGCTACATAAATTACTCGAACCATCCCGTGGTCAATCCGCGCACCGGCGTGACGCATTACGGTTGGACGCCGGTGATGCTGACATATATGCGCAGCAACAATTGCACCCCGGATTTCGTAATCGAACACAATTACGGCCCGGCGGCGGGCGACACGCAGGATTTGCTTTATTCCAAAGGCTGGGCGTCCGACGCGGCGAACTTGCGCCAGATTCTGAATGATTATCTCGGCAGCGCGGCCACGAACGTGACCTTGGAAGTGACCGAGAACGGCACGGGAGGTGATCGTCAGAACGTGAGCCTGCCGGGCGGATTATTTTACGCCGACAGCATTGGACAAATTTTGCAGACGGAATTCAATTCGCGCGTCTGGTGGGATTTGCGAAACGGTCAAGGCACGGTTGCCAATCCCGACCCGGCGTTTTACGGCTGGCGCATGAACGCCAACGGTGGCGTTCTTAGCGACGGAGGAATTGTTTATGGCCTCGGCGGCGTGGGCAACCTCTATCCGACTTATTATTGCGCGAAGCTGATGCCAAAGTTTGCGGCGGATGGCGACACGGTGGTGCGCGCCACGAGCGATTATCCGCTGCTGGCCACGTATTCAGTCATGCGAACCAACGGGACGCTGACGCTGCTGGTGATCAACAAAAGTGCATCGTCCAATCTCACGGCCAATTTCAATCTGTCGGGCTACGTTCCTTATGGCAATGCCGCCCTTTACAGTTATGGCATTCCGCAGGACGAAGCGGCGCGGACCGGGGTGGGTTCGCCGGATATTGCGCAAACCAATTTCATCGGAGCCGCAACCACCTTTTCCGCCACGTTCGCTCCGTTCTCCGCCACAGTGATGGTGATGATTTCTGCCAACCAGCCGCCGGTCACGCCCACAAGCTTGGTGGCGACTCCGTCCAATGCCGTGGTGTCATTGAGTTGGAATGGATCTGCCGGCGCGGACAGCTACATCGTCAAACGTGGCACCACCAGCGGCAGCGGCTACACCCACATCGCGACCGGCGTGACCGCGGCCAGTTATCTTGACACTGGCCTTGTCAACGGGACGACTTACTACTACGTCGTCGCTGCAACCAATGTTGCCGGCGTCAGCTCCGACTCCATTGAAGTGAGCGCCACGCCAGCGGAAATGTTCGGCTGGTGGAAATTTGACGCTACAAGCGGCACGACCGCCGCAGACTCCGGCTCCGGCGGCAACCCCGGCACGTTGCAGAGCGGCGCCACTTGGGTTGTCGGCGCAATCAGCAACGCTGTGCATCTGGACGGGACGGCCAACGGCTACGTCAGTCTTCCAGCGGGACTGATCAGCGCGTTGAACGACTTCACCATTTCGACCTGGGTGAAGGTGGACGCCAACGCGACGTGGGCGCGCGTGTTCGACTTTGGTTCCGGCACGGGCACTTATATGTTCCTCGCGCCTGCGAGCGGCGGCACTTCAGTGCGTTACGCCATCACCACCGGCAGCAGCGGCGGCGAGCAGCAGTTGAATCGCGCCGGCAATCTTTCGACGGGCGCGTGGCATCACCTCGCGGTCACGTTGTCCGGCAGCACGGGCGTGCTCTATGTGGACGGCGTGCCGGCGAACACGAACCTCAGCATGACGCTCAATCCGTCGAGCCTCGGCAGCACGACGCAAAACTATATTGGCAAATCGCAGTGGGCCGATCCGAATCTCACCGGCAGCGTGGATGACTTCCGCATTTACAGCCGCGCCTTGAACGCGGCGGAAGTGGCGTCGCTGGCAAACCCCGTTCCGCCCGCCCCAGCCGGTCTCGCCGCCGTCGCCGGCGACGCGCAAGTGGCGTTGAACTGGAACGCCGCAAGCACCGCGACCGGCTACAAAATCAAACGCTCGCTGACCAGCGGCAGCGGTTATGTAAACATCGTTGCCAACGCAAGCCTCACATTCACCAACAACGGCTTGGCCAACGGCACGTTGTATTATTTCGTCGTGAGCGCGACGAACAGCTTTGGCGAAAGCACCAACTCCACGCCGGTCAGCGCGCGGCCGACCTCGTCCGCGTCAGTCGCCATGAATGCAGCCAACGCCGCCGGGCAATTGCAAATTTCGTAGCCATTCACAGGTCTGCGA
>PLGF01000009.1 GCA_003138485.1 Verrucomicrobiales bacterium | reverse complement strand
CCGGATGAGTACATCACGCCATCCTGCGCCTTCACCAATCAGATGCTGGTTTCCGTTCTCGGAGTTCCGAGTGATAAAACCGTCGCCTACATGCAAGGCCCTCCCGATGGAAGTCCCCCGCAACAGCAGCCCTGGGTGCTGTTCCCCTCGGCCGGAATTGAAATTACAAACTCGGCCGAAGTGGATTTCATTGTTTCCGGAGTTGGCGCCTACACCAGCGCCCAGCAACATTACACCAACACGGTGGCCGCGCCTCAAATCGTGGCCAGCGGACCATTCCTGGCCATCAGCTCGGCCACACCGCTGGCCAGCCTGCAGATTCAACAGGGGAATCTGTTGATAAACTGCGTCACCAATTACACCAACATATTGGCGCTGGCGCCGCAGGTGGAAGTCACCGCTTCACGGGCGGGCTGGCTGCCCAGCACGGTTGATTACACGTTTTCACCGGTCGTCACCAACCTGGCTGCAATCCAGGTCGCGACCAACAGTCAAACGCTCAGCGACCTGAAGGTGACGCTGACGAACCCCAATGGCGGCACCGTAATTTGGTACAACATCAAGCAAGGGGGGAACACCGTGGTCAGCACATCGTCCAGCATGGCCAGCGTCACGCTGGACTTGAATTTCGGCACCTGCGACGTGCAGGCCTATGCCGGGACGGCCGCACTGAGCAGCGTCGGCCCCAGCACAGCCCTTCATTTCACCGCCACCCTGTTGACGCCGCAAATGTCGGAAATCAACAACCAGCTGGTCATCGTGAATCCCAATACGATACCGAGTGATCTCAACATCAACTCCATTGACATCGGAACCAATTCCCAATACACGCTCCCGGTTCAAGTTGGGGTCATGGACACGGCCTACGCCACTTCCGCCCTGGCCAACCCCAGCAGTACCAACAGTTTTACTCCGGAGTCGAATTTGGGCCTGGCCGTATCGCCATCCGGGGAGACCTTCAATTCTGATTTGTCCGTCTCCATATCGACCGGGGAGGGATCCTTGAATGTCGTCGTCAGCGAAACAGGCTTGGCGCCCGTCACCTACCCGAACGCCAACAATCCCAATGTTGGAAACACGCTCCCGGTCACGCTGGACCGCTCCGCAACCATCGTGGCGTCGGTTCTTCTCTACGGCGCACTCAACGCGCCCGTGACCAACGTCTATCAGGCGCAGGTAGGCCCGGTGCAAAGCACCATGCCCGGCTTCATTGACCGCAACGGCACTTATGATTCGCAGACTCCGGTGGTGCTGGGATGCGTCACCCCCAACGTCACTTACGACTATCAAATTGGGCTGGGCGGCGGATGGACCGCGCTGCCCGGCAACCAGCTCAAATTGCAGAACGGCACCTATACTTACCAAGTCATGGCCATCCGGGACGGATGGGCCTCCAGCTCCGTGCTGCAATTTACCTGCACCGCGGGCACAGGCGCCAATTCCCTGGTCAATTACGTGGCTAATTTCTACACCATCTTCCCGGGAAACCCGTCCATCCCGGCCACCATCATTGCCACCAACAGCGCGTTGGTTAACTATCCCCCTTATAGCTATGAAAACCTTGTATGGACGACAGGAACATCACCCGCCGATACGCTGGTGGTATCCACTCCTGGCAATTACCCGGTGTACCACCAGGTTATACAGAGGTTTGAGCAGTCGGAGTCTGTTTTTATCGAGACGGACGGGCCCACCAACCTGACCTACGTCACGGTCAGCCTGTTTGATTGGACGGTCGTCCCCATTCCCGGAAGCACCAACGACCTGGGTCTTGTCGTTTCCAGCGACACAAATATTTCAGACAACATCTTTTTCTACAAACCCACCTGGATACAGTCCAGGACCAATTTGCTACTGCAGGCCATCGTCACCAACAGCCAGGGAAATGTCGTGGGCTACATCGATCTCACTCCATTGCGCAACCCGGCCGACCCGACCATGGTGCTGATTCCAGGAAATCTCTACACCAACAGCGACCGCATCAACCTCCGGTACTGGGTGCCGAGCGGAAATGGGTTCACCACCAATTACTTCTCGATGCGATTCCAGACTCTGACCCCCTCCCAGTACCGGAGCACCAACAACCCCAGCGACGTAATTGTCCTCATCAGCCCGGACTACATGTCGCAAGATGTGGGCGTCTTTTACACCACCAATAATTCGCCTCCGCTAAACCTTCCATTCAACAACCCGGTGGCGATGCTCAGCCAGGGTCAGACCATTTTTGGGACGGTCGGACTGAGCAATTTGATGTATAATTCATCCAACGTATGGATGTTCAACAGCCAGTATCATGTTAACACGAACAGTCTGAGCCTTTATCTGACAAACGGCATTCCACCCCTGCCCATCTATGGACAATAAAAGGATAGCTTGTGCGGTCATGTTCGCGGCCATGATGATCGCCCGGTGTGGGGCCCAGGACAATGACATCAATGTCGCCTGTTCCAGCGCCCCGCATCTCATCGTGGACTGGTCCAATGGACGGTGCCCGCCGACTCCTGGAAATATAAATTACCAGCTCATCCAGGGCCCGAACGTTCAACAGGCCAGCAATTGTCTCTACATCACGGTTTGGTTTCCTTATACCTCTGGAAAAATTGTCACTTCTAGCCACGCTTCATTGACCGATCCGGTGGAATGCATCCCCTATTTTTGGGGGCAGTGGTGGAATACCTGGTTTGGGAACCTTCCCCGAGACCCCAATAATCCCATCGTGCTGAGGCCTGGAGACAACGGAGGCATGGATGGCACCATCATTCACGCCACGATTGATTATCCGGGCCAGCCGCTGGAGAACAATTTAGCCACGGCCCAACTGCTTTGCACTCTTTACGGTTTGGGGGAAATATTGCCATCCGACACGACCACCGCAACGGCCATCGGGGACGTTCCGATATGGTCCTGTCCGTGCATAGTTACCGAAGGGCAAAATTGTCCGGATGGTCTTTGGGCCGGCTTGTATGGTCCGGGACCGGGTGCCAATCCAAACCTCTGGGGCACAATTTATGCCACCGGCCCGATTTTCCCCGACTCGTTTCAAACCGTCACTTTTTGGGAGTCGGTCACTCTTATCGTGCCTCCTTGCACCACCAATTATGTTCACCTTAACGTAGAGGGAGTAGCTTTAGCCTTTGATCCAGATTTGCAGTTATCCGGCGAACCCCCTGGCACATGGCAATCAGCCAACACGAATATGTATATCGGCGCTCCCATCAACCAGTTCAACCAGGCTTACGGGACAACGACGCTGTCCGTGGATAAGTTTGGAGACACCTGGGTGAACCTGCTTTTTAATGTGATTGCGAACGCAGACACCAATTACGATTTTCCCACACTGCCACCAGCACCAAGCCTGGCCGATCAGATTGCCAGTGCCGTAGCGTCGCAAGGTCCCGGCGTCCTCACTCAACCCATGGGCATGATTCCAACCTATCCACCTCCGTTCTCCACGCCATCTTATGGTCCTGGCCGGAGGTCCTTCGTTTTGCCGCCGTCCTTCGGATGCACACAATACGTCTATGATTGGCCGGGGCCTGCTGCCAACATGGACATAAGGGGTACTGTCTGCACCATATGCGCTCCTTCCGCCAATCAAGAGGTTGTGAATATCACGTGGTGCACCCAAAATCTGACGGACGTAAAGGTGATTACCAGCGATCCCATTTTGACGCCGTTTATTCCAACCACTTGCCCGCCTAACGGATCTGCCAGCGCGACGGTCGACCTGCAGCAGGCCGCATTAAACCAGCCAAAAATCTTGGTCACCCTTAGTGGCATTGACCCGCAAGGAGCGCCGCACACGATGAGCCGGTATCTTATGGAGGGAACAGGAGTGCCAACCGTAACTCCCACTTCAACCAACCTGACAATTGTGGGGCAGCTGGCCACGGCGAGCTGGGGGCAGACTATCACCACCACCGGGGATCCCACCCAAGTTTCAGCCACCGTTTACCAAAATACTAACTGGGATTACTCTCAAACACCCCCGGTGCAAATCCCAACACCCCTGACGAACCAGACTTTGCTCTCCGTCAACAACGTCATCAACACGCCGGCCAGCAATTGCGTCATTACAGCCCAAACAACCGTGGCGGGTGAAATGACCCTGTTCATCACGGCGCCCTGCGGAGTTTACAGCAACGTCGTGCAAATGCCGCTGCTTCCGCCACCGCTGATTTTCGCAACTTACGGATCACCCAACATTGTTGGCGCCCCGTTCACTGAGTTTGGCCCGTCGCTGCAGGCATTTGGCCCGATCAATTACACCATCAGCAACATGAATTATTCCGCCACCAATCCCAACAGCCCGCCTTGCGGTTACATTTTGTATGGGGAACCTTACTATAACAGCGTGGGCTGCGATGCCCGACTGGCCAACTTCCCGGATTTCACCATCGCCCCATACGAGACCGGGCCGGCTGGCAAGCAGGCGTATGGAGACGCCCAGTACCCCGGCCCTACTCCGGACCGATATATCGTGCAGCAAGGGACGTTTATGGGTCCCTCCTTCACCTTCACCATCTTGAACAGCGCCACGGAACTAACCGCCTGGACCGTTCAACCCGACCCCGGCACCTATTGTCCGACTACCACCAACGATATGATTCGCATAGGAGTGGAAACGCCCTTTATAACGTCAATGCCGTTTCGCCTCTTTTTGATGGCGCCCACCATTCAATCCGTCTCCACCATTCTGCATAATGACATCACCATCAATGTAACCAACTTCGTGACCCACGACGATGGAACTTACGGGGAGCTTATTTTCCTGGCGGCGCTGTACCCGATGAATCCCACCGCCTCCTCTTCCTTGTTTGCCTACCCCGGAGATGGATCCAGCATTCCTCTTAACCCGGATGCTTTAGACACAGCCGGCGTGGTTTCAATTTATTTGTCGGGGAACAACATGTCTGCCGCCGACTTGACCACGACCAACACCACGCCCCCGGAATGGCCTACCCCGCTCCAATGGTTTGACTCCTTCACAACCAACAAGCTGGGCGATCCCATCGGCTTTTGGCAGGATGAACTGCAAAATTTCACGCTGGGCGACAATTGGTACGCCTGCTTTGACGAACTGGTCCCGCCTCCATTCGGCCCTCAGAATATGGATTGTGGAGTCAGCCAAGCGACAGCCATGTTCACTGTGGGCGACATTGCCATTCAAATCAACGGCACGACCGTGACCGCCAGCACCATCACTACCAACGCCATATTGAGCATCATGCAGCAAATCAACGGCCTTTGGGTGACCAACGCAGCGCCGATTACGTTAAATCCAATACCCGTTGGCCAGGCGCCCGGAATACCCACCACGGAACAAACCTACACTTCCCATCCGCCCCCTCCGCCCTTTCCGCAACAATTTGATGACGCGACGCTGTATTACGCCCAAACGGAGACAAATTCGCAGGTAACGGAGCTGGCTGCCGCAGCCGTGTCTTTTCAAAACGTGGATCTCGGATACCCGACCAGGATCGTGGCGACGCGGATGTACTACAACCCCGCCGTGACCAATCTCAGCCCGGTCGTGATATTCACCATTGACACGAATGCCTGCCAGCCGGTCATCACGATCAACCATACCGTCACGAACCTCTTTGTGGAAAGCCAGAATCCCGACGGCACGTTCACGTATGTGACCAACGTGCTGGCGCCCTACAGCGGTGCGACTACCAACATAACCATGAGGGAAAGCAACGGCACTTACCTCGTTTTTGCCCAGACTTCCACCGGGCCACTGTTGAACCAGGGGGTCACTATCGTCAACTCCTCCGCCTATTCACTAAGCATTCAAGGCGGGTCGCTGCTTCCAGAGGCCTCCCCCAACCAATACTTGCTGACCGCGACCAATTCGCCGGTCACGCTGTCCCTCAATGGCGCCAGCCCCAACGAAACCCTGTCCGGGATTGCGCCCTGGGCCAACCTGACGGCGACCAGCCTGCGGCTGGATGCGAGCCTGACCAACAGCATGAGTTTTACAACCACCAACCAGATCGCGACACCCTGCTCGACCAACCTGCTGTTGCTGGATATCGTCATCACGGCTTACAACAAGCCGCCGTTTGACATTCCGGTCTCCACGCCGTCCACCAATACCTGCACTAACTTAATTGGGGGAGGAACAATATCACAATGAATAAAACAAAACTTCTGATTTTGACCGTTCTTGTATTTACAGGTTACGGCGTTTATGCTCAGTCCGGCACCCAGCCTGGAACCGCAAGCCCGGTGCCTCTGACGTTCCCCAGCGAGGTGGAAGTCCTGCTCGTTCCCACCAACCAAGTGCAGGTGCTTACCTTTACAGGAACCAATGCGACGGACCACGCAGTGAACATCCTGGGCTACGGGGCTTCCTGCGGATGCACTACAGTGGAGGCCAAGGGAATGCTCATCCCCGCACATGGAAAGATGGAGTACAGGGTTAAAATCGCCAGATCAAAAGCCACCACGGAATATGCCAACATCGTCGATGCAAACACCAATATTTACGTCGTAACATTCCGGGTGGTGCCCGCCCTGACCAACGCTCCCATTCCAAACACTCGGAAACCTTAGAACCGAAAATATATGACAAAACCGACTCAACTTCTTGCGCTTGCGCTGCTCATCATGTTTGCACGGCCTTCAGCTGGTCAAACCACCAACGGAAACCCAGGGGACGGGTTCCAGCCGCTTCCGCGGCTGGTCGTCCAGCCAGACAAGGATAAGAACCCCGTCTATGTCGTGAACGCCAAGGGCAAGACCCTACTCGGTCTCGATATACAGCCAAACTACGTTGTGGCGAACGGGAGAATTACATCGTACACCAATACGATGAAGCCTCGCGAAATGGCCGCGGACTCCACGAACCATCCGGCCGCAAATCGTGTTTCCAAACCCCCTCGCCCAATGCTGCCTCAAGCCGCGCAAAAGGAGTTTCAAACTGCCATCAAGTCATTCCTGGAACTCAAGCAAAAGGAGCCCGGCCGCATTGTCCGGTTGGAAACCCTGATTGCGGAAGCAAACCTGCAGCCTGAAGTGCAGAAAAAACTGCTGGAAATTCAAAAGTCGGTTCATGACTACATCAACAAGAAGTCTCCCCAGGATATTGAGGCTTTGGAGCGGATGTCCAAGCCCAAGGAGATCATGGAGCACAACGGCCTGCCTGGAAACCTGGTTTATTAAGGGTTTTGTGGAACATCTCCTCGCACTTCTGGCGTCGTTACTGGCATTGAATGGCAACCAGGTCATGGACCTTGATTACCAGACTCTTCAACTGGGAAGGCCATCCTATCCGGAAATAGGGGAGGCGCGCGCCGTCCAAAGTTTCAAAAACACAAACCAAATTCAAAACTACGCGATCTGCTGTGCGATCCTCAATTGGGACGC